>JBDRET010000024.1:0-126057 GCA_043819495.1 Candidatus Woesearchaeota archaeon | reverse complement strand
TTATTTTCATTAACTTTTTAAGGTCCACTACATACGTTACCATCCTGGGGTCTCCCCACTCCCAACGTTTTATTAGTCATAGAACGAAAACAGTGGGGAAACCCACTTATAACCCTAATCCCCTAACTTGCAAACAAGCCCCGACATGGTAACCTTTAAAAGCACCTGCCTTTTCCTCAATATCATGGTAAACAGCAATAATACCTGCGGAATACGAAGCCCAGTGTGTTCTGTTGTAGGTCATGTAGACCATGGGAAGTCAAGCATATTAGATTCTATCAGAGGCAGCAGGATTGTCTCAAAAGAGGCAGGGGGAATCACCCAGGCGATAGGGGCATCGATCATACCTCTTGATGTGATAGAGAAGAAAGCAGGTGCCTTGCTAAAGGCACTGAACATGAAGTTCACGATTCCAGGCCTTCTTTTCATCGACACTCCAGGTCACGCAGCTTTCACAAGTCTAAGGAAACGCGGTGGAAATCTGGCAGACATAGCGATACTGGTGATTGATATAAATGAGGGTTTCAAGCCGCAGACTATCGAGTGCATCGAGATACTGAAGAATTACAAGACTCCTTTTGTTATAGCAGCAAACAAGCTTGACCTGATACCTAGATGGCAGACCAAGACAGGATCCCTGCTGAAGAACATAACAGATCAAGACCCTGCAGTCAGGAATATCATAGATAATAAGATCTATGAGATTGTCGGTAAGATGTATGAGTTTGGATTCCCTGCAGAAAGGTTTGACCGCGTAGGTGATTTCACAAAAGAGATAGCCATAGTCCCTGTCTCAGCAGTGACCGGTGAAGGACTACCTGAACTTCTCATGGTCGTCACAGGACTTGCTCAGAAATATCTCGAGAAATGCCTGACCTGCGACACGAGCGGTATCGCAAAAGGGACCATACTTGAGGTCAAAGAAGAGAAAGGTCTGGGCAAGACGATCGATGTCATAATCTACGACGGTACGCTACGCGTCAATGATACTATTGTCATCGGAGGGGTGAATGAACCGATAGTCACGAAAGTACGTGCTCTGCTGCAGCCGATGCCACTAGCAGAGATGCGGGACAAGAAGGCTAAGTTCCAAACTGTTAAAGAAGCTGTAGCAGCTACAGGAGTCAAGATTTCAGCTCCAGAACTGAACAACGTCATTGCAGGCATGCCTTTGCGATCAGCAACGCAAGACACGCTGGCACAGACCATGTCCGATGTCCAGGAAGAGGTTGAAGAGGTCATGATCGTGACCGACAAAGAAGGGGTCATAGTCAAGGCAGATACTATAGGTTCATTGGAAGCGATTGTTGGCCTTCTGAAGAGCAAGGGAATGAGCATCAGGAGAGCGACAGTAGGTGAACTGTCAAAGAAAGACATCTCTGAAGCAGAATCTAACCTTGAGAAGACCCCTCTCGAAGCTGTGATACTTGCATTCAACATAACCACGCATGAGGAGATCATAAACTTTGCCAAAGAGAAACACATCAAGATTGTGCAGAGCGATATAATCTATGCTCTTATTGATGAGTTTGAGAAGTGGCATGAATCAGAGCGCATAAGGCTTGAGCAAAAAGAGCTCGAAGGCATAGTGCGTCCATGCAAGATGAAGATAATGCCTAATTATGTGTTCAGACAATCAAACCCTGCAATTGTCGGGACTGACATCCTCATAGGAGAGCTGAAGATCGGAACTATGATAATGAAAGACGGAAAAGATATCTCTCCTGTTAAATCGATACAGCATGAGAAAGACTCACTGAACAGGATTGAAGCAGGCAAGCAGGTAGCGATATCTCTTCCAAACGTAACGGTCGGCAGACAGATAAACGAGAATGACATAATCTATTCTGGCATACCTGAAGAGGATTTCAGGAAGCTCAAGACTCTTAAGAAATATCTCAAGAAAGGTGAGATTGAAGTGATGAAAGAGATAGCTGAGCTTAAACGTAAAGTGAACCCGCTATGGGGAGTTTAACCAATATACCTTATTCTATTTTAGCGTCCCACTGAGCAACGCGAACGTGGGACTGGATGGCGCTGCCACACAGAAAATCTTTGATTTTCTGGTGCCAAAGCAATACTGCTTTGTGCAACCGGCAAGACAGTTGATAACGAACATAGATAGCTGAGCTTAAACGTAAAGAGAATCCTCTCTGGGGAGTTTAAAGACCCTAAAAATGCCAAAAACACCCCCTAAATCAGCACACAAAGTCACCGAAAGGCATTTTTGTGCATAAGCTTTTTATATTACACCAGACTCTTTCTTTGAGCGATACTGGACAGTTATTCTGATGTTCAAGATATCAATTTAAAAGAGAAACTGATAATATAGACCACGGGGGTGTGGAGAACATGAAAAAGATAGTTACTGTTTTTTTGATTATAGGACTGGCAATGATGCTTATCGCTGGTTGTGCTTCACAGGAAGCTGCACCAGAAAAGAGCACAGAGCCTACCAAGACAGTCGCTTCAAAGGATACTGAAGAGAAGACTGCTGAACCTGCACCTGTTGCAGAAGAACCAAAAGAAGTTGTAGCTGCTCCAGCACCTACAAAAGTCCCTGATAAGAAAGTTGCTGAACTTCTGAAGAAACACGTAGGAAGGATAACCAGCTTAAAATATATGTATCAGGACGAGACAATCAACCCTGAAGAATGGGAGACCTGGGTCAAGGGCGACCTGATGCACGTCAAGCTCAGGGAGATGGACAATGTCAAAGGAGATGTCTACATCGACAATGTATACCTGAACCTGAAGACTAAGACTGCGAAAGGTTACTGCGAAAGGAAGGTCATGAGATGTACCAGTCCTAACGAAGCGATCGATGTCGCGTTCAGCAAGTACTACAGGAAAGGTCCTCTGGATTGGATCAACGGCGTGACTTACGCTAAGAAAGAAGCTGAAGAACAGATGCAGATGAGGAATGTCTGGAAGCTCTCATATGAAGAGAACGGCAAGACCACCATCCTGTGGGTCGACGAGTACTATGGCGTGCCTGTAAAAGTCCATGTCGTTGATGGAAGCGAGATTGATGAATATGTATTCGAAGATATCGCTTTCAACACGATTGATGACTCTGATCTGACACACAAGTCGATCGATACAGCATATAGGGACTGAACAGTTCCAATTTTTTATTTTTTACTTCTTTTTTTATTGCAACACATTTAATAACAACCTCTGACTTCTCAAGCACATGAAAGAAAAGACAAATGACAAGCCTACACCTAAAGAATCTCTGCAGATCCTCAATAGCAAAGAGAAGAAGGCGCTGAACCAACAGATCATGGACCAGTGGGGCTGTGAACTTGACAAGGAATTCGTATTTCTATTGAGCAATAAGGAAAAGCTCTACATACTGGATAAAGATATGGACAAGATAGCGCTTGATAATCTCAGGGTGGACAATATGGGACTCTACGTCTGCACTGTGAACGATAAAGGTGTACGTCTCAGCATCGAAGGTAGCCAGATCATCGGGCCGCACGCAACCAAGAATATTCTTGAGATAACTGACGCAGAAGTCAAAGAGTGGCTAAGAGGTAATGACCTCCATCACGAACCTGGAGACTGCAAAGGTTTCATAATCATCAAGAACAAGACTGATTTCTTAGGCTGCGGAAAAGTGGCTGAAAAAGGGATCATGAACTTCGTGCCCAAAGCAAGAAGGATTACTTCTACTGATTAAGATATCAGCATAAATATTATTTTGAATTCAATAACTGTTATTAACATAATCAAAGATTAACAGAATTAATTTATTCAGAAGTTAATTTCTTCAATACATATGAATCACAGTATCATCATCGACGTAATGACACGGGCATCAGATAATCTATTCAAATCTCTCATCTGGAAGATTGTTTCCCATCCTACGACAAGAGTTCAATGGACTGACTGATAAAGATTACTATCATTGCAAAGAAAAAAATTTATACCGTCTATAAACCCCTACTTATCAGCTTATACGAATCCTGCGCACCAACAGAGTTTAACTCAATAACAAAGGAATATAAACCGTCTCGTTTGAGCCAAATGGCTCGGTGGTTCCCGTGAGATATGGATTAGAATCAAAAAATCATATGGAGCTCAGGATGCTCATGTATAATGAAAGGAGGGCTATAAACACACACATAGCACCAGCACTGCTCTTCGAAAGGATAAGACAGAGGTACGGAAAAGATAGCCTCAGGCTCTACTCAATAAGGGCTAATAACAATAAAGGAGTAAACATAGACATTAACTGGACTGAAAATGGAAACGGAGCCACGGAAGGACCCGGAGGGCTAGACAAGATACTTGAAGGAGTCGAAGCATTCATCACAGGCTCTGAATCATATAGCATTGATTTTGGAGTGTCGGCAAAAGCGACCAAGACATGGAATGAACTGATAATGCCTGGAATTACCAGTGTAAGCCATCTTTCAGCTTCGATAATCAAGGAGCAAGGAAATGACAGGAATAGAACTTCAAGGATATATCCTTCTAACAGGGAGATATGTCTCTCATGTACTGATGACTTATACAGGATATGCGAAGCTTACTTGAACTGGAGTGAAGAATTAAGATCACTCGCCAGGGCAAGACGTTAGTCCTTATGTATGCTTGATCAATGGATCACATAAGAGAGAACAAATACTGCACCATCACAGCAGGGAGTTTCTACGCCCCGAACAGATAATATCGAAAGACAGTCATAGCAAGGAACAGTTTACGGTCGACAAGATCTCTTCTTTTCTTATCATGACCCCATGCAGCACTTCCTTCTTGAGCCACCCTATGCATCTCTCTAGTGCGTATCTGAAGATCGACAGGAGTCTGCCCATTCGCGACCATATCTGAAGGCAGACCGACGAGTGTCGCATGTATCGACTGATACCCATTCTCTTTCGGCTCTGCTATATAGTCCATGTATCTCTCGAATTTGAACCTTCGCTTGAACCAATCCTTGAGATCATAACAATCCTCGACAGTGTTTGTCAGGAGGCGTATGCCAAACTTGTCATACACAACATTGCTCGCATCCAGCAGCATATCGACCATCCCCTCATCAAGTTCACTCTCTAGCACGCGCCTGTTCTCCTGCAGAGCACGCAGATGCTTCCCATCTTCTGGCTTATTGCCTGACAATAGGTAAGCAAGCTTCTCTGTAGCGCTTGCAGGTTCTTTAGTGCGGATACGGACAGATGTCACTTTCGGAAGGGCCGATCCTGAAGCGACTAAAGCCTCAAGATATGATTCTGTATAGAAATGCTCTCGACCACTTGCATACAGCCCGCCATATTTCTTCTCAAAATTTTGCTTATTGCTGCTCCCGCAAGGTACACAGTATATCACTTTCTGCTTTCGCCGCTTGCCACGTTTCTTATAAGGCCGAAATTCTGTCCTATCAGGATCGATTATGTGCTCTTCTGTGAACCGTATCTGGTCAGTGTATGACTTATCTTTCCGGGGAAACTCAAACATCCCTGTCGCCTTGTACTCACCGCAACTCGTGCAGAACAGTGCTGCCTGTCTGGCGTAATGTATCTGATCCGGCGCCTGATTCATGAAGACTGATTTTACCGAACGGATAAGGAAACGTAGATTCACCTGACCAAGATCCATGCTCTGACGGTAGGATTCAGAGTTATCGCCATTTATCAGGCGCTTCACATCAAGGAATAGTGGAAGAGAATTATGCTTGCCTATATAGATGAGGGCATCTCTAAGGGTATCATCAGGTATTTCTGAGAGGATTTCATCAGCCTGTCCCGTCTTCTGATAGGAAGGATATAGTGAAAGCTCTTCATAGTACTGCACTACTTTAGGTATCATCTCTAACTGATCATTCAATTGTCTTGGAAGGCCTGCTATTCTCATTGTAAACTCTCAATAACACCACAAACATCCTCCTTTTCCGCCCAGAATAAGTAATTAGACGTGATATGATGTTCTGAAGGGAGGTTTATATAGCTTTCGCAGGCGTATTTTGTCATGGACAAAACGATAGAATATCTTACGGGATATCAATCAGGGGAGCCCATCTTCCAGATATCATCACCTACATGGTGGATGTTCAGGACCATCTTCCCCCGGTCCATCATGAGCATCTCATCTTTGGAGAACAGTGTCTGGCCTATTGCTATAGGCTTCCTGTTCTTCTCATCCACTATTGCGACAATATCGTCCTGTTCGACCTCTGTATCTACCTCTATTATCCCTGGGCGCATCATGTCAGCCCCTTTTGCGGCAAATGGCACTGCACCCATATCTACAACGACTTTCTTCAGGAAGTTATCCTGCAGAATCAGACGTAAGGTAGGCAGCAGAAGATCCTCTTTATAGAATAAGACAAGTTCATTATAACGTAATATATATGTATCATCAATTACAGAGACCTTATCATCTTTTCCAAAAAACTCTTCCACACCATACTTCTCTTGTATCTCTTTATTGAGTTCCTTGACATCCCGTTTGTTTAGGGTCACTCTGCTCATATTGATTTCACCAGCTCACAGACCTTACGCAGGTCGCTTATCTCATGATCTACAAAGTCAAAACACGTTCCTGAATACACCTCAGCCCACCTGCCATGTTTCATCCATATCGTCATCATCCCTATCTTCTTGGCAAGCTCAAGGTCGACCTGTGGTTTGTCCCCGACCATCACGCATCTCTCACCTGTAACGTCCAGCTCTTTAAAAATCTTCTCGTAACATTTCATGTTCGGCTTGTTGACACCGATGTCATCGCTTATCACGACGATATCGAACATGCCATCAAGACCCATCTTTTTTATCCTCTCGAGCTTTATACGTTTCTCTCCATCTGAATCAGTAAGGAGGACAAGTGAATATTTTTTCTGTAAGCTTCGAAGGACAATGAGTGCATGGGGAAGCAGCTTGGTCTTTTCAATCACAAGTTTCCAGTAAAGTGATGCTGTCGCATCTATCTCTTTAGATGTCACATCAATGCCGACCATCCTGAAATAATCCCTGAACCATATGCGACGGTCGTAGCTGGACGGGCTTGAGCTGACTCCCTTAAGACTATAATCCATATCGAGCTCCTGCAGAAGTTCGACAGTAGTAGGACCATATACGCCATACTTCTTGAACATATATTCAGCGATTTTCTCATGCGCATGATTTATAGGACTGCTAAGATCAGCAATAGTGTTATCAAGATCAAATATCACCGCCTTGACAAATGGTTCTATAGTCACCATGATCACCTGGTCTGGATCCTTGAGCCTGCTGACCAGCTTTCGGTCGATATGCTTTGCAGCCTTTGATGCCCTTGTCCCTAATGTCCTGTCCGACTCAAAATCAGACAATCTAAGTACAATCTCATTTTTCGCACAGAAACCCTGATTATATTCAAAATCAATCTTCTCAGAGATATCTCCTGCACTGATGGTCATGCGGATCCTCTTATGTCCTTTTACGACCTTGAGGATACCTGCAACTGAGAATTCCGCACCAGCACAGATGATACAATCACCTGTGGCACTGACTTGCGGGTCTTTAGTCAACTCCAAGGTGCTCCGATGCATCGCAAGTATGTTCGGATGACCTTTGGCTCTGAACGTATAACTTCTCATAATCCTATGTACAATATTCCTACTTTTCATATTCCAGTCAATACTTCAGCAATAAGCATATTTAAACCTGTTGAACTGCAAGAAAGCAGAGAAGATGCATAAAAAAAGGCCAATGACTGCGGATAACCTTGCGGAAGGATTACATGAAAGATAAAACTATTTTTTTGGGAAACACAGAAAAATTTATAAAGCTATAAGAGTTTAGTAAAAAGACAATGGCAGCTAATTCCGAAGATATAGAGCCTGAAATACCTGAAAATACAGAAAAGTCAGTGATAAAGCTGGACAATAAAGACAAGGAGATACTCCGGCTTCTGAACGAGAATGCAAGACTGACCTCTAAATCGATAGGTGCATCTACGAACATCTCAAGAGAGGTTGCAGACTACAGGATAAAGCGGTTGACAAAGAATGGTCTCATCTCAGGATATATCACGCTCGTGAATGACAGGAAGCTCGGTTACCAGGCATATGTGCTTCTGATACAGCTCCAGAATTATACAAGCACAGATGAGAAGAAGATAATATATCATCTGAAGGAACATGATCACATAAAATGGGTGCTGAAATGCAGCGGCGACTGGGACATCCAGATTGCGATAGCTGCCAAGAGCACGATACACCTTGCTGCTATAATAGACGAGGTAGACATCATCTGCGGTAAGAACCTGAGGTCATATGAGTTGACACCTGTGGTCCACCTGCTCGTGCCTGAGAATCTCGCATTCATGCTCGAATCAAAAGAGAAGCCACTGAATCCCAAGGATCTGCCACAGATAAAGAAAGATATCACCTGTGAGCTTGAAGAGCTTGACCAGAAAGATAAGAACCTACTAAAGGCACTTGCGACTGATGCACGCGCACCCATAGTCAAGATTGCCCAGCAGATCGACCTTTCTGCAGACGCGACCAACCTCAGGATAAAGCGGCTTCAGAAGACTGACGTGATAAAGAAGTTCCAGACAGTGGTCGACCTATCTACGCTGAATTACCTGCTCTACTCCGTATTTCTCAAGATAAACAATTATGGGCCGAAAAGAGAGACTCAGATACGTACATTCCTGCATTACCTTTCTAACATAACATTTGCCGAGCGTATCATCGGAAAGTGGGACATGAGGATGCAGATATCATGCACCACACCGCAGGAATTTGAGAAGCTATTGCAGAGCATCCGGGAATTCCTGGCTGAAGATCTCAAGTATTATAATTTTGCATTGATGATCAAAGAGTACAAGAGAGTGTCATACACAAGAGGTATGGCAGGTACTGACTGATCAGCATACACCTGAGTGGGTGATATGGATGATGGTATAGGTCAGTACATAATAATTTCAAAAAAAAGAGGTATTGTATGGTGAAAGATAAGTTTGTCTTCGAAGTATCTTGGGAAGTATGCCACAAGGTAGGTGGCATATATACAGTGGTCGCTTCGAAAGCAGCTCTTCTTGATGCCGCTTATCCTAACTATTTTCTGATTGGCCCTTACTTCAAGAGGAATGCAAGCACATCATTTGTAGAGGAAGCTCTGCCTCACGGATTCGGTGATGTATTTGAAGAGCTGAAAAAAGAAGGGATATTCTGCAGGTTCGGACGCTGGCAGGTAAAGGGCAAGCCAAAGACTATCCTGATTGATTTCAGCGGTTTCCAGGCAAAAACAGACGAGATCAAGAAAGAACTATGGGAAAATTTCAAGATAGACTCAATGAATGCGAGCGGTGATTTCAATGAATCCATCATGTGGTCGATCGCTGCAGGAAAGCTTATAGAACGGTTCATAAACAAGAAGAAGGAACGTGGAGAAGGAGAATGTATCTGTGTAGCTCATTTCCACGAGTGGTTGTCAGGAGGAGGATTACTGCATCTCAAACAGACAGGAACAAAAGTCGCGACGGTATTCACTACTCACGCAACAATGCTCGGAAGGACACTTGCAGGTAACGGCAGGGACCTTTACGGAGAGCTCACGCACATAGATGCAGATGCTGAAGCTAAGAAGTATGGTATGCAGGAGAAGCACCTGACTGAGAAGAGATGCGCAAATGAAGCAGACATATTCACCACAGTCTCAGAGATAACAGGCATAGAAGCAGAGGCTATTCTGGGAAGGAAACCTGAAGTTCTCGTCCTTAATGGACTTGATATAGAGAGGCTTCCTACATATGAGGAAGCAGCATACAAGCACAGGATAAACCGGGACAAGATCCACGAATTCCTGAGATACTATTTCCTTCCATATTATTATTTTGACATCGAGAATACCTTGCTGTTCTTCATCCTAGGAAGATATGAGTACAAGAACAAAGGGATAGATGTGACTATCGAAGCGCTGGCAAGATTGAATGAACGGCTGAAACAGGAGAAATCAGATAAGACAATAATCTGCTTCTTCTGGATACCACGATCTGTGAAAGGGGTCAGGGAAGACCTATCCGTGAACAAGACCGCATACATCACGATAAAGAATTTCATAGATGAGCACACTCCGAACATACAGAAGAACATAGCGACCAACATAATAAAATCAGGTTCAGATTTCGTGGATGGTGTGGGGAACTCGTGCGATATATATGATGAAGAGTTCAAGCAGAACATAAGGAATCTTGAGGTGAATTTCGCCAAAGAAGGTAACCCTCCGCTCTCGACACATAACCTACCTGACGAACGTGATGACATCATACTAAAAGAGCTGATTGCAAAGGGTCTTGACAATAGGGAAGATGACAAGGTGAAAGTGATATACTATCCAGTGTATCTTACTGGAGTCGATGGCCTGACAGACCTTTCGTACTATGATGCGATGAATGCCTGCCACTTCGGGATGTTCCCTTCGTACTACGAGCCATGGGGGTACACTCCTCTGGAGTCAGCAGCACTTGCAGTGCCTGCCCTCACCTCAGACCTGAGTGGATTCGGAAGATTCCTTCTCAAAAAGGCATCTGGTAAATCAGGGATATACGTACTGAAACGATATCAGAGAGAGTGGGATGATTATGCGAACGATTTCACAGACATGCTGTACAATTTCACAAAGATGACTCCAAAAGAGAGGGTGCAGCAGAAGATCCTTGCCAAGGAGATGACCAGCATGGCAGACTGGAAGATACTGATAGAGAATTATTTCACTGCGCATAAGCTTGCGATAGAGAAGGCTTATGGCGAATAAGCCACAAGCTCATGTTATAACACATCAACAGATGGAGGGATTTATGATGATAAAAGTGGCAATTAATGGATTCGGAAGGATAGGGAGGATGGTATTCAAGGCAGGATTTGAGGATCCTGATATTGAATTTGTAATCGTGAATGATCTCACAGATACAAAAACACTTGCATATCTTCTGAAGCATGATTCTGTGCACGGGACATATGATAAGGAAGTATCATCGACAGATGACAGCATAATAGTGGATGGGAAGAGCATCAAGGTCATCTCCGAAAAGGACCCTGAGAAGCTGCCATGGAAAGAGTTCGATATCGATGTAGTTATCGAGAGCACTGGCAGGTTCACGCATGAAGAGGATGCTATGAAACATATAACCTCTGGAGCAAAGAAGATGCTTCTCTCCGCACCCTGCAAATCAAAAGACAAAGATAAGCCTGTCAAGACAGTAGTCAAAGGAGTCAATGAAGAGACCCTCACAAAAGATGACATAATGGTCAGTAATGCTTCATGCACCACCAACTGCCTTGCACCTATGGTGAAGGTCCTTGAGGATAATTTCGGGATAGAAAGCGGTTTCATGACAACTATCCATGCATACACTGCAGACCAGCGTATCGTAGATGGTCCGCACAGTGACTTGCGACGTGCACGGTCAGCAGCAGTATCTATAATACCTACATCGACAGGTGCAGCAAAGGCAATAGGGCTTGTCATCCCTTCTCTTGCAGGAAAGCTTGATGGATTTGCAGCAAGGGTCCCTGTACCTGATGGTTCATTGACAGACCTTACTGTAAAGCTGAAGAAGAGCACCACAAAAGAAGAGATCAACAAGCTCTTCAAGGATGTTTCAGAGCATCACATGAAAGGGATACTCCAATACAGCGAAGAGCCTCTTGTATCATCAGATATAATAAGCAACCCATATTCTTGCGTATTTGATTCTGAGATGACAAAAGTCATAGATGGAAGCCTTGTAAAAGTAGTCGCGTGGTACGATAACGAATGGGGCTATTCTAATCGGATGATAGATCTGCTGAAGCTCATGGCAGGTCTCAGATGAGATGGTTCAGCTGATAGGAATTAGATGAAATTGACATCGGATGAAATGGATCTGCCCACTCTACGGAACGCATATGTAGCGAAGAGAAAGGTTCTTGTACGTACTGGATTTGACGTGCCGCTTGATGCTGATGGTAACATCACAGATGATGCAAGGATACTCATTTCAGTCCCTACGATACGCTACCTTCTGGAACATGGCGCTGAACAGGTCATCATAATCACCCATACAGGAAGACCTAAATATAAAGAGCCTAAGCTGCGGACAGACAAGCTCGCAAGAAAGCTTTCAGGTATCCTGGGCGAAGAAGTGACAAAGATAGATGATCTTGGAGAGAATGGAATACCTGACCCGAAAGTGGACAGGATAGTGATGCTTGAGAACCTGCGATTCGATCCGAGAGAGAAAAGCAAAGACATTACAGAACGCGACAGTCTCGGCAGGCAGCTTGCTGCTCTTGCAGACATCTACGTGAATGATTCATTCTCGACCTGCCACAGGGATCATGCATCCATGACATCGATACCTAAGTTCATCCCTGGCTGCATCGGCCTAAGTGTAGAAGAGGAGATATCTACCATAACCCGTGCGATGAAAGAACCAGAACGCCCTTTCATATCAATAATAGGAGGGGTAAAAGCTGACAAGCTCAATGCAGTCGCGAATCTCTTGGATCGGGTAGATAAGATACTCATCGGAGGGGCACTCGCATTCACCCTGCTCAAAAGATTCGGAAAGGATGTCGGTAAGACAAAGACCGACACAGAAGGCCTTGCAGGATTTGATGAGCTCATCCACAAGATAAAGGAGAGTGATAAGGTCGTCCTGCCAGTAGACGCAATGATGGGGAGAGAGTTTAAGGAAGATACAGAATCCAAAGTGTGCACCATTGAAGGTATCGACCCGGATTGGATGGCACTGGACATAGGACCTGAAACGATAAAACAGTTCAAAGCAGAGATATATAGCGCAAATACCATAATATGGAACGGCCCGATAGGAGTATTTGAATTTGATAAGTTCGCCAAAGGGACTAGAGAAGTGGCAAATGCCATGGCAGATGCAGGCACCATCAAGATAGTCGGTGGTGGAGATTCCGGTGCAGCTGTAGAGAAGCTGGGACTGAAAGACAAGATGACCCTCGTATCATCAGGAGGGGGTGCATCACTGATGCTTTTCGAGGGAAAAGAGCTCATTGCACTGAAGGCACTATTAAAAGAGTAGAAAGTTATAAAAGATAAACGACATTAGGGCACTACAAGAAAGATGGCACGCAAGAATACTAAAAAAGGATATGATGTTATCACAGTAGGTTCAGCCACAATAGATTGTTTCATCAATCTCCCCACTGATTTCAAGAACATAAAGCATGGGTCAAAGATAGTGATTAAGGACATCCATCTTCTTACAGGTGGAGGAGGCACTAATGTCGGTGTCGGACTCTCAAGACTTGGCCTGAAAACAGGGTTCATAGGAGAAGTTGGAGAGGATCATTCTGCGCATCTGATAAAGAAGGATCTTGAGCATGAAGGGGTTGACTTCATCGTGAAGCAGCACTCAAGACATCTCACTGCATATTCAGTCATACTCGAATCAAAAGGCCAGGACAGGTCGATACTAGTATACAGGGGCGCAAGCGACTATCTTCAGCCTGACGAGATCGACAAGAAAAAGCTGAAGACAGGGTGGTTCTATTTCGGTTCTGCGATGGATGCATCTATGAAGACTATGGATTACCTTGCAAACCACGCGCGCAAGAACAGCATCAATGTTTACTTCAACCCTAGCAGCTATATGGTAAAGCTGGGGCAAAAGGCACTGAGCAGGATACTGGCCGCTACAAAGATAATTGCCATGAATAAGGAAGAGGCACAGATGCTCCTGAAGAACAGATCAGGGGATGTCAAGAAGCTCCTGAAAGAGATGCAGGATCTAGGTCCTGAAATCTGCATAATAACAGATGGGAAGAGGGGTGTTGATGCCTATGACGGCATAGATTTCTATTCTCTAAAAGCGCACGAAGTGACTGCAGTAGACACTACCGGAGCAGGTGATGCATTCGGCACAGGTTTCCTTGCAGGCATCATAATGAAGAAAAATCTTGATAGGAAGAAGAGGATCGGCTTTGCGATGAAGCTCGGGATAGTGAATTCAGAATCAGTTATAAGGTATGTAGGGACAAAGAAGGGCCTCCTGTCAAAGCGGCAGGCACTGGCAGATATGAAAAAATTATACTGATCATAATAAGATAAGGAGAGTATGAACATGCTGGTATCAAACAAGACAATACAGAAGAAAGCAGAAGAAAGAAAGTATGGAGTCGGTGCTTTCAATGTATATGATATGGAGTCAGTACAGTCAGTCGTAAGGGCTGCCGAGCTTGAGAAGTCTCCTGCTATAATCGCGACCAGCGAAGGCGCCATAGAATATGCAGGTCATGAATTCCTTGCAGAACTGATCGAACTCGCCACAAGAAAGAGCAAGATACCATTCACCATGCATCTTGATCATGGCCAGGATATGAGCATAATCAGGAAGTGCTTGAAGCTTGGATACACCTCGGTCATGATCGATGCGTCAAAATATGATTTCAAGAAGAATATCAGGATAACAAAGCAGGTGGTTCAACTCGCCCATAAGAAAGGAGTTTCTGTCGAGGCAGAACTCGGAACGATAGGCGGGGTCGAGGATTCAGTGTCTGCAAGAAAGATACTGCTCACAGAACCTGCAGATGCAAAAGAGTTTGTAGAGCATACTGGATGTGACACTCTTGCTGTCGCGATAGGCACGAGCCATGGAGCATACAAGTTCGCAGCAAGATCCAAACTGGATATAATAAGGCTGATACAGATAAAGAGGGCAGTGAAAGTGCCTCTTGTACTGCACGGAGCTTCAGGGATACCTGACTGGATCGTCAAGAAAGCGAAACTTTTCGGCGCAGTGCTCGGAAATCCTCATGGTGTCTCTGAAAGGGACATAAGAGCAGCCATCTCAGGAGGGATTAGCAAGATCAATATAGATTCTGATCTGCGTCTCACTTTCGACGCGACCATAAGGGAAGTGTTGAAGACAAAGCCAGAAGTATTCGATCCAAGGAAGATACTCGGGCCCGCAAGGGACGCGATGACCGATATGGTAAGATATAAGATGCGACTATTCGGTTCATCAGGTAAAACAAGATAATAAAGGAGATAGATATGCCAACAGTCGTCGTAAATTTCAAGACATATTCGCAGGCAACTGGTCAGCGAGCAGTGGATCTTGCAAAGATATGTGAGAAAGTGTCAAAAGACACGGGTGTTACAGTCATTGTTGCAGTACAGAACCTTGACCTGTTCCACGTATCTAAAGAGGTTTCTATTCCAGTATATGCAGAACACATAGATCCTATCAAGTATGGCGCAAACACAGGCAAAGACCTGCCAGAAGCAGTTGTTGAGAACGGAGCCACAGGAGTGCTGATAAATCATTCAGAGGATCCTGAAGATCTGAAAGATATAGAGATTGCAATAAAAAGGTCAAAAGATGTAGGGCTTCTGACAATCGTATGCGCTCCTACTGCAGCGACAAGTGAAGCGATAGCTGCACTTGGGGCAGATTTTGTCGCTGTAGAGCCACCAGAACTTATAGGTGGAGACATATCAGTATCAAAGGCACAGCCTGGATTGATCACAGAGACAGTAGAGATGGTCCACAGGATCGACGAGAGGATCCCGGTGCTCTGCGGAGCAGGAGTCAAGGACCATGAAGATGTCAGGATAGCGATGAAACTCGGCTGTGAAGGTATACTTGTGGCATCAGGAGTGACTAAAGCGGATGACCCTGAAGCCGCCCTGCGCGACCTGATAAAAGGCATGGAATGAATAGGACAGGTGCAGAATATGATCCATCTTGACATATCAAAACTGAACATTACCGATAAAGAGTATGCTTCTCTTAAATCCCGACTGAACAAGATACGCGGCACAGCGATTCCTGCATTTGATAGTCATGTCGAAGACATACCTCCTCTGATGAGGATAATGAAGAAGTACAAGAAGTATGATAATCTTATAGTCATCGGTAACGGCGGGTCAAACACCTCTTTCAAGGCATTCCATAATGCACTCGTATCCCTTGACCACCCAAAAAAGGCATTCATCTTGACAACGATGGAACCTGACAGGATAAATGAGCTTAAGAAGGCACTGCCAAAGAGAAAGACACTCGTGATGCCGATAAGCAAGTCAGGCAATACTGTGGGGATAATGGAAGCCATGTTCGCTTTTGAAGGCTACAAGATACTGCCAGTCACAACACCAGATAGTGGCGCACTTTACATGATAGTGAAGAAGATGGGATGGGATTACATCCCGCATGGACCTGTCGGAGGAAGATTCTCTGGTCTTACAGCTTCAGGTCTTGCACCTGCAGAATTTTTCGGTATAGATATCGAAGCATTAGACAATGGAGCAAGGGATATGTACAAGATATGCAATCCCCTGATGACCATCGATAAGAATCCTGCATTGCAGCTTGCAGCCTCACTCTACCTCCTAGACCAGAAAGGTTATGACGAGATTTTCTGTCCTATATACTCATCAGCACTGTCAGGATTCTCAAATCTGATTGTCCAGCTGATACATGAGAGCGTAGGGAAGAAAAATCAAGGGCAGACCATCTACTGCGCTGATGCTCCTGAGTCACAGCACCACACCAATCAGAGGTTCTTCGGAGGGAAGAAGAATGTCTGCGGGGTATTTGTCACTGTCGAGAACCAGCAGGACAAAGAATCTAAAGTGAAAGTCCCTGACCAGCTGAAAAGGATAAAGATGAACGATGGGCTGCTCAGCAATCTCAATGGTGTCTCTTATGAGAAAGCTCTTGAATTCGAATTTGAAGGCACCTGGCAGGATGCAGTGAAGAATAAGATACCTGTCGCAAAAGTGAGCATGAATAACATATCACCACATAATGTCGGAGAGTTCCTTGCATTCTGGGAGTATGTAGCAGTCTACTCTGCACTTCTAAGAGGACTCAACCCTTACGACCAACCGCAGGTTGAAGCGAGCAAAGAGATAAGCTTCAGGTTAAGAAAAGAACATAAGTGAAAGATAAAAGTATTGAATCAGTTCACTCCCACTTGACTTCTAAGAAATGCGCACTGCATGAGAAACAGGGATCATAGCTGCGGATCAGCTTCTCTATCTCCATGACAATCTGCTTCTCTCCGAGCTTCAGGACAGAAGGCAGGAAATCACGTATGTCTTCCTGCATGTTCAGGAGATTCTGACAGGTCGGTGTTATTATATTCGCCTTGGTTATCTCTCCTTTCTCATTTATCTCATAATCATGGAACAACATGCCTCGTGGAGCTTCCACCGCTCCAACTCCGCGGGACTTCCTGAATTTCATCTCGACAGGAGCTTCCTCGACTATCTTGATCTTCCTGCAGAGCTCTATCAGCCTATCGACGGTCTGTACAAGCTCGACAGCCTGGGCAAAATTGTTCATGAAAGGGTTCAGTACAGGGAATTTCAGCTTTGCATCATTGACTAGCTTCTTTGCGTTCTTCGACAGGAACTTATAGTTATTATTGAGCCGTGCAAGCGCACCTACCATATACGGTTTGTCCTTCTTGACAACAAAATTAGCTGTCGAATAAGACTCATGGTATTCCTGCAGGTATTTCATGTAGTTATCCTTTGTGAATCTGGTAGATTGTGAGACGAGGTCACCCTGTAGTGTAGGATATCCCTCACCATCATAGAGCGAGAAGTATTCTGTCTCAGCCTCAAATTCAGGGTTCTTGAGCTTGCTGAATAGGTCTGCCACTGCAAGGACATCTGCCTGTGCATCCTGTAGATTTCTCCGCAGGAGATCTATCTGTTCCTGTTCAGGGAGTTTTGTCATCCCGCCGACCTGCACAGATACAGGGTGGAGCTCTCTGCCTCCGATGACACGGACTATCTCATTGCCGAGTTTAGTGAGCTTAAGTGCCCTTTCTACTTCATTCTTGTACTTTGGCCCAAGGGCAAGTGCTGACTCGCATCCAAGATAATCAGGAAGGGCGAGGAAATATAGGTGTGCAGCATGGCTTCTTATCCTTTCACCGAGCACGAGCATCTCACGCAGCATCTTTGTCTGCTCTGATGGCTTGATCCCTAGTGCCGCCTCTACTGCCTGTATTGAACAGACAACATGGATGCTGCTGCATATACCGCATATCCTTGATGTCATCTCAGGAGCTTCATAACATTTGCGTCCTTTGAGCAATCCCTCAAAATATCGCGATCCTTCCACAGAACCTAACTCGCACTTCTTGACTTCACCATCATCTATCGATACAGTGAGGTTCGCATGCCCTTCGATCTTAGTTATATGTTCAAGCTTGATTGTCTTTGCCATCTTATTCCATCACACCAGCAGATATATCATTTATTTGCATCATTTGTTTGCATCATTTGTTTGCATCATTTGTCTGCATCATTTAGTTGTATCAGTTATCAGCATGATCCATAATTATTTCTTCTTGAATCCTGATAGTAAGTTCATTATTGAATTTGACTGTTTGCCTGAAGATTCCTGTTTTGGGACTGCCTTGACTTTCTTAGGGACTTCCTTGACGACCTTCTTAGCAGTCTTCTTGACAACCTTCTTGACTGTTTTCTTGACGACTGTCCTGACTTTCTTATTGACTGGATTCTGTTTATGTTTAGTATTCTGCTTTATCTTCTTCTGTTTCTTGACAGCAGTCTTAAGGACAGCACCACTCTTCACCGGCTTTTTCATGCTCTTCTTTTTCTTGACAGATTTCTTCGACCCAGCAGTCTTCTTCATGACTTTTTTAGGTGCTTTCATCTTGAGAGTCTTTTTCTTAGGTCTCTTGACAGATCCCTTCTTGGATAATATCGTCTTGACAGATCTTTTCTTCTTTACAGCCGCAGTCTTGACAGTCTTAGAGCTCTTCTTCACTTTCTTCATGGTCTTGATCTTCTTTACCTGTTTACCTGCCTTCTTCTGTACAGGAGTCTTGACAGGCTCCTCAGTCATTGCTGCTCCTCTACGGAAATCAGGCCTCTTCTGCTTCTTTGCTTTAGGCGGCTTGATGGTCTTCAGTGATGGCTGCTCCATCTGCATACCTGCAAATGTGCGCAACCGCTGTCTTACGTGCTCTCTGGAGAATCCTTTCTCTTCAAGGAGCTTTGTCATGAGTGTGATATTGGCATCAGGTGTAGGTCCTCTGCATCCCCAACACTCAAGGTTCCCATTTGTGCATACAGAATTGCACCCGCCTCTTGTCATGGGTCCTAAGCACATCTTGCAATCGTCAAGCAGGCAACGGTTCTCATTGAGCCTGCATTCGAAACAGACTGGCTTGTCATAGTCCTGCGGAGTCTTCCCAAGAAGTATGTCCTTTATGAAGCTGTATATCTGTTTCTTATCAGGAGGGCATCCCGGGATAGAGTAATCCACCTTGACATGTTCATGCAATGGTGTCGCAGGGACATCTGAGATTTCCTTGAGCTTATCATGCACGAGTGAAGCATATCTGGATGCGTCGATGAAGTTCCTGTATGCAGGCACGCATCCTGTACATGCGCATGCTCCAAGAGCGATCAGTGTGGTTGTCTTTGCCCGAAGCTCTTTTATGAGTGCAAGATCATTCTTATTGGCGACCAGTCCCTCAACAAAGACTATGTCAAAGTGCTTATCGTCCTTGTTCTGCTTGATGAACCTGAAGGTCCTTATATCGACATGCTGAGCTATATCCAGAAGCTCTTCTTCATTGAAGATGAAACTGAGAAGGCAACCTTGACAGCCAGTAAGATCATAAAATCCTATTACAGGTTTCGTATTGTTTTTTGTGACTAACATATTTTATCTTTCCATCAATCATAACTATGAGACATGAGCATCAATCGCTCTTGTATTGGCTTATCTCATCATATCTGAATACAGGACCATCAAGGCAAGTGTACTTTCCATGTATCATGCAGTGCCCACACACACCAAGAGCGCACTTCATCAACCGCTCTGTGCTTACGTAGATCTGTTCTTCCCTGAATCCTTTTGTCTTGAGCATATCGATCGTGATCTTCATCATTATAGGAGGACCGCAGATGAACACGACACAATTATCATGGTTCAGCTTTGCCTTCTCTACAAGAGATGTTATGAAACAGACGTCACAGTACACGCCGGTCCTGGTAGGGCCCTTGTCAACACTCAGGAACAGGTTGTATTTCTTCTTCCAGTTCTTCATGTCATCCCTAAAAAGGATATCATCGACAGTCCTAAAGCCGAAGTACATCGTGACATCTCCAAAATCAGTCCTGTGCTGATCTACATAGGATAATATTCCTCTTAAAGGTGCAACGCCGCTCCCTCCGCCTATTATCAAGAGGTTCTTTCCGAAGAACTTTTCCATCGGGTATCCATGACCATAAGGGCCACGCATGTACAGCACATCACCCGCCTTGATATCCGCAAGCCTTTTGGTGAGGTTGCCGACTTCTCGTATGTTCATCTCAAGATAATCTGGAGAATATGATGCGACAGATATCGGTGCTTCTCCTATACCTGGCAATGATACTTGGAAGAACTGTCCTGGCTCATACTTGGCAGGCACATCTGTCTTTAGGAGGAAGCAGTCAGGGCTCTCTCTCTTGAACATGTGGACTTTTACAGACTTGGGAAGATAAGGGTTCTCAGCTTTTGGCTCTTCCTCATATATTGTCTTTGTTCGTGGCATTTTTACATATCCTGAGATGACATCTCATTGAGTGTCTTTACGAAGTTTATCCTGGTAGGGCACCCTCTGATGCATCTTCCGCATCCTGTGCACAGGTTTATCCCATGAGTCTCACGGAAATATTGTAGCTGGTGATATATGCGATGCTTGAATCTATTCTCTCTTGACTCTCTGAATACATGACCCCCAGAGACTTTAGTGAAACAGGTAAGCTGGCAGGAGGCCCAATTCCTCTTCTTATCAGCCTTGCAAAGTTTTGCATCAACCTCCTCTTCCAGGTCAAAGCAGAAGCAGCTCGGGCACAAGGTCACACAAGCCGCACAGCTAAAGCACCTGTCGACATCCTTTTTCCACTCTGGACGATCATGATAAGGGGTTATATCACGCGACTCAAGCTTAAGGTCAGTATCGATCCTGCGGTCTTCAGGACGCAGGAACAGGTCTGTATCCCAGAAGTACTTCCTATAACGGTCAACAAATGACCGTCCGCGCTCTGATCCTATCTCTACAAGGAATGCATCATCCTTGTCATATAGCATCAGATCATAGAAATCTCCCAGGTCCATCGAAGAGCAGAAACAGAACTCATCTGCCTGAGTTTTACAATTATACCCTATGAGTATTGTGCGGTCCCGCTCTTCTTTGTAATATGGATCACCTGCTTCTTTCAGGAACACTATGTCCTGTCGCTTTATGGAGTTGAGGTCGCATCTCTTGAGACCTATCATCACGCGTTGTTTCTTCTCAAGCTGGAGCTCAGGCACTGAAAACTTTCCATCAGCATAAGTGTATAATGTCTGGTTTTTTTTGAAGAAGAATTTCTTTGCAGGAAAATAAGTATGGAGTTCGAGCTGTATCTTGGAGATGTCTCGTACAATCTCGAATCTGGACTCATCAGTCTTGATCGGAGCGACTAGTTCATTATAGCGCATTACATCTGACAAGAAATCAGTGAAAGATGACTTATTTATCTTTAACATCAATACCAACTTTTTTCGGCAGGGGCTATTCGACCTCTACCTCTTTTAATATGATATCCGCACCCTCTACAATCTTAGGTACGCTGCCACACTTTGGGCACGTATAGACCGAATGGCCATGTCTATGCTCAAGTATGTCCGGTTCTCCTGAATAGCCGCAGATGCATGTTACCTTAGCCTTCTTAGACACCATGTTGACTTTCCAGTCAGGAACTAATGTCTCAATCGTCGCTTTAAGATCACCCAAAGGCAGATGGCCTAAATCACCCACTTCAACAGTTATACTCTTGACTTTTCCCTGTTTTTGGGCTGCTTCTATTATATCTCGGGATATAAGCGTATCATGCATCCAAATTCCCGAACAACCCATTATTTATAAATATTGTCGTGATTTTAGGTTGTTTTGTACTCATCAGAGGGTCGTAAAAAAGTGTCGGAACTGTGTTGGGACAAGTATAAAAACATCATAAAAAGAAGATACCAACAAAAAAAAGATTATCTGCCAACAACACTTTCTGTCAAAACACTTTCTACCAACCGCTACTTTATCCCTAACTGCTTCTCTTTCTCAGCAATCTTAAGAGTAGTGCTCACGACAGTATCAGGATTAAGGCTCATGCTATGGATGCCTGCTTCGACAAGGAATTCTGCAAAGTCAGGGAAGTCGCTTGGTGCCTGCCCGCAGATACCTATGTATTTCCCCTTGGCATTCGCGACATCAATCACCTGCCGAACAAGTATCTTCACAGCCTCGTTCCTCTCATCATAGATTGAAGAGACCAATTCAGAATCCCTATCCAACCCAAGCGTAAGCTGAGTAAGATCATTGCTTCCGATGCTAAAACCATCAAATATCTCCAGGAACTGTTCTGCAAGTATCACATTAGATGGTATCTCACACATGCACACTACCTGAAGCCCATTCTCTCCCTGCCTAAGAGCATTTTTTGCCATCTCAGCAATGACCTTCTTACCTTCTTCGATTGTCCTGCAGAAAGGGATCATCGTCTTCAGGTTTGTGAGGCCCATCTCGTTGCGCACCCTTAGCACTGCTTTGCACTCAAGGCCGAACGCTTGCTTGAAGTTTTCAGAATAATAACGTGATGATCCTCTCCATCCGATCATCGGATTGTCTTCTTTGGGTTCAAAGTAAGTCCCTCCGATAAGATTGGCGTATTCATTGCTCTTGAAGTCAGAGAAACGGAGTATGACATCTTTAGGGTAGAATGCTGCACTTATGCGGGCAATGCCCATGGCCAGCCTATCGACATAGTATTCCACCTTATCATCATACCCTTTGGTCAGGTCTGCTATCTGTTTCTTCACATTAGGATCTGTGACCTTATCAGGCTCAAGCAATGCCTGCGGGTGTATCTTTATTGATGAGTTTATTATGAACTCCTCTCTTGCAAGCCCTACCCCTTTGTTAGGGAGGAAACTGAAATTGAATGCCTGCTCAGGATCCGCCACATTCATCATTATCTTTGTCTTGGTCTCAGGTATCTCTTTGAGGTCAGTAGTCTCAATCTCGAACTTCAACTCTCCCTCATATACATGACCGACATCACCCTGTGAACAATCGACAGTCACTTTCTGTCCTGCAGGGATTGACTCTGTTGCTCTTCCTGAAGCGACGATGCAGGGTATGCCTAACTCTCTTGATATTATCGCTGCATGGCAGGTCCTGCCTCCCCTGTTAGTCACTATCGCGGAAGCAATCTTCATTATCGGCTCCCAATCAGGATCAGTCATGTCAGTTATCAGCACCTGGCCTTTCTCGAATTGGACAATATCGTGCACGTCCTTGATCACATTGGCCTCTCCTGCACCTATCTTTGATCCCACACTACGGCCTTCGATGAGCACCTTGCTCCTTTCTTTGAGAACATACTTCTCAACCTTATTCACATCTTTCATGCTATGCACAGTCTCAGGTCTTGCCTGGACTATGAAGAGCTCACCAGTCTCGCCGTCTTTGGCCCATTCCATATCCATCGGCTTATGCTTTCCTGCTTTCGCACTGTAATGGTCTTCGATTATGCATGCCCATTCTGCAAGCTTGAACACCTCTTCACGTGTGAGTGCAAATTTTTCCCTGTCCTCTTTTGACACAGGAACGTTCTTGGTCGGTTTAAGTCCGCTATGGGTGTATATCATCTTCACAGCTTTATCTCCGACCTCTGCGTGCAATATCGGCTTGAATCCTGTCTTGAGTGTGGGCTTGAATATGTAATATTCATCAGGATTTACAGCACCCTGCACTACATTCTCTCCAAGACCATACGCTGCAGTCAGGAACACTACATCCTTGAAACCTGATTCAGTATCGATAGAGAACATGACGCCAGCGGATGCAAGGTCTGAACGGACCATCTTCTGCACTCCTATCGAGAGCGCTATCTTGAAATGGTCAAATCCCTTATCTACCCTGTATGATATCGCGCGGTTAGTGAATAATGAAGCGAAGCATTTCCTGCATGAATCAAGAAGCATCTCAGGCCCTTTGATGTTCAGGAATGTCTCTTGCTGTCCTGCAAAGCTCGCATCAGGCAGGTCCTCTGCTGTTGCACTGCTCCTCACAGCAACATCAGTATTTTCTCCATAATCCTTGCATAAGTTGGCATATGCAGCAAATATAGCATCCCGCAGCTCATCAGGGAATGCTGAATTCAGGAATATAGATCTTACTTTATCTCCTCGGGCAGCAAGATTGGTCATATCTGTAGTGTCAAGGTCATGGAGCACTTTCTTGATCTTATCCATGATCCCGGTATGCCTGACAAAGAAATCGTATCCTGCAGCTGTGACTGCAAATCCATTAGGCACCTTGACTCCTTTTGCGCCAAGATTGCGGTACATCTCACCGAGTGATGCGTTCTTTCCGCCCACATAGGGTACATCTTCTATCCCTAATTGATCAAACCATAGGATTAGCTCTTTAGACTTGTCCATACTTCACCCTCTTTTTTACGTCAATCTCAACAAAGTAATGATTGTGAGACTGATATAGCTCAAGATGCTGTCATTTATAAATGTTATCTTGTATTATTGAGGTAAGATTAAGGTAAACAAAACATAAGGAGAACAAGCAAAAACTATTTATACTAAGTGATGATTTGGAGCATCATGAAAAAGGGCTATATCTTCGTGCTATTGACTGCATTGGTCAGCGGCGTATCAATATTCCTGAATAAATTCGGCGTAACAGGGATTGATCCATACATATTCACATTTGCCAAGAATGCATTAGTTGCACTATTGCTTCTGTCTTCAGTATTCCTCTTCAGGGAGATCGAGACACTGAAGAGCCTGACTGCAAAACAATGGGGAAAACTGGCGACTATAGGTCTTATAGGAGGATCCATACCATTCTTGTTATTCTTCAAAGGACTTTCCATGGCACCTAGTGCTACTGCAGCCTTATTGCACAAGTCGATGTTCATATTCGTTGCAATTGCAGCAGTCTTTTTCCTGAAGGAGAAGCTGAACAAAGGATTCCTGGTGGCAGCAGCCTTCCTGTTCTTAGGCAACCTGCTCTTGCTGAACACCACATCATTCAGTTTCGGGATTCCTGAATCACTCATACTATTGTCTGTGCTGTTCTGGTCAGGAGAGACTATAATATCTAAGAACGCACTTAAAGAGCTGCATTCAAGGATTGTCGCTTTCGGCAGGATGTTCTTTGGAGTGCTGTTCATACTGGCTTTCCTGCTCGTAACAGGGAACATGTCAAAGATAGGGGCTATTACAGTACCTCAACTTGGATGGATAGTTTTCACTTCAGTATTGCTGTTCTTCTATGTGACTTCATGGTATGCAGGATTAAAGCTTGTCCCAGCATCAAGTGCAACATGTGTCCTTCTGCTCGGAAGTGCAATAACTACACTATTATCTTTCATCAATGCAGGATCAGTGAACATCGCAGGGCTTGCAGGAGTGGCTTTCATACTCTCAGGGGTTCTCATAATAATCGGGCAGTCATTCCTGTTGTCACAGCTCAGGATATTGTTCCCTTCTAAGAATTGATATATTAGTATTTGTAAGCGTCTACATCTGTTAAACTATATCTGGCAGCACTACCGCTCTTTGCGTCGGTCAAACAGGTATACGAAAACCGGCTTCATTTCGAGAATAAAGCGTCGAGGCGTAAGCCTTCACCTACACAAGTTCACAGATACTGCCGGCAATGCAACCAAGCAGCGTAGTGCTGCTAGAATACAGACAGATATGTGAATTGATAGTGCTAAGAAAATATAAATACATATTCACTTGTAGCTACACTTTCTCTACCGCATAGCCATAATGTATCATTGCAGTATCCCCTTCACGCGCATCCTTATACAAAGGCACAACCACACGTACATCTCCACTGCCAAGATCTGCCCTGAAGAATATCTCACCATCTTTCTCTATCTTCTTGCTAAGAACCCCTTTCTTGACTACACAGAGCCGGCAGATTATCTGTGGCAGGTCAGGGCTGAGATGATCCTTGTGCTTATTCCAGAAGTATTCACGTATGTTATCGATGTTCCAGACATCTTCAGAGACTTTTCTTATGCCCTCAAAAGCATGATCAAACTTATCAGCAAGATACTCTCTGTCCATAGGCATATCATTTTCGACTGCTTTCCGCATCTCTTCATATTCTTCCTCAGTCAAAGTCTTACGGAAATCCACAAGCACTCTTGCGCAAGGGAATGCGTATCTCAAGAAATAGACTTCAGGCAACATGTTTCCACGCTTCCAGGCTCTCAAGGGCCTCTTCCTCAGACAGTCTCTGGACGATGATCTGGGCAGTGACAAATACATAATCACCCACCTTGTAATCCCCTTCTATTATTGATGCCTCTCGGAGCTGATTGGCAGGATACTCAATCATGGCCTTGTCACCGTCAATCTTGATTATCTTTCCAGGCATTGCTAAACACATTTTATACCTCTGAAAATACACTAAAAATACACGACTAAAAAGTCTCTCTGCAAAAAGAATATAAACCCTGCTCTTGTATAAATATGTTATGCTGTATCTGCTTGCATTCGGAAATCCGTACCTCAAAGAGGACAATCTGGCATTAGAGATAGCAGATGCCATCATCGCAGACAAGATCAAAGGTATCGAAGTAGTGAAATGTGTTTCACCTGAAGAGGTATTGCATTATACTGACAAGGAATTCTACATCCTTGACGTAGTAAAAGACCTCCACGAGGTGCGTGTCTTCGATGATATAAATAAGATAAATGCAAGGAACATAGTATCCATGCATGACTTTGACCTTGGTTTCTTCCTGAAGCTGATGAAAGAGACAGGCCAGATAGATAAGGTCAACATAATCGGCGTCCCGCAGGAAGGTGACATCAAAGTGCTGAAGGATGAAGTCATTAAGGTAATATCTGCTGATGGAAGACACATAAGAAACTCAGATGAAGATGCTGACTTTGTTCTTGTCGGAGTAGGGAACAGCATGGGTGCAGATGATGGTATCGGCTGCTACATCGCAGAGGAATTCAAAGCACGGAAACTGCAAGGCTGGAGAGCTATCAATTGCGGAACAGTACCTGAGAACTTCACATCAGTAATACGCAAAGGCAATCCAAAACGCATAATAATAGTAGATTCCGCTGAGATGAAACTCGCTCCCAGAGAATTCCGCATGATCCCTAAAGAGAAGCTCAGCAAGCTTGCTCTCACGACGCATGCGATGCCACTCTCAGTACTGATTGAATACCTTGAAGGATCAGTCCCTGAAGTGATTTTCATAGGGATACAACCAAAACATCTCGGAACAGGCACGAAGCTTAGCAATGAACTCTTGAAGAGCGCAGGAGAGATCATCAAGATATTAGAAGATAAGAGATTCAAGGATATCAAGAGACTTGAATAATACTCCAATATTGCTGATCAGATCAGCACATCACTTCTCAAATAGATTAGGACTGTTCTTGTCAGTCTCAGCAAGCAAAAACTCTGTACTGGAAGATAACGCCTTGACCGGACATATATCCACGCACTCAGCACACATTATGCAGCTGAGGACATGATGCCTTATCTTCTTCTCATCCGGAAGATACTCCATAGAATTCGCAGGGCAGACGGTCACACACATCCTACAGCCGATGCATTTTGCCCTATCATATTTTATCTTCCCTCTGAAATCATCAGCTACAGCTATTGGAGGATTTATCGTCTTGACATCGCTGACTTTATTCGGGGCGTGCTTTTTAGGGAACGGATTAGTGAACGGTTTTGTCAGCAACTGCTTGAATAGTGTAGGTATTATGCTCATTTGATATCACATCATCGAATCTAAAAATATCAGCAACAATCCAATAAGGCTGATGCCTCCAGAGACCAACCAGAAGAATCTTGTCACCTGGGTGATCTTCAATCTTGTGAATGCGACTCGCACGAATGTCAGGCCAAGAAGAGCAATCACTGTGAATTTGACGAAAAAGAATGCAACATTGGAAGCGATCGCGATCCAACCTGAATATGTGAATGAAGAGAACATATCTCCTAATGAACAAGGCAACAGCAGGCCGATGATCAATGTTATGAACGCGCAAAGCTTTACCGCGTCGGATAGGAGGAATAATGCAAGGTTCCGTCCTGAATAATCGACAAGGATCCCTCCTGCAAGTTCAGTCTCAGCTTCAGGATTATCAAAAGGGCCTTTTATGAGTTCAGCACATAAAGCGATGAGTATCGTTATCGCAAGGAGGATGACACCCACAACACCGACAGGTCCGACCAGCGTCAATATGGGATGCTGAGCAAATGTCGCAAAGGAGAATCCTGGCAGGTCAAGAGACATCCTGCTCGTCCGCCAGACGATAGCCATCACCAGCACAGCCAATGGGAACTCATAGCTGAGCATCATTATCAGCTTCCTCTGCGACCCTACAGTCGCATAATTATTTCCAGATGCAAGACCTCCTATAGCTATCGAAAGCGCAGGCAGCATCAACAGATACAGTACAAGGATAAGATCACCATATCCTGAGAGTATTGGTGCCACACCAAGGAAAGGAAGATATAATATGAGCAGGAGTGCACTCGTGAGTGCAGCGACAGGAGCGAGACTAAAGAGCCATCTGACAGCATTATCTGGTATGATTGTCTCTTTCGTAAGAAGCTTCACCAGATCCCTGAACGGCTGGATTACCGGAGGTCCGATCCTCGACTGGAATCGAGCAGCAATCTTCCTATCAATACCCAGGAAGAAAAGACCGATGATCATAGCTAAGAGAATGACCAACACTGCTCCGATTGGAATCATCAGCATATCTGATATCATTTATGATGGCCTCTTTCTATCTTGCCGAACATCTCACTCTTCCTCAAACATAACTCATGCAGATCATATTTGTTCATGCTCCGACCAGAGTTACCATCTATGATCGATACCCTGTCAAGGCAAGCGATGCAAGGATCTATTGAACATATAACCACAGGTATGTCTGCAATCTGGGCATCCTTCATCATGAGCGGGACAGTGAGAAGGTTATTGTATGTCGGGGCTTTGGCCTTCCATGTGTCGACGACATCTTTCTTTGCGAGCCGCACATAATGATGCAATTCTCCTCTTGGCGCTTCTGTCCTTGCTACACCTTCACCTTCTGCATTTTTTAGTTTTGATAGTATCACTGCAAGTCTTGGCTCTGAGATGAGCGGCCCTGTGGGCATCTGGTCAAGGCATCTCTCTATTATCTCTGCAGACTGCTTGACTTCAAGAAGTCGGACGATCGTCCTGTCTAGTACATCACCATTGATCCTACCAGTCACTTGTGAAGGGAGTTGTGCCTTTACACCTACATCACCATATGCGACATAAGACCAGTCCTGACGGGTGTCTTTGTTCACTCCTGACCCTCGTGCAGTCGGACCTACAGCGCATAATTTAAGCGCATCTTCCTTTGTGAGGATACCTACCCCTTCAGTCCTCATACGGATGGTCTTATCGTCAAGGAAAACGCTCTTCAGCTTCTCGAATGCCTCTTTGTAATACTTGATCGATTTCCGTATCTTCTCATGCTTCTCTTTAGGTATGTCACGACGGACTCCGCCTATCATGTACATGCCATAATTGACCCTGTTACCGCTGATATATTCAAGGAGATCCATCACGTCCTCTCGCACTTTCATCCCATAGTGGAGCACAGAGTGGAATCCTATCTCATGGGCAAGCAATCCTGCCCATAATATATGTGAGTGTAATCTCTCAAGCTCACATATGATTGTCCGTATGTAATCTGCCCTTTCAGGTACTTCAATATGTGCAGCTGCCTCTACTGCTCTTGAGAAAGATGACGCGTGCGAGACCGAACATATACCACATATCCTCTCAGACAGGTACAGCACCTGTATAGGGTTCCTCTGCATGCCTAATGCTTCAATGCCTCTATGAGCATTCCCGGGCTTAAGGCCTGTCCCGATGACTTTCTCTCCCTGGATCTTGAAATTAAAGAATATGGGTTCCTCTAATGCAGGATGTACAGGACCTATGAACATCTTATATGCATCATGCATTTTTGTCTTTCCTCCACGGATAGTTCCCTTTCGGATGGTTTTCTGGAAGGAAGGCTCTTTCATTGTCTATTCCTTGTATATCGACGCCGAGCATCTCCTGCTTCTCTTGCTCACTGAGGATTGCACCAGGTATAAGATCAGTTATCGTCGGCAGCACAGGATTCGATTTTGGCAGGAATACGCACAGGTTTATCCCCTGCTCCTGGAGCTTGCCACCGAAGTTGACATAGAGATGGTATATCAACTCGATATCCTCCCCTGCATCCCTGCCTGAGATCACCGACAGGAAAGGGTAATTGATATCACATATCTCCTTGACCGCGTCCTTGAATACTGATCGGTCTATCGTTATCCAATATGATAGATTGCTGGTCTTCTTCTTTCCATGGACGTGCCTGTCTTCACGGATATCTCTGACCTTGCCATTGAATTTTTCAGATAGCTTCTTGACTATCTCTTCTGCGCCAGGGATTTTAGTCATTTTATCTTCGTTACCATTTTATCCGTTGCAGTTTTAATTTTATCAACTACTGGTGTAATTTTATCATCTGCAGTTTTAATTTTATCGGCTACCAGTTTATTTTTATCCAGTGCAGGTTTACTGTTATCCACTACAGTTTTATTATCTTTATCATCCTTCTTGAATGCCGCAGCATAATAGTTTGGTACTACTGCAGTATCTTTCGTCACTACTGTCTTCTGTTTAAATCCCTTCTTACCTGCCTCTTTCTCCATCTTCTCCCAAAGCTTGACAAATCCATGTATCATCGCTTCAGGTCTTGGCGGGCATCCAGGAACATACACGTCGACAGGCATCACCTTATCTATACCTCCGAGGGTGTTATACGAACCATAGAACACACCACCAGTGGATCCACAGCTTCCGAAACATATGACGTATTTCGGCTCTGGCATCTGTTCATACACTCTCTTTGCCCTGTCTGCCATCTCTTTTGTGACAGGCCCAGTAGCAAGCAGGACATCTGCGTGCCTTGGGCTTCCGACAAGCTTGATGCCGAAACGTTCTGCATCATATCTGGGGGTCAATGTAGCGACGACCTCTATGTCGCAACCATTGCACGATCCTGTGTTCAGATGGAACACCCAGAGCGATTTCTTGAACGTGTTTGTCTGTTTCATATAATCATTATGCCAATCTTTCATTAAAAATTTCTTAAATCAATAAAAATGTATTAAATCAATATGATCATAATCAATAATAATGCAAGCACCACCACAAATGCACCGATATAGTCATTGACAATGCCCGTATGGCACCTCATCAATATCCTGTACACCGGCGCAAATGCGTCGAAGAATCCCCAATACATGTCGCTTGATCGAAGATCACCTTCAGGCTCAGTCAGGTTTCCCGAGAGGAATGGTCTTGTCTGCGCTGTCCCCTCCTTGTATCTCTTGTTTCCTATTGAACGTATGATATACACAATCAGGAGTATCAACACCGATGCAACTATCAACACCAGAGGATACCATATCCCTTCATTGGTCTGTATTGCTGATATCATGGGAGTATCGCCCCTATATATCCTGCCTGGCTCACCAGAGCATCAGTCGCTGGCTGGATGAAGTTATTGACGATGAATCCAGGGAATAGTCCTATGATTATGATCATCACTGAGAGGAACAGCATACTTATTATCATGAGATTAGGGACCTCTTTTACATTTTTCAGTGAGGTCTTTGCAGAACCAAGGAATATCGAGTGGAACGCTTTCATGAATGCTGCCAATGTGAGGATGCTGACTATTATGGCAATTACTGAAAGCAATGGATTGAGCCTGAACACTGATTCATAGATCAGGAACTTTGATGCAAACCCATTGAAAGGAGGTATCCCTGATATCGCGAACATGCCGATGATGAATATGATTGTCGTAAAAGGCATCTTCTTTGCAAGACCTCCCATCTCGTCCATATTTCTCGTGCCTAAGCGATAGAACACTGCTCCTGCAGCAAGGAAGAGAAGACTCTTGTAGATTATATCATTCACTATGTGGAATATCCCTCCATTGATTGCAGTGATACCGAACGCGCTGAGTGCCTCCGGATCAGAGAGTACTACAAGACCCGTTCCGATACCTAAAAGCATGTATCCTGTCTGGGATATTCCCTGATATGCCATCATCCGCTTGATATCTTTCTGAGGCAGTGCCATCAATGCTCCGACAATCATCGAGATGATACCAAAAGCAACCACGATCCATCCTAGCACGACGGTGTTCAGCTTAATTCCGAAGAGTGTGAACATGACACGCACCAATGCATAAAGACTGATCTGGCTTATCACAACGAACAATGCAGTGATAGATGCAGGTGTCCTGCTGTACAGGTCTGCAAGCCACATATGTAGTGGAGCAGCGCCACACTTCATGGCGAATCCTGCAACAAACATGCAGAGAGCGACCTTGTCAAGAAGCCCATACTCGATCATTCCAGCCAGTGCTGCGATGTTAAGTGCTCCATACTGACCATACAATATGCCTATCGCAAACAATACAAACAATGATGCGACAGTGCTTATTACTATATATTTGAACGCTGCTTCAGGAGACTCATCATCTTCGCGCCAGAATGACACTAGTCCTGCAGATGCGAGTGATAATACTTCGAGGAATACGAACAGATTGAAGAGATCTCCCGTGAATAACATCCCATTGATAGCTGCAATACATATGAACATGAGTGCATAATACTTACCTAATCTTTCATGTTTCTTCATGAAGCAGAGAGAATATACGATTACTGCGATAGCGACAAGGGAACTGGCAAACGCTATAAGTATCCCAAACCCATCGACTTCAAGAAGTATGCGTATGGGCAATATGTTCCCAGAAGGCATCATCACCGCGGTGCTCTGACTTCCCATCACATATATCAAAGATCCTGCTGACTGCACCTGTTTACCTACGACAAGACACATGATTACATTGAGGACAGCTACTGATACTGAAAGGATGTCACGTAAGAGAGCGCTCAACCTGTCGATTAAAGGTAAGGCGAATGCTACAAGAAGAGGGATTACTATGATGAATACAGGAAGATGGTCTGTGATCATCGTAATTTAGACCTCATATAGCCAACCTCATCTTTTCAGCCTCGTGATCTTTTTTGCATCCAATGTCTTGTATCTCCTGTATATCACCATCGCCAATGATAACATGAGCGCAGTCACTGCAAGCCCTATTACTATGCTTGTAAGTGTCAATGCCTGCGGGGTAGGAAGGACCATCCGGTCACTCAATGCGCTCGTGAATATCGGAGCTATCGAATCTGGCTTATAACCTGTAGTCACAAGAAACATGTTGATCCCTGATTCTATTATTGACAGCCCGATTATTATCTTGATTATGTTTCTCTTGAAGACCGCTGCATAGAGCCCTATGACTATGATTATGGCAACCACGACGTAAGGTAGATTCCAGAGCATCAGCGACCCTCCTCTTTTGGATCATCTACTATGCTGTGTCTCTTAGTATTTTCAAGATTATCTTCAGAGGCTTTTGACATCAGTATGAGTATAAGGGTGAGGGCGCCGAGCACCTCAATACCTACAGCTATGTTCATGAGCGGTATGACTCCTGCAGAGAATAGCGCTCCAGGGTTTGGTCCATACGCGACAGGATCTGCAAGGAAGTTGTCGAAGAAAGCTATCTTCATTCCTAAGAATGCTAGTGCGATGAACATCAGGAGTCCTATGCTCTCAAGAGCTGAGAACTTGCTCTTGTGATCTCTGACACTATCAAAGCCAAACGGGATCATCAGCAAAGCGAATGCTGTTGCAAGTATCGCTCCTCCCTGAAATCCTCCGCCAGGAGTGAGGTGTCCATTCACGATGACATATATTCCGAACACTATCGCAAATACGAATGTCAGTTTCGCGATTGTCTTTATTATCTTGGTTATCATAGTATTTTGGTTAGCATTCTTATCTTGGTTAGTATCATCTTTATCATACGTTATTGATATTGAGCATCAATTCTTGTTGGTCTTCACTTTGACCGCTTTCTTGGATCTTTTCGCGCTCCAGTCAAAGAGCACACCTATTCCTAACACTGTTGAGAAAAGCACTGTTGCCTCTCCAAGTGTATCAAAACCCCTGTAGTCAAAGACTATTGAGGTCACTATGTTATTTGCTCCTGTCTCTTCCTGCCCATGCGCTATGAAATGGTCATCCATCTCAGACATGGTAGGAGCTCCAAACTCGCGCATCCCATACATGGACACGATGAGCGTGATCGATAATATCAGCAGTGCTCCTGTAAATATCTGTGTCCGCAAGTCCAGCTTCGGCTTGGCAGTCTTTTCATCCATCTTCTGGCTCCTCTTCCATCCTTCTTGTGGATCTCAGTGCGAATATGTAGATTGCTGTCGTGAGTGCTGCACCTATCCCTGCTTCTGCTATCGCGACATCAGGTGCGTGGAGCAGGAAAAACTCGACAGATAGTGCAAGACTGAATGCTGCAAGAGATATGACTGAGGCAAGGAGGTCCTTGAACCGTACAGCCAGCACTGCTGTGACTATCAATGTCAACAATACAGCTATGTGCAGTATATCGAATGCGTTCATTTTTTTCCTACCTTTTTTGTTGACTTCTTATTCAGAGATTTCTTCTGGACTTTTTTCTGCAAGCTCTCAGCAGAGACTTTGGTCATACCATCCTTCTCAAGCTGGTCGATGACTGCTTTCTCTGGCTTGATCCCTGCCTTGTGTGCTGCTCTTGATATTGCATGAGCTCCTGTAGGATTAGTCAGCAGTATCGCAGCAAATGCGGCCAATGAATGGGTTGCAAGAGGACCGAATTCAGGCACTCCTGCATATTTCATATTGATGCTGTAGACTACTGTCGCTGCAGTGATGAAAATCATGCCGAATGTCGTGCACTTGGTCGCTGCATGGAGTCGCGTATATACATCCGGGAATCTCAGGAGCCCTATGATTGCAAGTATATTGAACAGGATACCGACAGACAGCAGCACCAGCACGATTGTCCCTATCATTTTCCTTCACCCACATAGTTCGCTATGTATATGGTTGCTATGAATGAAAGGAGGGTGTATACTATTGCGACGTCGACATATATCACAGTCTTGAATGATGCGCTCAGCGCTATCATTATCCCTGCAACTATTGTGTTCAGGGTATCTACTGCTACTACCCGGTCAGGTGCTGTCTTTCCGAGCCACAATCTCACGACCGTGAACAGCGCAAGTATAGCAAGTACGCATGCAGACAGCATGAACAATGCAGATATATTTGCTATATCGATCATTCTACTATCCTCCGCACCCACTTGAGCATGGATCCGCAGACGTCCTCTGGAGAAGGATCATCTCTCTTGACATTTATCCAATGGATGTAGAGATCATTTGTCTTCGGATCGATATCGACAGTCAATGTACCTGGAGTCAATGTTATCGAATTCGCAAGCATCGTGATGCCGATATCAGTCACAAGTCCTGTCTTTATCTTGACTATTCCTGGATTGATACGTCCAGTGATGACCCTATACGCGACATCGATGTTGGCTTTTGCCATGTAGAATAAGAACGGACCGAAAAGATAGACCACAAGATAGAGCCATCTTAACGGATTCAGGAATCTTAATTTCGAACTATTCACCATCTTTTTAAAAAAAACCAAACCCCAATCTGGAAGACAGTATGAGTGTTTATAATATTTTTGATTTCAGTTCAACATAAGAAAAAATTGATATTTGATAAAACCTGCATTTTCAAGCAGTATTCCATGGTTTAAAGTATAATAAAATTAATATTAAATCCCATAGAACTACTTGAAAGTTAAAACAAGTTTTTATAAACCGTAAAACGTGCGAACAATAAAGGCAGCTAGTACAATCTCCAGTGACAACAAAAGAGGCACGCTGATAATAATCAGCTATGAAATAGATGAAAGTACTTATGTTCGGTTGGGAGTTCCCCCCTTTCAAGAGTGGCGGTCTTGGGACGGCATGTTACGACTTAACCAAAGGACTATCGAATCAAGGTGTCGACGTAACTTTCGTGATGCCTTTCGCTCCAGAAGGAATGAATGGAGAGTTTGTCAAGCTGATAGGTGCAAATAACTTCTCAAAAAACATCAAAGTCCGTAAAATCAACTCTATCCTTACACCATACCAATCATCGACCGCTTATGATGATACACTCCACAAAGTCCGCTCGAAGTACGCTACAGGAGCCAAAGCAGATGAGGTATATGGCAAGAACCTCTACGAAGAGGTGTATAGGTATTCTCTTGTTGCAGCAGATATTGTCTCAGATGATCAATACGATATCATCCACGTACATGACTGGATGACATACCAGGCAGGGATAAATGTCAAACACGCTACAGGCAAACCGCTTATTGCACACATCCACGCGACCGAATTTGACCGTACAGGTGGAAATCCAAACAGTTATATCAGCGAAATAGAGCATAAAGGGCTAAAAGAGGCAGATATAGTAATAGCTAACTCTAATTACACTAAAAACAACGTAATAAGGGATTATCAGATAGATCCAGCTAAAATAGAGGTAGTACACTGGGGAATAGATCCGCAAAATCCCGACTATGGCATATGTGAAAAATCGCATTTTGGTGATGATAAGACCGTGCTTTTCCTTGGCAGGATAACCATCCAGAAAGGTCCTGACTATTTTGTTGAGGCAGCAAGAAAAGTCCTGGACCATGTTCCTAACACTAAATTCGTGATTGCAGGTTCAGGTGACATGTTCGAACGCATGGTCAACCGTGCAGCGGATCTTGACATGCTTGACAAATTTGTCTTCACCGGATTCCTGAAAGGTAAGGATGTCCACAAGGCATTCCAGATGGCAGACCTTTATGTCATGCCCTCTGTATCAGAACCATTCGGCCTTGTCGCATTGGAATCCATGAAGAATGGCACGCCAGTCATAATGTCCAAGCAATCAGGGGTGAGCGAGGTCGTGACGCACTCATTGAAGGTAGATTTCTGGGATGTCAATGAGATGGCAAACAAGATAATCAACACTCTACGGTATCCTGAACTTCTTGGAGAGCTTACCGATAACAGTTTCCAGGAAGCGCAGAAATTCAATCTTGATGAACCTGCACGTAAGACAAGGGAGATCTACGAGAAGGCGATATCGATAATGAGGTAGATGATGTGGTTTATTGTGAGGTAACATAGATGGTGAATGTATGCTTTTATTTCCAGGTGCATCAGCCGTTCAGGATGCGGCACTATTCAGTATTTGATACTGGGAAGAGCAAAGACTACTTTGATGACAATAAGAATATCGAAGTGCTGCGGAAGGTAGCGCGCAAATGTTACATACCTGCAAACAATCTCATGCTTGAACTTCTTGACAGGCATCCTGGTTTCAAGATATCATATTCACTTTCAGGAGTATTCATGGAGCAGTGCGAGAAGTGGGCACCTGAAGTCCTTACGAGTTTCAAGCGCCTTGTAGACACTGGCCGGGTCGAGATACTTTCTGAGACATATTATCATTCACTCGCATACCTCTTCTCGAAAGAAGAGTTCAAGGAACAGGTCCTGCTCCATAAGGCAAAAGTGAAAGAGCTTTTCGGTGTAGAGCCGAAGGTATTCAGGAACACAGAGCTAATCTACAACAATGAGATCGCAAAGTTCGTGGAAGATATGGGATTCAAGGGGATAATCTCAGAAGGGTGGGATCCCGTCCTAGGATGGAAGAGCCCTAATTTCCTCTACAGGCCTAAGACCACAAGCAGGATAAAGCTTCTGATGAAGAATTACCGGCTGTCAGATGATATAGCATTCAGGTTCTCCAATAGAGGCTGGGCAGAATGGCCTCTGACGACAGACAAGTTCTGTGATTGGGTCAACAGCTATAACGGGAATGGTGAATGTATAAACCTGTTCATGGACTACGAGACGATAGGTGAGCATCAGTGGGAAGACACAGGGATATTCGAATTCCTCAGGCACTTGCCACAAGAACTCCTTAAACATCCTGATAATGCATTCAAGACACCATCAGAGCTGATTGAAGAGCTTGAGGTGAAAGATGAAATTGACTGTCACCACATGATTTCCTGGGCAGATATAGAGCGTGATCTCTCTGCCTGGCTAGGCAACAGGATACAGCAATCATCAGCTAGCAGGATATACTCGATAGAGAAAGAGATCAAAGAGGCAGATGATGCGCAACTGCTGGATGACTGGCGCAAACTGCAGACATCGGATCATTTCTACTACATGTGCACAAAATGGTTCAGCGACGGGGATGTACATAAGTATTTCAACCCTTATGACTCTCCATATGATTCGTTCATGAATTTCATGAACATACTAAATGACCTTGTGTTAAGGTTAAGGGATATTCAAGGCCGTAAGGAAACGGTCAAGACCAATAGTGAGGTGACGGGCGATGAAGTGGGCAAAGCAATATAAGAAGACGAGATCAAATGCCAGTCACATCATGAAGCGGATCGGGAGGAAAAAGGAAATGACAAAGAGATCAGACTCAAAAAAAGAAGTGGTGCACCATCACACAAAGACGCACCAGAAGAAAGAGGAGATTTCCTCTGAGAAATATTTCCATATCTGCAACGGGACTCCTATCAGGAGCATCGAAGAGCTTGCCATGATAATGGATCACATCACTGATGAAGAGTTCAGCCATCACGTGACTACTGACAAGAACGACTTTGCAAGCTGGATAGAGTTCGTCTTCGATAACAAGGAACTCGCAGCAGCATTGCAGCCGCTGAAAAACAAGAAGGACAGCCAGATAGCTCTACTGAAGCACCTGGTTATAGACAAGAAATGATTTGATCATTGATGAGCTACTGATCGATCATTCAGAGAAGCAGCACATCCGATGGTGCATGAGGTGATATACATGTCTGAAAACGAGACGACCAGTGACGCTAAAGTGACAGATAAAGAGATAACTCCAGAGAGAGCTTTCATACTGAATAATGGAGAGCAGATAAAGAACATCCAAGGACTCTATCAAAAATTACAGGGAATGGACCAGACAGTATTTGCACACCATGCAAATGAAGAACGGAATGATTTTGGCAACTGGGTGAAGGATGTACACAAGGATTACCGGCTTGCCAACAGCCTGTTCTCAGCAAAGACACGTGAAGAATGCGCAAAAGCAGTAGGCGATCATCTTTACAGCCTTCAGAATAGCATCGAACAGGAGAACAAGAGCATCGCACTGGACCCAAAAGACGAGACCGCTGCTGAGCGGCTTGAGAAGATCCTCTGCGAAGCTGTGAAGCGCAAAACAAGGTCAGCCAAGATTACTGATGAAGATGAAACTGGTGGATTCAAGAAAGATCTGCTTAAACTGGAAGAGATAAAGGCTCTGCCTGCTCCGAAAGAAGCGGCAAGTTCAGTGATCACCGCACAGGAACTGATCGAAACAGCAGCAGAAGTAGATGAATCTCCTGAAGAGCTGATACGTTTCACTGAAGAGAAAAGTTTTGTAGGCCAGTTCAAGGATGAGATGGCATCATTATTCTCAAGCGATAGCCTGATCACATTCAAAGATGATCTGAACAAACTATTCAGCATAGGGACAAAGAAGGCTGAAGAGCAGGAACCACACTATGGTGTAGAACCCAAAGCAGCTGCCAAAGTGAAAGCATTGGCAAAGCTGCCAGTAAATACGAAGACTGATGACAGGATCATCGCTCATCTCAAGAAGGTGTATAGATGATGGAAGACGGAAAGATACTAGGGATAATATCAATTAAAGGAGGAGTCGGAAAAACCACTGCAGTGTCAAACCTCGGAGCGGTATTGGCAAAGAGATTCAAAAAGAAAGTGCTTCTAGTAGATGGTAACATAACCGCACCTAACTTAGGGCTCCATCTTGGCATCCTGAATTCAAAGCACACATTGCATGATGTGCTGTACAATCAGGTCCCGATATGGAATGCGATCCAGAAGTCAGAGCACGGATTTGATGTTCTGATGGGGGCTCTTGTCCCGAAGAAAGACCAGAAAAGCAGGATAAATCCTTACAAGCTGCACAACCGGCTTTCTCAGATAAAGAAAGATTATGATTTCATACTGATTGACTCATCACCTAACATAAATGATGAGATGCTGTCCACCCTGATAGCTGCAGATGAACTGTTGGTCGTCACCAGCCCTGATTACCCTACACTCAGCTGTACGATGCACGCGGTGAAGATAGCCAAAGAGAGGAAGACCCCGATAGCAGGTCTTATCCTCAACAAGGTCAGGCATAAGAAGTTCGAGATATCAGCAGCTGAGATTGAGAGCTCGACAGGTGTTCCGGTGCTTTCAGTCATAAGTGATGATGTCAAGGTGCTTGAGTCTCTCTCAAAGACGACCCCTGCTTCAATATGCTCACCAAACAAGGATTTCACGATCGAATACAGTCTTCTTGCCTCTAAGCTCACTGGAGATGACTATGAGGATCCCAGACTGTTATCGAAATTAAGGAAAGCATTCCGTAGGTAGGCTGCCGTTTACAGACGGAAGTGACTCCGCCATCATCTTGGGGGACGAGTAATGGTAGATGAAAAAAGAGGTAAAGTTAAACATAGTAATGCTGACACTCTCTTTGAAGTATCCTGGGAGGTATGCAATAAGGTCGGCGGTATAAACACAGTCATCAAGAGCAAGATCCCCTACATGCTACAGGAATTCGGTGAGAACTATTATCTCATCGGACCATATTTCTATGACAAGGTGAAAGGAGAGTTCCAGGAGAAGGTATTCCCTGAGGAATGCAGGAATATATGTGACGGCCTAAGGGAACTGGGCATCGTACCTCACTACGGAAAATGGCTGGTCGAAGGAAAGCCAAATACGATACTCCTTGATTTCCAGCCATTGTTCGCGAGGAAAGATGATATCAAAGCGCGCCTTTGGGAAAGATACAAGATAGATTCACTTGATGCAGGATTTGAGTTTGATGAGCCTATGGTATGGTCCTGGGCTGCCGGTATGCTCATAGAGATGTTCTGCAGACAGTACACCCGTGCAAAAGTCGTAGCGATATTTCATGAATGGATATCAGGCGCAGGACTGTTATACCTGAAATATTCCGGGACGCGGGCAGGCACAGTATTCGTGACACATGCCACAGTGGCAGGAAGGAGTCTTGCCGATGCAGGCATTGACCTGTACTGTCCGGATGAAAAAGGCAAACGTCTGCTAGAAGTGATTGACTTTGATAGTAAGGCATACGAGCAAAGAGTGCACTCAAAGCACCAGCTTGAGAAAGCAAGCGCGCATAACGCTGATGTATTCACTACCGTCTCCGATATCACTGGCCTTGAAGCTGAGAAGATACTACAGAAAAAGCCTGACATCATACTTCCTAATGGATTGAATTTCGACGAATTCCCGACGATGGACGAGAATTCGATACGTCACAAGAGGTACCGTGACAAGATATATCATTTCCTGCTCCAGTATTTCTTCCCATACTATTCATTAGATATCGAGAACACCCTGATATATTTCATCACAAGCAGATATGAGATACACGACAAGGGGATCGATGTATTCATAAGGGCTCTTGGAAAGCTGAATCAGAGGATGCGCGCAGAAGCGACAGATAAGAATATAGTCGCATTCTTCTGGGTACCATCAGGTGTAAGAGGAGTAAAGCAGGAGATTGTCGAGAACAAGATGAAGTTCAAGGATATTGAAGACAGTCTTAAAGATAATGCAGAACACGTGATGTGGCATCTGCTCAATACGATAGTGGCAGATAAACCTATCACCAGATCAGCGATATTCACTGACAGGTTCATAAATGAGATAAAGAATAAGGTGCTAAAATTCAAGAATGATGCGCCTTCACCACCTCTCTGCACGCACGACCTGGCTGACCCGAATGATAGGATAATGCAGATGTTCAGGGAGAACAATCTATTGAATGATGAGAATGACAGGGTAAAAGTGATATTTTATCCGATATATCTTGGAGGTGCTGATGGGTTGCTTGACCTGACATATTACGAATGTATGCAGGGATCACACTTAGGGGTATTCCCTTCATTCTATGAGCCATGGGGATACACCCCTCTTGAGGCAGGAGCGCTCGGTGTCTCTTCAGTGACGACCGACCTTGCAGGTTTCGGAAGGCACATACTCAACCAGAGGAAGAAGGATGAAGGTGGCGTGTTCATCCTGAAAAGGATGGGAATACATGATGATGATGTTGTGGATGAATTATCCTGGATATTGAACAATTACGCGACAGTATCTAAGAAAAAGAGGGTGGATTATAATCTCGAGGCGAGAAGACTTGCTTTACTCGCAGATTGGGACATACTTGCAGAACGATATTTCAAGAGCAGCAATATCGCTATCAACAAGGTTTTCGGCAGCTGAACAGGAAAGATTAATAAGAGAATATGCACTAAATGGTACAAAAAGAGGGATTTAAATGGAATTGAGGAAAGATTATATCCTTGACCGATGGGTGATAATAGCTCCTGATAGGGGTAAGAGACCTGAAGAGTTCAAGAGCGAGGATGACATCTATGCCAATGATAAAGGTAAAGAGAACTGTTTCTTCTGCCCAGGGAATGAATCAAAGACCCCTCCAGAACTCGGAAGAATAAAGGATGATTCGACAGGTAAATGGAAAATACGTTGGTTCCAAAATAAGTTCCCTGCTGTTGATAAGGAAGGCAGTCCTGCAGTGAAGACTGATAATACATTCTTCACGTATTCTGATGCGTATGGCGACCACCAGGTGATTGTCGACACACCTGATCATTCTAAACAGATGACTGACCTGAGTGAAGATGATATAATGCAACTGCTCAGGGTATTCTCTCACAGGGTTGATGAGCTGGGCGACCAGCCAGCTACAAAATATGTATCGATCTTCAAGAATTCAGGGCCAAAAGCAGGGACTTCTATAATCCATTCTCATTGCCAATTGATAACACTCAATAAGATACCTCCTGATATCCAGGAGAAGCTCACTGCGATGAAGAGATTCAGTTCCTGCCCTTACTGCGAAATAATCAAGACAGAGAGCAAGAGCCTGAGGCATGTTCACGAGGATGACACTACGATAACATTCACTCCTTATGCCTCAAGATTCAACTTTGAGGTATGGATATTCCCGAAGCACCATTATAAGAGATTCAGCGATTTCTCAGAGGATGAACTGTTTGATGTCGCTACTGCACTAAAAAGGGTACTCCGAAAGTTAAAAGAGCTGAACGCAAACTTCAATATAGGGTTCTTCTACGCTCCTGAAGGGGAGGATCTGCATTTCCACATCGAAATAATGCCACGCATAGCGAATTGGGCAGGCTTTGAGCTGAGCACTGGTGTAGTCATAAATGTAGTGAGCCCTGAAGACGCGGCAAAGTTCTATAAAGGAGAAAGTAAGCCAGAGTGACTGTTTGACCCTTAAAGGGAAGGAGAGGTAGAGCGTATAAAGGTGTGATAAATGGTAGAAGAAAAGATTTTCAAGGCATACGACATACGAGGGGTCTATCCTGATCAGCTTGATGAAGATACAGCGTATAAGATAGGACGTGCATTCGTCACATTTCTGAAATGCAAAGAAGTCTGTGTAGGGCAGGATATGCGGACGAGCTCACCGAGCCTGTTTGAGGCGCTCACGAGAGGCATCACCGATCAGGGTGCAGATGTTGTGGACATCGGATACTGCAGCACACCATACTTCTATTTTGGCACTTCCAGCTACGAGACTGGGATGATGGTGACTGCGTCACACAACCCTGCAGAGTACAATGGTTTCAAGATGTGCAGGGACGGCACTGTGCCGATAGGTGGCGACTCAGGCATAGAAGACATAAAACAGTTGGTCGTATCGGGTGAGTTCAAAGACCCTGCAAAGAAAGGCATGATTACCAGGAAAGACATAATGCAGGACTTCCTTGCGCACAACCTTAAGTTCCTAAAGCCAAGGAAAGGGAAGAGACTGAAGCTTGTAGTAGATACAGGTAATGGTATGGGTGGATACACCTTTCCAAAAGTTTTTGAGACTGTAGATGCCGAACTGATCCCGCTTTTCTTTGACATAGATATGTCATTCCCTAACCATGAGGCGAACCCTCTCAAGATGGAGAATGTCAGAGACCTGCAGAAAGCTGTAGTGGAAAACGATGCAGATTTTGGTGTGGCCATAGATGGTGATGCAGACCGATGTGTATTCATAGACGAGAAAGGAGAGTACATAAGTGCTGACATCATGACCGCACTTGTGGCAAAAGAGCTGCTCAAGACAAATCCTGGCGCGACCATACTCTATGATCTCCGTTCAAGCTGGTCTGCCAAAGAGACCATAGAAGAGAATGGTGGCAGGCCTGTGACCTGCAGAGTAGGTCACGCATTCATCAAGAAGCAGATGCGCGAAGAGGATGCGCTCTTTGCAGGCGAACTTTCAGGACATTTCTATCTGAAAGATTCTTTCTTCACAGAAAGCTCAATAATATCCACTTTCATAGTGATGAACATGCTTGACGAAGAAGGCAAGACACTCTCTGAACTCATCGCTCCACTCAAAAGATATGTCGCCAGTGGCGAGATAAATTCAGAAGTAGAGGACAAGCAAGGCAAGATGGATGCTCTTATCAAGAAGTACGAGGGAGAAGCCAAGATAATCTCTCATCTTGATGGTATAAAGCTTGAGTTTGATGATTGGTGGTTCAATGTACGTGCTTCAAATACAGAACCTTTGCTTAGATTGAATCTTGAGGCCAAGACAAAAGAGAAGATGGAGGAGATGCGGGACAAGATACTCGCAGAGATACGGTCATGAGGATAAGCCACGACCTTCCAGGCTGTGCAGTGAGCAGGGATACGTGCGACAGCACATCATTCATGCTCTCAAATGGCATAGGGGGTTTTCTTTACCTGTCATCGGGTTCCGACTCAAAGTTCAAAGGACTGTTTCTGGTTGAAGATGATGTTCTCTATAAGACGATAGAGAATATACGATTAGCATCTGGAGGACCTATAGAGATTGAGAGACATGAAACCTATGTCCACAGGGCATATGAAGACAACACTGACGAGATACGGCTTCCTCAGGGAATAAACGGACTTAAGTACACTCTCACGAAGAAGTCAGACATTCTTCTTGACCTTGACTGCAGGCAGGTCAATGACCTCCGAAGTTTCGGAAGATTATACACTGCAAGGATAGATGAAAAGAAGATAATCATTAAATTCACAAAACAGACTGACCATCGTGAAGATATGACTGATGGTATTGATGAATTCAGCAGATTCATCGTGATAGAACCGAAAGATTTCGACCCTCATGCAGATTATGAACAAATGGACCTGTGGTTCGCCAATCAATATGGATGCGATACAGAAAGGAATGATTCACCTGATCATCGATATGTATACCAGCCATTCAGGATAAGGACCAAAAGTCTGTTGATCGCGTACGGCAAGACAAGAGAGGATGCACTATCAGAGCTGGAAAGGCTAAGGACATACAAGTTCAAGCGAAGGAACCGAAGGCATCATGATACATCAGACAACCATCAAGAAGATAATGCACTTGCGTGCGCTAAAGCATCGCTCGAGAGGTCAAAAGTCATGCATGAAGGAATCACTCGACTATATGCAGGATATCCCTGGTTCTTCCAGTTCTGGTCAAGGGATGAGAATATATCTCTTGGAGCGCTCATACGCATGCATGAGTTTGGCACGGTCAAAGACATATTGATGCATTACCTTCATAATATCAGTGCTGATGGAAGATTGCCTAACCGGGTCCCTTCATCGGATCTGAGTTCTGCTGATGGCATTGGATGGTTCTGGAAACGGATGGCTGATTTCATCTCAGAGCTGGACAGATCAGGCCTGATTGACACCTACATGTCAAAGAAAGAGATTGAAGAGGTGAAAGACAGGCTTACTGAGTCGATCACAAGGATAAGGAAGAACCACCTAGAAGATGGATTCGTCATAAACAACACTAATGAGACCTGGATGGATACACAATGGAAGGGTCAGGACGGAAGACCTGGAGCAAGGATCGAGATACAGGCCATGCAGCTCAGGATACTGAAGCTGATGTATGATCTGAGTGATGATGAAAAATATAAGAAGATGGAAGAGGAGCTTTGCGAAAAAGTAAGGAAGACATTCTGGAACAGAGATATCCTTGCTGATGGTATTGATGATTGGACAGTACGTCCGAACATATTCATTGCATATTATATCTACCCTGAACTTCTGGCAAAAGAGGAATGGACAAAATGTTTCACCACGGCGCTTGACAAGCTATGGCTAGGATGGGGCGGACTTGCATCTATAGCGACTGATCATCCACTGTTTACAGACAGATATACTGGAGTCACCAACCAGAGCTACCATCGCGGTGATTCATGGTACTGGATAAATGATCTTGCAGCGCTCTGCCTGCACAGGAATGATCCAAAGACATTCAAGGGAACTATAGATCAGATTGTCGCTGCCAGCTCAGAAGAGATACTATGGCATGGATCTGTCGGGGATCATGCAGAAGTGAGTTCAGCAGCACAGCTTGAATCAAGAGGTGCTCTTGCCCAGACCTGGAGTGCAGCGATGTTCATAGAGATGATGATGGAATTGAAGAAGTGACAGAATATTAGATGAGATGATATTGATGGAATATGAATTTATCGGACTCAAAGAAGTTAAAAAAGATGAATATGACGGATTTGTTCTGGCAGGCGATGTGAGCGGAACTAACACAAGTTTAGCTATAGCAGGCGTGACCGAGAAATCAATAGATCCTCTTTTTGCTTTAAGATTCAAGAGTCAGGAACTATCAGGGATAACTGAAGCGCTCAATGAGACACTTAAGATATCAGCAGAGAAGTTTGGGATCCACGTCTCAAAAGCATGCCTCTCACCTGCAGGACCGATAAACGCAGGAAGGGATCACTGCAAGCTTACCAATACATCGTGGGACATAGACGTCAAAAAAGTACTCTCTGACACCCTACTCGAATCATTGACCCTGATAAATGACTTTGAAGCGATCGGATTTGGCATACCTTACCTGAATGAAGAAGATCCTAAGGATATGATTAAACTTACTCACCCACACAATAAACTTCCAAAACCAGTCGCAAAAGCTGTAAAAGGGATTGTCGGTGCAGGTACTGGACTGGGAAAATCTATATTGATCTACAACACAGAGAAAGGCAACTATGTACCAAGCCCCTCAGAAGGAGGACATGAAGATTTTGCAGTTGTTGATTCATTCGAATTTGAATTGATGAACTTCGTAAAGAACAAAAGAGGTGGAGAAGCTCCTGTCGATTTCGAAGATGTCCTTTCAGGAAGAGGTATAGTGGCAATCTATGAGTTCCTGATTGATAGAGAAGTGTTCAAGACCAATAAGATATCGGAAGATATAGACTCTGCAAAAGACAAGGTAGCAATAATATCACAGCATGCAGAATCTGATCCTGCGTGCAAGAAAGCGTTTAAGATATTCATCAGGTTCTATGCTCGCGCATTAAGGAACACTGCACTTAACCTTATGGCCCGCGGAGGCATGTATATAGCAGGAGGTATAGCTTCCAAGAACATGGAGTTTTTCACCGATGGTGACCTGATGAAAGAGTTTGAAGTGAACCACACACAGCACAATGTTCTGAAAGAGATTCCTGTTTTCATCATAAAGAACTATAATATAAGTCTCTATGGCGCTGCCAATGTTGCTGCTAACTTTCCTGAACTGGCAATCAAGAAAGGCTGAAAGTCAAAGATTTGGCCATTAGAGCCATTTTAAAACGCGTTTTCCGCAAAACTTATTCTTAAGGCATCTTTGCTCATTCCGCAAAAAATAGCTTTTTTCGTCACTTCAGAGTGACTACAAACCGAAAGCTTTATATAGTTAGTACTGCACAGTACTAATTAGTTGGTTGGAGGTGGTTCAAGGTGTCTTCGCAGATAATAAACATATCTATTGACATTCTTAAGCAGCTTCAGCACCCTAAAGGACTGTTCGTAGCTGCCCTTGACAACCGCACCCATTATTCCAGGCAGGCCTGGATCCGTGATAATATATACTGCGCCCTAGGCTTTGAAGTGACACAGCGACATGCAGAGGTAGTCAAAGCCTATCGCGCACTCCTAGATGTTTTTCTTAAGCATGAACACAAGATTGATTGGGCAATAGTTGAGAAGCCTGATGAGAAATGGAAATACATCCATGCCCGTTTTGATCCTGAGACTTTTGAAGAGTTCAATCAGGATTGGGGCAATATGCAGAATGATTCTATAGGAGCTTTCCTTTTCAAGATCGGAGACCTTGAATCTAAAGGCATCAAGGTGATCCGTAATAAGGCTGATGAGAGGATACTCCAGAAACTGGTATATTACTTGAATTCTATCCAGTATTGGCAGGACAAAGACAACGGGGTGTGGGAAGAGAATGAAGAGGTCCACGCTTCATCAGTAGGTGCCTGTGTCGCTGGTCTCAAGAAGATTTCAAAACTCATTGATGTTCCTGCAGTTCTTATACAGAAAGGCGAGGAAACCTTAAACCAACTATTGCCAAGGGAGTCTGAGAGCAAGGACGTAGACTTAGCGCTGCTTTCCCTGATATACCCATACGGTGTTGTGTCAGATGAGCAGAGGGAACAGATTCTCCAGAATGTTGAAGAAAAGCTGGTTCGGGAGCGCGGAGTGATCCGTTATGCTGACGATCATTACTTCAATAAAGATGGGGAAGCAGAGTGGACATTCGGATTCCCTTGGCTTTCTATTATCTACAAGCAGCTGAACAGGCCAGACAAGTCAGCACATTACATGAGAAAGACGCTCGAAGTGGTGAACGCTGCTGGCGAACTGCCTGAACTCTATTATGCAAACTCCGACGAGCATAATGAGAATACTCCACTCGGATGGGGTCAGAGCCTAATGATTGTCGCATTGACACAGGAATGATAAAATGGAAATTAAAAAGCAGCTGCAAAAAACAGGAGAATTCCTTGACGAAATCGTAGACACATCCACAGAACTATTCAAGAGACGAGTAGAGTCGCAAGGAGAAGCGTACAGGCAAGCAGTAGAAGAAGGATGGTTCAAATACTTCTTGATAGGTGCTGGCGCAGTGGGTGCTGCAATAGTTACAAAAGGATTGATTCAAGAAAATGAAACAGCAACAGCATTCGGCGCAGGAATACTGGTGATGGATGCATTATACTCTTCAATAATATATATTCCTAGATTGTATAGAAAAAGGAATGAAAAATAAAATATTTTATTAAAACATTTCAGAGATTCTGCTTACCTTATCCTAACTGACTCAAGATTCCTAGGCGCAACAGTCTCTATCCTGAACTGCCTATGGATGCTTGACGCTAGATCCAGGCATCTTGAATTCTCACCGTGATTGATTATCACTTTCTTGGGACGCGGCTGGCACTTCGAGACGAAGTTCATGAGTTCACGCCTGTCAGAATGACCTGTAATCTCTATCTTATGGACTTCCATCTTGATGTTCAGCACTTCAGGCTTTCCGGTAGAATCGACTCTCATCACGATGTCCTTCTCACCTTCACGGATCCTCTTACCGAGACTTCCTTCAGGCTGATAGCATGAGAATACTAAAGCATTGTGTGGATTATCCGCAAGTGCTTTGAGGTACTCGACTGATGGACCACCGACAAGCATTCCAGAGGTCGCGACAATCAGGCAGCTGCCCTGCTCCTCTATTATCTGCTTCCTTTCCTTTCCGCTCCCCACTCTCTTGAAGATAGGAGATAAGAATGGATTGTTGTCCTTGTGGAATATCTGCTTGCGCACTGTTGAGTTCAGGAACTCAGGGTATGCTGTGTGGATAGCTGTGATGTCCCACACCATTCCGTCGATGTACACTGGAATGTTCTCGATCTCCCCTTTGCGTATCATCTCTTCAATCAACAATATGACTTCCTGCGCTCTTCCTGATCCGAGTGTAGGCATCAGTATCTTTCCTTTACGTGCGACAGTCTCCTTGATTATCGTCTTGAGAAGCTCGTCTTGTTCACGGACAGGTGGCATCACATTATCCTTTCCGCCGTAAGTGCTCTCTATCATCAATGTCTCTAATCTTGGGAACTTAGTGTCCGCAGGAGCAAGCAGCCTTGTCCGAGCATACTTCATGTCAGCAGTATAGACAATATTATGCAGACCATTCCCTATGTGGAGATGCACCATTGAACTGCCGAGCATGTGCCCTGAATTGTACAACGTTATCCTGACATCAGGTGTCACATCAGTGACTTCCTCAAAATCAAGTGTTATGGTGTGTTTGACCATCTCCTTGACTTCATCAGATGTGAAGATAGGTTCTTTCCCTTCACTCCTCATGATCTTGACCATATCCAGCTGGAGAAGCGACATGATATCTCTTGTAGGTAAGGTGCAATAGACAGGACCTCTATATCCCATCTTGAATAGCCAAGGCACAAGCCCTGAATGGTCAAGATGTGCGTGTGAGATAATGACTGCATCAAGCTCATCCAGCTTGAATTCTGGCGCCTCAAGATAAGGATATGCCTCCTTATCTGAAGCAGGGTTTATGCCACAGTCCAGCAGGATCCTTGATTCAGGTGTCTGTAAGAAAAGTGCAGACCTTCCTACCTGACGGGCTCCTCCAAGATATGTCACGCGGATCCATTCCTCTTTCTTGCCTCTGATCCAACCATCGTATATCCTGTGGCCTGTCTTGTCAAGGAACTTCTTCCTATGATCAGAATTCTCATACAGTACAGCGCGGATGTTCTCGATTATCTTTGATCGTATCGCTGGCGTCCTCTTGATGAGCGGCACCCATAATGTCTTCTCACGTATCTCACGGAGCAGTTCCCCTTGCTTACCTATGACCAGGCCAGGTTTCTCTGCGTGTATTATCACCATCGATCTCTGAGGATCGAATATTATATCCCCCGGACCTGCATCGTCAGGGATCAGACCCTTGATCAGCTTCTCTGCTTCTTCCATCTCCAGACAGATAGAAGGATCAGGCCTAAGTTCTATCCTTTTCTTGATAGTGTCAACTATCTTCTTTATCATTCCCTTGTTATCCAGGAAGAATTCTTTGTTTTTCGTATATAGGACTATATTTGCCCCTTCGAAACCTACATCGCTGACTAGGCGTTCGGGAAGATTTTTCAATATCTCTTTCAGTATTTCAGTCAAAAGACTCACCTTTGTTCAGAATTTTTCAGATTGGTTACCATCTTAAATGCTTTAAAATATGTTATATCATAGATAAATAAAAAAATAAGAAGAGGCAGAATGCCTAAACTTTTATTCCCGTATCAATCTTCTTCGTCAATACCTTTTTGACTCCTGCTTCTGTTATGGTGACCAGGTCGACACCATTACCGGATGCTGAATCTCTCTGTAAAGCAGCATTAACTGACTTAAGTGCAAGATCCTTTGTTTCATCCATGCTCAGGTTTTCAGTATACAATGTCTCAAGTACACCGTACGCAAAGACACTTCCTGATCCTGATGACAGATAGTCCTCTGCTTCAGAGAGTGACCCATCAGGATATATATCAAAGATATGATATCCTGTCCAGTCCTTTCCTGCAAAGAGGAAATGTGAGATGCCTGGTATCATGCTTGGCTTTCTTATGTTTGAATATACCATTCCTGCAAGAAGGTTTGCAGCTTCCTTGACAGATATCCTAGCTCCAGTCCTAAGGTTCTTGAGTCTCAGCTCGGCCTTGACAAGCTTCACTAGAAGCTGGACATCAGAGACAGTCCCTGCAGTAGTGAGGGCCATATTATCTCCTATAGGAAATATTTTGTCCACCCATTTGTTGGCTATAAAGTGCCCTGCTGTGGCTCGTTTATCAGCCGCTAGAACTACACCATCTTTACACTTTATCGCTAGTGTCGTGGTGCCAGTCTTCATAGTATTTATGTCATCTGCCATTAATCACACCTATAATGCGTTAGAACTCATTTTTACCTTATCTAAAGAACTATACATCCTTTGAACTTCTCGTCATATTTAAAGGTTTCGGAAATGTGGCCATAGAGGATCCTTAAGTGCTGTATTTTATGATATCAGATCAATATTGGTAAACAAGACCTACTCGGCTCGCTACACACAATAAAACAAGAATAAAAAGATATTAAAAAATTATTTCCTTCTCTTAAGGACTGAGTAGACGACCAAAGCACCTACCCCTAAGAGGATAAGGTCTGTCAGGACGATTATCATCACCCACTTGTTCTCATCCCAGAAACCTTTCTGGGTGTAGGTTGTCCTTGGAGTCGCAACAGCTGTAGCCTGCCTCACTTGTGAAGCTGCAGATGTTGATGGCACAGTAGGCTGTGACACGACCTCTACGACTGTAGGCTGCACTGGCTCAGGTTTAGGTTCTGGCTTTGGTGCAGGTGTAGTTTCTGGCTCATCTTCTTCCTTGACAGATGATGCGCACTCACCGACCTCTACTGTAAGGGTGTCTTCAAGTGTCCTCTTGCTATCATAGTAGATTGCCTTGACAAATACTGAATATACTCCTGGTCTGAGATCTCCAAGATCCAGATTATCACTGAAAGTATATTCATTGTCATCATCATCGATGTCTTCATACATCTCGAAAGTAAGCACCTTATTGTAGTCAAGCTCAGCACCGTCGAGTACGAGTTCTACGTCCTCATCCTCCTCTCCGGTATTGATCAGGTCCACAACTAGCTTTGCAGTCCGGGTGCATGTGACTTTAGCAGGGACTATCTCTTTCCTGAGGAATCTGAGCTCGTGCTTTTCCTTGTCTACGCTGACGTCAAACTCGAGGTTAGCATAATGCATAGTGCCATTCTGGTCCTCTCCCTCAACATCAAGTGTCATGACATATGACGCATCAGTCTCAAGCTTGAGAGGTATGTCAAATTTCATCGTGACGGTCTTATCTCTTCCAGGCCTGATGTCAAAATTGTCTGAAGTCTCTTCAAGATCATCGCCATCATCGACCTCTTCAAGGACTGCTGTGATCTCTATGTCCTGAATCTCTCCGTTTGCAACATCATTATCAAAAAGGTTCTCGACCGTTATCTTGAGTGTGAGTTCTGAATCAGGCAAGATTTTTATGGATCCTCCTGCTTCAGTGGCAGACTGCTTGTCATTATCGACTTCAACAACGACATCGCTGAACTTAAGCATATCTGCTGATGCGAGCGTAGATATCATTAGTAGAAATAACGCTGCAATGAAAAATATGGTTATTCTTTTCATCTTCGTATGCACCCCGTCAGTTAATATGACGAATATCATAAAAATCAAAGATTTTTAGGATGCCAAAAACGTGTAACGACGTTTTTGAGCATGAACAAAACTGCATGGAACGTAAGTACCCCCTACAGAATCACCACTTTTTATCACTGACTGACAACAAAAGAATCCCTCAAAATATAAATATCTTGTGTCGTCATACCTAGGGTACGACCCAGTTCCTTTTTAAAGGTTATATACTAAACGCATGAAATGGTCGAACTTTGGTTCATGCGTTTGTATATACAAAAGCAATTGATTTGTTTGAAAAATGATTGCTTTTAGTATATATAGAAGACCCTGAATCAGCTCAATACGCCTTGGCAAAGTACGCATTCACTTTAGCGTCCTTTCCGCACTTCACGCACTTGCTTCCATCAATAGGCTTTTCATCACCCATAGGTATGCATCGTGATCCTGCTCCACCAGACTCATTTTTGATGAGCTCTTCGCATGCAGGCTCTCCACAGAAAGGTGCCAGGATAAACTTCTTCTCGTTCACTGCCTGCATGAATTCATCAAAATTAGACACCCTGACTTTTGCGCCCTCAAGTATGTTTCGCGAGTTCACAAGAAGTCGGGAATGCATACCTGCAAGCATCTCTATGACTGCTGCTTTTACGTCATCCATCTTTATGAACTGTTTCTCTCCAGTATCACGCACTACAGCGACTACCTGCTGAGCGTCAAGGTCTTTCGGACCTATCTCAAGCCTGATAGGGACACCTTTCATCTCCCATTCATTGAATTTCCATCCAGGACTGTATCCTTCACGGTCATCGATATGAGGGTTGAACTCTACTATATCCTCCCTTATCTTCTCTACGGCACGGATTATCTCATCTTTCCTGTCACCGAAAAGTATAGGGACTATCACTACTTTATTAGGCGCCATCTTTGGCGGTATGACGAGACCTTTATCATCTCCATGGATGCATATCATCACTCCGAGCATCCTTGTAGTGATAGCGAAAGTGTTCTGCCAGGCAAATTGCTCCTTATCATCAGGATCCTGGAATTTTATATCGAAAGCCTTTGCAAAATTCTGTCCATCATGATGGAAATCAGGACCCTGGATGCCTTTGCCAGAAGGTAAGAAATACTCGATAGCATAAGTGTATACTGCACCTGCAAATTTCTCTTTCTCAGTCTTCCGTCCGACGACACCATATAGCGCCATGTAGTCCTCTGTGAATCTCTTGTATATGTCGAGTATCTGGTCTCGTTCAGCCTCTGCTTCTACTTGGGTAGCAAATGCTGTATGCCCTTCATTCCAGAGGAATTCTCTGGTCCTCAAGAAAGCTACAGGATGCTTGAACTCCCACCTGACTACATTGTTCCACTGGTTGAGCCTAAGAGGAAGATCTCTCCATGAACGGATCCATTTCCCATAACTGTCATACATTATCGTCTCTGATGTAGGTCTGACTGCAAGCCTCTCCGCAAGTTTTGTGTTCCCTCCTTGCGTGACCCATGCGACTTCAGGAGCAAATCCCTCAATATGGTCTTTTTCTTTCACTAGTAGCTCTTCAGGTATGAAAAGGGGAAAATAAGCATTCTCTATGCCTGCACGTTTGAACTCATTTCCTACAACCTGCTGGACAACTTCCCACATAGAATATGCACGAGGCCGAAATATCATACACCCTGAGACTTTTGAGTAATCAGCAAGCTCTGCTTTCTGTATGGTCTGAGTATACCATTCAGAGAAATTCTCTGACTTCTTGACGGTTATTCCCTTGTTTTCCTTCTCATCTGCCATTTTATTACCTTGATAGTGTGCGATATTGTCTGGCGATTATTTATATCTTTTGCCATTTTTCTTGTGAACAGGCTTTCTTACCTTTGTCAGGGTATTTGTCTTCAGTGTTGGCTTATTTGGCTTTGCCTGAGGTCTTTGCTTCTGCTTTGGTTTAGATGATGATTTCAATACGGGTTTAGGATTACCATCCCCTATCTTATACAGCACTTTTGTCAACAACCCCATCACAGCAAACGCTTCTCGCTTAGTCAACATCGCCTTTCCGAGCACTCGCTTCCAGAGCGTCTCCTGGGTCTCTCTGCGTTCAGGAGTCTCCCAGTGCAGCCTGTCAAAAAGTTCATTGAACATGCGGAGCAGATGATCCTTCTCCTGCTTACCTATCGGGATGACATGGCTTGCGGAACTGTTCGCTGCAAGCTCACTATGCAATGCGTAGAGCAGCACCGCAACAGAATGTGATATGTTCAGCGTCGGGTAGGCAGGATCCGCAGGTATAGTCGTTATGAAGTCACATTTTGCGATCTCTTCGTTGAACATTCCAGGACCTTCACGGCCTATGACCAAAGCGATCCTCTTATTAGGGTCGATCCCCTTGACTTTTCTTGCCAGTTCCTCAGGAGTCAATGGAGACCGTGAGATGTTGTACTCGCTCCCCATCTTCGCTGTCGTCGCGATAAGATAATCATATTCTTCCACCACAAAGAATTCAGACACTTCAGCATTATCAAGTATCTCCTGCGCGTGCTTTGCCCTGTTCCTGGCTTCATCACAAAGATGGTCACAATGCGGCCCGACAAGGACGAGCTTTTCAAAACCGAAGTTCTTCATCACCCTTGCTATCGCTCCAACATTTCCAGGGATTACAGGTTCGAGAAGTATTATGTGTATCATATCAAAAATACCTCTATGATGATGCAGGAATTAAAGGAATATCTTTCCTATCTGTCCTGTAACCCATTTTATCACAGGCCAGAATATGTTTATTGCCAACAGGCATAATGTAGCGACACTTACTTTCCGCCACCATGATTCGCCTGTCTCTAGTCCTTTTATCTTCTCTAAAGATACCTGTAGCATCCTTCCGCCATCTACAGGACCAAGAGGCAGCAGGTTTGCAAGACCTATACCGAGGCTCAATAGTCCTGTTATGGCCATGAGCTCTCCTAACCACATGAGTATCCTATGCAATATCTTATAGTATGATGCCTGGTTGTTCAGCTCAGTCTTTGACTTAGTCGAGGCCATTATACCTATGTATCCTTTCTTCGCATCTGAAGGATTTTCAACAGTCACTATATCATACACAGCACTGTCAGTAGTTATCGTGATCTCTTCTCCAGGACCTATATCCTGCATGGTTTCAGTGAACTTTGCATGATTTGTTATTGAGACATCATTTACTGCAGTTATCACCATGCCTCCTTCAAGTCCGGCATCCATTGCAGGGTATCCTTCAGTGACGCCAACAACAGATACCCCGACTTCTGTTGACATTGAACTAAGTACAGGATCAAATGCATAAGTGAGCATGAACAGGCAGAGCATTGCGAGCAGGACATTAGAGAAAGGTCCTGCAGCATATACTGAATATTGTGTCGTGTCAGATGCTTTTCTCAGTTTTTTCTCTTCAGGCTCGACAAACGCACCCATGAGAGGTCCCATGAAGAATATTCCTGATGACTTGACAGGGATCTTATGTGCGCGAGCGACAACACCATGAGAGAATTCATGCACGAGTATGACAATGAATAACGCTATCCATCCGGTTATCAAAGGTATCATTATCGGACTGCCCGGGATCTTGACTCCCGGAATGACCAGGCTTATTGCAGAAGTCGCAGTAGGTACTGTAAGAAGATTGAACAGGTTCTTCATAAGGTAATATACTATCAATACAAGACCGCTGTACCCGACACCAATCCCTATATAGCCCAGCAGCTTTACAGTCTCTGAGTGCTTCACCCCAATCTTATCCATCAGCTTGATGCCGACCTTGGTCCGGTACATCGCAAGGAACTTATGATGCACATCAAATTTCTTCCTGAAGATATAGACCAACAATATGATAGTAGAATAGAATAAGATGACCCAGCGGTAGTCTTGGAAAAATCCCATTTTATCAATTCACTTCTTTTTTAGATACTAGAAAATATTTAACTATTTATGAATAGGATGTTTACTTCCTTCTCTTAGGCTTGAGAGCTTTGGTTCCGCACTTCCTGCAGCTTACCTTGCCTGCAATCACTTTCAGGTTAGGGGCCCGGACCTTTGACTTGCACCTTCTGCATACGAAGATATTTGCGAATTTTCTTGCTATAGCCTCATCGAATTTTGCCATTTTTATTCACTCCTTACTCAGCGCCTTTGACCTGCTTCATGACTCGCTCAGTCAGCACGACCCAGTACAGTACCTCTGCACCTTCAGTTATCTGACCTTTCAGCTCATCAGGTATATCCAGATCGAATGTCTCATATGTCTCGATATCCATTACACTTGCTTTGTCACCGGTTATTGAGAGCACCTGTGCGCTCATCTTACCTATTATAGGAACGTCAACACTATCATGCCCTGGAAGTATCATGTTCCTTTTCTTGCCATCAAGTATACCTACAGCCATCAGATTAACTTTCGCATGGCCGTGTTTTCCAGGTCTGGAAGTCGCTGTAGAGACTATCTTGCATGCTACACCATCAACAACGATGTATGCACCTTTCTGCAGACCGCCTACACTTGCTTTCTTGGTTTCTCCCTCTGTTTCCATATATATCCCTTAATAATCCGTTTTTCAGTAATAAAGAACCTACAAACCCTTTTTCTGACCATGTTTATAAATATTTTGGTGGATTGCACAAATATACTATTAATTAGGTGATGCGATCAAAGCATAATTGCAGTATAAAGCAGAATTATGATATAAAACAAGATTAAGATAACATAAAAGGGACATAAAAACTGGCTCACAGCCACCCAAACAACCTACCCATAGTCGTCTTCTGTCTTGATATTGAATCATCCTTCTTCTTTACAGTCCTGTCCCTGTACGCAGCTGTTGCCTTTGCCCTTGCAACAACTCTGCTCAGGTCTTTCTCTATCTGAGGGCCCTGCTCAAACACTTTCTCAAGCCTCTTGAACTTCTTGTCATGGTAATATGTGCGTGCTCCTGACTTGAAGAATTTTCTCTGCTTATGCAGCATCTCATGGAACATTATGTAATCGATATACTGCTGATCATCGATCTCCTTGAACACTCTGCTGATTGTGATCCTGTCACACTTGAAATCATAGCTGCCGAATGTGGTCGTAGCGAACTTTCCCCATACAAGATTAGGCATCTCGACAAGACCCAAAAAATACCTTTCATTCACCCTGTCAAAACACTGCTGAAGCTCAGGATCGACATCATCCTTAGGCACTGCGATATGCAGATTCTTCACGAAACTGTTATACAGATCGATATACATCGATGACTTCTTCCGCTTGAATAATTTCAATATCAGTTCCTGCATCAGACCCATCTGTATCTCGGGTGATATCTGATACCATAGACAGGACATCTTGAATTCAAGCAACGTGCCTTTCATTGAGACATACGCACCATAATCTTTCAATCGGCCGGAATATGTAACGATAAAAGTATAGTTAAATGTAGAATCAGGGAACAATGACCTGTACGCAGTTTCCGCGAGGTTGGTATCTTCCATTTTATCTGTTAGTGTGCACACCTCTACTCTGTGCTGACTGGGTATCGCAATATCGCAGCAATCTTGCCAAGTTCACGGAGCTGCACCCCTTCACGGGTATCGACCGAGATTATCCTGACTTCAGATCCTACTTTCTTTGCATCTTCCTCAAACGCTTCAAGTTCATCTTCGTCTAGACTTTCAGAAAGGAGCAAAATGTTAACAGCGCCCATCGCAAGCACTTTCTTGACATGGTCTTGCCCGTAGCTGACCATCTCGGGACTCTTTGCAAGATACTGGAGGAACTGGCTGACTATCTTCTTCTCTGCAGAGACCTCTTCTGCGGAAAGCAGGTCCTCGCTCTTCTCAAGCAGCTCTTGAAGTCCGAACTCTTCTGTGTATGACAGGTCTTTTGTCCCGATGATCTTCTTCTTCAGGTCACCTGTCAGGTAATCATGACCTATGAAATCATTTATGGTGACTCCAGGCCCTCCTATGATTATGCCCTTAAGGCCTTCGAGCTTGAGAAATTCCTCTTTCATGTATTCTGCAACTTTCTTGTAATGGTCCTTGATCGCTCCTTCCCTTAGACGGGCGAACCTTGGTGCAGACTGTCCTCCTGCCCGCATCTTTCCAGGGACTTCTGAATGTGTCTTGCGCATCGGTATGAGTGCTTTGCCTTTCAGCAGTGCAAGCATCGCATCCCTTCTGTCAAGCACTACCAGCCCATATACTTCTTTATTATCAAGCATGTCACGTAGCGGTTCGATGACGAATTCCTTGTCACATCTGTATGTCCGGAATTTCAGAGGCACTGGTGGCTCTATGCTCCATACCTGCAGATTTTCCTGTCCTTCTTTCTCTGCAACATTCCCTGCAAATACTGCAAGTCCGTTCGTTGGAGTCTTCTTGAACAGTCTCAGATGCTGGATTATCCTCTCAAGTGCACCTATTACATTCTCCCTTGTCTGCTTACTCTTGATATTGGAGGCTGTACCCTGCTCCTGAGAGATATGGTTCATGATGAGGTTGAGGTCATAGCCTGCAGGGATATACACGCTGACAAGCTCTGTATGCCTGCCTCTATGCTTGCTTAACTCTTTCACGAATTTCTTGAGGTGATACCTCTGAATCTCATCGATCTGTGCCACGTATCAACAAGAGAAAAAGGTGGTATATAAAACATTAGACTGAACCTAACTACAAAACCTTTAAATACCGCCTCAAAAACCCAGAAAGACATATGGGGCTATGGTGTAGCTTGGCCAGCGTAAACCAGTTTACTGGGTTACGTTGAAGCAACTATCATTCGTGGTTTGGGGCCATGTGACCCCGGTTCAAATCCGGGTAGCCCCATTTAAGAAAGACAAAATTCCGATGAGCTTGCGAGTCGGGATTTTGTGTTTTTATATGCTCAACAATCCCGATGACCGCAGGGAATCGAGATTATGCTCAAAACGAAAACGTTTTGGCATCCCAAAATCCCTAACAGGATTTTGAGGATTTTTGCATTTATATTCCCTCAAACCACAACAAATCAAGCAAATTTTATAAACAAACAAAAATTGACACAATATCTGCTTTTAATGACTAAAAAGCAAATAATATCCAAAATAACGGTCAAAAAGACAGTTTAAAAACATTAAAGGGTTAAAATGGCTAAAAAAACAAATTCAGGTTCTACAAATCGATATGGACCAAGATACGGTCGTAGAAACAAAGAAAAAGTCGCTGCAATAGAGAAAGGACACAGAGGACTTCATAAATGCCCTTTCTGTAATTATGTAAAGGTTAAAAGGGAATCAAGAGGCATCTGGTTCTGTGATAAATGCAAAGCAAAGTTCGCTGGTAAGGCTTACACTTACGAACAAGTTAAGAAAGCTTCTGCAAGGGATATAATCAAGGCAGAAGAGGTCGAGGTCATCCAGGAAGAGGTCACAGAAGAGGAAGATTTAGAGGACGACCAAGATGCTGAAGAAGAGAAAGAAGCATCAGCACCAGAATCAGACATCCCTCCAGAGCTGGAAGAGCAAAAAACACCTGCCGAGGATGCAGAGGTAGCATAAGATGGTTGAATACAAGTGCTTTGACTGCAACAAGAAAGTCGGTATGGAGTATATCCGCAAGAAAGTGCGATGCCCTTACTGCGGCAGTAAGATGCTATTCAAGCCAAGGCTTGTCTCGACTAAGATCAAGGCAAGGTAAAACATGGATTATGCTGCAAAGCTTTTCGCAAAGGGGGCTCCTGGCAGGCTATTGGAATGCCTTGTGCCGGAAGAGACTTCCTTTGACAGATCATCATTCACAGTCACGAAAAAAGATGATGGCGTGGAGTTTGACATAACCGCTAATGATGCAGTCGCTCTGCGTGCGACATTGAATTCAATATCACAGCTCCTTATCGTGTTTGAAGGCGCGGCTAAGGAGGAGAAGAAGTAAGATGGATGATGTCAAGACAGATGTTCAGGAGAAGATAAACAAGCTTTCTACAATGGAACATTCCTTGCAGAATTTCTTGGCACAGAAACAGGCATTCCAGGCACAACTTATGGAGATAACATCAGCACTGGAAGAGCTCAAGACATCTGAAGAAGCCTACAAGATAATAGGTAATGTCATGGTCAGATCAAATAAGGATGAACTTACAAAAGACCTTTCACAGAAGAAAGAGACTGCCGAATTACGGGTGAAGAGCCTTGAGAGGCAGGAAGAGAAGATGCGAGAGAAGACAGCAGCACTACAGGCTGAAGTCATGAAGGAGATGTCAAGCTGAGAATGGACATTCTTATGCTAACTACGGGGAACACAATATGGATGAAAAGATTGGCAACATCATCGAGTCTTTAGAAGAGCTTGCCAATGATAATACTGTTCCACGAAACGTAAAGTCCAAGGTCGAAGAGATCGTCTCTATCCTAAAAGAAGAGAATGGAGAAGACATGTCGATGAAGATCAACAAGGTCCTTAGCACACTCGACGAGATTTCTGATGATACCAATATACAGGCTTACACTAGGACCCAGATATGGAATATAGCGAGCCTGCTTGAGATGATATGATCCAAAGATTCAATCTTCTTTTCGCTTAACTGTCTTCTTAGAATTTCTCTGTTTCGCTTTCACATAAGTTACTTCTGTCTTGCTCAGGACTGAATTAGGTATGAATATTATGTCTCCACTCTTTGTCTCTATTTTAGTCTCAAGGAGAGTGATCTCTATTATCTTTCCCTGCATACCCTTGACCTTTATGAGCTGACCGATCTTGAACTTTTTCTTGTTCTGGAGTATGAATCCTGAGATTGCATTCGGGACAAAATCCTTTATTCCCAGGAACGTGGAGAGTATTATCAGTATCAGGACACCTGCTGCGATCATGTTCAATATGGTCGATGCGAGTCCGAGCTGCTGCAGCACTATTACGATGGTCACGAAGTAGACGAAGTATGTTGTGAATGACTCTGCAATGACCTCAATCTTGAGTGAGGTGCCGGTAAGCTTTGAGAACGTCTCATCGACCTCAAAGCTATGGAGGAACTTGAATATCAGCCTACCGAGTATCTTGCCTATTATGAATCCTATGAGCAGCAGGACTATGGATACCAGGAACTTATAGAATATGCCTGAAGTTGACTGTTTCACAGTCTCATACGCGCTCGCCACAACATCCGCAAATTCAGCCATGGCCATTCTAAGAAGTACAGGGTTTATAAATTTTATTGAAGGAGTTTTGACATAAAACCCACAGAAAGCATTAAATACCCTTATTCTCAATTTCACAGCATGGCTGAAAAGAAAACTAAGCAGGTAAGCACGAAAGAGAAACCTGAGTCTAACAAGAAGAAAGCATCTAACTGGGATCGTATCCAGGAAATGGAAGCTGAACTCAGTAAGATGCAGTACAATAAACGGACCCAGCATCATTATGGGCTGGTACGTGCGAAGATAGCTGAACTTAAGAAGAAAGATGAGCTCCGCCAAAGGAAAGGTCCTGCAACTTCAGGATATTCTGTGAGAAAGAGCGGTGATGCTACAGTCATACTTGTCGGGTTCCCATCTGCAGGCAAATCAAGTCTCCTTAACATAATCACGAATGCAGACTCCCCCGTAGGCGCATATGAGTTCACCACTCTTTCAGTCGTTCCAGGACTTCTGGAATACAAACAGGCAAAGATCCAGATCCTTGATGTCCCTGGTATCGTATACGGAGCAGCATCAGGCAGAGGAAGAGGAAGAGAAGTCCTATCAGTCATGCAGAACGCTGATCTTGGCATCATACTGGTGGATGCCCTGCGGCCGAACGCATACAAGGTGATACTCAAAGAGGTACGTGATGCTCACCTCAGGTTAAATATACGAAAACCTGATGTCAAGATAACGAAGAAATCAAAAGATGGTATCAGGGTAGGTAAGACTGTGAAGCTCGACACGCTTTCAGATGAAACCATCAAGGCAATATGTAAAGAGATGCGAATCAACAATGCGGAGATACTGATACGTTCAGAGATCGGCGTCGATGACCTGATCGATGTACTTGAAGGAAACAGGGTCTACATCCCAGGCCTCATTGTCCTGAACAAGATAGACCTTATCGATGAGCAACGCCTAGCAGAGATAAAGGCAGAGATAAATCCGGACATATGCATATCTGCTGAAGAAAAGATCAATATCGAAGAGCTGAAGGACGCCATATTCCAGAAACTCAATTTCATACGCATCTACTGCAAGGAAGGAGGGAAGAAAGCAGATCTTGAAGAACCGCTCATAATGCGGAACGGGAACACCATACGAGATATGTGTTCAAAACTACATAAAGATTTCGTGACAAAGTTCCGCTTCTCAAAAGTATGGGGCAAGAGCGCGAAGTTCCCAGGTCAGCGGCTCATGCTGAATCATGTCCTCCAGGACGGGGATGTTGTACAGATATTCCTGAAGTGAAAATGAACATAGACCACCTCAACAGGATTACAGACATCTTGAAAGGATGCTCTGAGCAGATAAAACCGTTGCTTTATTGTACTCCCCTCAATGGAGCACAACAAAAAAGCAGGTTTCTGAGAGGAGAAATTGAAGCGCCAGAGTTCCAATACCGCAAGATTGGGTACGATCCATCTGCAATCAATGACCTGCTGCAGGATATCACGATTCCGGAGTGTGATCTCAAGGACATATTTGAGAGAAAAAGAACAGAACTTCTGACTGCGAATACAATAGTGATGAATATTGGGAGAAGCGAAAAAATAAAAGAGCTGACAATGCAGCTTTATGGATATCCTTCTAAATATCTTCTGGAGTACTCTCTAAAAATATCAAAAGAGACTCCCCCAGCTGAACAGGAGAATACAATTCCGGCATCAAGGATAAAAGAGAAGATTGAGACTGTTCTTAGGGAAAATAAGCTCATCGGGTGGAAAGTGGAACTTTCTGACAAGAGGCTTACCACAGTTTATTCTGCTGAAAATAAGATTGGTGTCGGTAGGGATCGCGTCGTGAGTGAAGCTGAGCTCGCAAGGATTTGCATCCATGAAGTCCTGGGGCATGTGTTCAGGTGTGCAAATGGATACGCCCAACCCTTGAAGATAATGGGCCTGGGTCTTCCAGGCTACTTGGACACAGAAGAAGGGCTCGCATCGTTTCTGGAGGAAAAGACAGGCACTCTGAGCACTGAAAGGTTAAGGGACTGCGCACTCCGTGTAGTGGCGGTTGACTCTGTCATGAAAGGTAAGGATTTCCGAAAGACATTTGACATCATGAAAACAGAAGGTCTTAGTGATGATCAGGCGTGGGATCTGACGTTTAGGGTTTTCAGGGGAGGGGGCTACATCAAGGATCACATATATCTTCAAGGTCTTGTAAAGATACGGAAGTTCGCAGAAGAGGATGGTGATTTCAAGACATTGTACGCAGGTGCAATCGGACTAGATGACCTGACTCTTGTAAGGAATCTGCTGAAAAAAGGAATTCTTAGACCTCCAGTATATTTTCCTAAGATTCTTGAAACTGAGTAGGCTATCCTGGATGATTCAGAATTATTCATGCCATCCATCCTCCCCTATAAGAGGGACAAATGCACAATCACATATCTTTTTCTTGTCAACACCTTCTTTTGTCTTAGTCAGCTTAAGCAGCTGTTGGCCGAACATCTCTCCGACAGGGATGATCAACCTGCCACCGACTTTCAATTGCTCGACAAGAGCGCCCGGTACCTGTGGTGCAGCAGCACTCACGATTATCGCATCATATGGTGCATTCTTCGCAAGTCCTAGAGTGCCATCACCGACAATGATAGTGACGTTCATGTAGCACATCTTTTTCATCATGCTCTCTGCATGTGCAGCGAGTGCAGGTATCCTCTCGACAGAATATACCTTATCGACTATCCTTGACAATACTGCTGCCTGATATCCACAGCCCGCACCGATCTCAAGCACCTTGTATCCTGGTTTCAATGATAGTTCCTGAGTGATCAATGCGACGATATAAGGCTGCGATATTGTCTGGTCCTCCCCTATCGGAAGAGGGACATCAGAATATGCTATGTCGCGCAGTTCAGGAGGGAGAAATTCATGACGCGGTACCTCGCTCATCGCTTTGAGCACAGCTGCATCTACTATGTCGCGTGCTTTCAGCTGTGTAGCTACCATGTCACGCCTTTTCGCATCATAATCCATGTTATTTCAGCGTCCGTATCTTCTTCTGCTTGGTGCGTGGCTCATGGACTGGCAGGTCGCTGTCCTCATCGACCTCGTACAGCTCATCGACCTCGTCCTCAAGTTTAGTCTTTCCTTTTTTTCTCTTGAAAATGTCCATCAGCACCACCTCATTCTTCCTGCTTCTTGAACAATAACCAATCTTTCTCTCCTGCCTTAGCGAACTTCAGCAGCACGTACTCTCCTTTCATCTTCTTGCCTTTGAGCTCGAACACCATCTTTGACTTGTGCTCGCTGATCATCTTGTATGTGCCTTTGTCCCATCTCTTTACTTCGCCTGCGCCGTACTGTCCTTCAGGTATCTCGCCCTGGAAGTCTGCATAAGATAATTCATGGTCAGGGACTGCGACTGCAATTCTTTTCACGCCGGGTTCCAGCGGCGGTTCTTTAGGCACTGCCCAGCTTTTCAGCACGCCATCAATCTCTAAGCGGAAGTCCCAATGTAAATTTCTCGCATGGTGCTCTTGTACGACGAATACAGGTATATGAGCATCATCTTTTTTTCTTTGCTTCAATTTTCTTCACGTTTTCGGGTTCATCACGATAATTCAGAGGCGTAGATACTCTTTTTCCGGTCTCAACCTCTAGTTTCTCTCGAGCATCACCTGCGATAGTCCCACCTTTCTTTGCTGCCTGTTCATTTTGAAGGAATCCTTGTGCATCCTTAGTGACTGCTATCTCTGTTGTCGCCCTTTCGCCAAGCATGGAGAATATGAGTTCGAGATCGTTCATGTGATCCCTTAAGTTTTGCCGTTTCAGACCTTTGAACTTTTGATACTCTGACGGGGTCATCCCGAATGTTGCCTTCGATATCTGCGCAGTGAGTATCGCGTATTCCTTTTCTTCTTTGACTCCTCTTGTACTCCATTGGTCAGTGAGCTCATCCCTTATGGCGATTCCACGCACTCTTTTCTCAATCCAATCGTCAGAATAGCCTTTCTGCCTATAAAGCTCTTTCATGCGTTTCTGTGCGATTTCCGGATTTTCTATCTCCTGTACACGTTCATGACCTACCTTTGCAAGCCAAAGCTTGAACGGCTCTGCTTTTTGGGACGGTATAGATTGTATTATCCTGAAAGCGCCTTCAGTATTGGTACAATTCATGTTCTGAGAGCCCCCAGAGGTTTTTATTGAAAGGGTACGTACAATCTGTACCCACCCTTTAGCCAACTCTTCATCCCTCTGTTTCATCTTCTGGATATACTGTTTAGGGTCATGAGAATCAGTCAACGCAACGATAATATCCTCTATCACGAACCACCATTCGTCAACTTGCCAAGTCTTTCGTATGCGTTTCCCTTGAAAGACTGCTAAAGTACCAGAGTCATCAGCCATAGTCCTTATGTAAGCGATAGTCATTTATATATTTCACGTCTTAATGTATACTGTCCTGTGAACATTTACGGGAGATATTCCGACAACAACGGTAAAAGCTCCGGGCAACAAAGATCAACATTTTCAAAGGATATTATTTCAACTTCTTATTCATCTTACAAGTAAAAGAACTATATCCCCACTTCTTGTAGATATCTTGCGCAGCATTAGTGGTAAACACCTCAAGAGATGCAGATGAACACCCTTTTTTTCTGAACCAATCGAGAAGTTCAGCATGCAATCCTGAAGCGACACCTTTACCTCTATGTTTTCTGCTGACTACCAACGCATTGAGGCATCCTATCTTTTGAGAGATGAAGAAACTGTCTTTGGCAGAGAGGACAGTCCCATAACCATAACCGAGAAGTTCACCTTCATTCTCAGCGACAAGATAAAGTGCCTTTCTATCTGATATTGACTTAAGTAGTGCTCGTTTAGCGCTTTTCTCAAAGTCAGGTCTTCTCTTCCTCATGCTTTTGAGGTGTTTTGCGATTTTTAGTTCAGAAGAATCTTCTGAGTCACAAAGTTCAAGAAATAGGTTGTATACACCTTGAAGGTCTTCTCTTTTTGCTTTGCGTATCTTGACCATCTTAGGAAATAATTACTTGAACATCATGTTCTTTCCATCTTTCATCCCAGGCATCCCGCCACCCATGCGCTTCATCATCTTTTCCATCTGCGCAGGTGATCCTCCACCCAGTCCTTTCAGTGACTTCATCATCTTCTTGCTCTGTTTGTACTGTTTAAGCAGTTCGCGTATCTCTCCAGGCCCGACACCTGAGCCTTTTGATATCCTGTCGATGCGCTGTGCGCTCATGTTGCTGTCAGGGTCTTCCAGCTCCTCTTTGGTGCAGCTGTCGAGTATGAATTTCCATTTCTTGATCTTCTCTTCTTGGACTTTCAATGCATCCTTTGGCAGCTTGATCTGACCAAAGCCAGGTATCATGTCCATCACCTTGCCCAAAGGCCCCATCTTCTTCATCGCCTGCATCTGCTCATAAAGGTCAAGGAGGTTAAAATCACCTTTCAGGAGTTTCTTACCGAGGTCCTGTGCATCTTCTTCTGTTATCGCTTCACGTGCTTTCTCAAGGAGGCCTTCAAGATCGCCCATGCCAAGCATCTTTCCGACGAACCTTTCAGGAGAGTACACTTCAAGGTCATCAATCTTCTCTCCTACTCCTATGAACTTTACTTTTGCGCCGGTCACGGAGCATGCTATCAGTGCACCGCCACCTTTTGCTGTACCTTCAAGCTTTGTTATTATCACACCAGTCACATTACAGGTATCGTGGAATGTCTGTGCCTGCCTTTCCGCAGCCTGCCCGACATCACCGCCTATGACAAGAAGTTTCTCATCTGCCTGCACAGCATTATTGATATCATTCAGTTCCCTGATGAGCTCATCAGACAATGCATCCCTTCCTGCAGTATCTATGATGACAAGATCAAACTCGCCAAGCTTGTCTTCGAATTCTTTGTATATCGCTACAGGACTCTTTGCTTTAGGATTTCCGAATACCGGGACGTTTATCTGCGCACCTAACTGTCTCAATTGCTCAAATGCTGCCGGCCTCCAGGTATCTGTGGATATCAATGCCAATTTATTGCCACGTTTCTGGTAGTATTTAGCTAACTTAGCGGCAGTCGTCGTATTATGCACCACAATGCCATCAGCGATGAAGTTATGGCTGTCCTCGACAGTGAGATCATACACATATGGATGGTCATTCTTGACTTTAGAGACGTCTTTGACTTTGGCCCAGCAGACATCAGCATACGCAAGGGTTCTCAGGATCCCGAACAGTCTGTCCGAGGATCGTTTCATGCCATCAAAATACTTACTCCCTTTTTCTGTAAGGACAAGTCTGGTAGGTGAGTTCGTGACTTCTGCGATCATGTTTCTGTTCCTCAGCTCTCCCACAAGCGCGTTTACCAATGGTTGGCTTATCCGTAGCTGTTCGCTGAGCTTGTCTTTTTGCGAGTTCTCCACCAGGCCTATCAACTTACGGAAATTGCCGCTCTCGCCACGCTCATAGAAACAGACGACATTGCGTAATTGTGTCCTGGATATCATGCCTTTCTTCTCGTACAGGCCATATGAACTTACAGCATCCTGTATCTGGCTTAAAGAGAAACCGGACATTTCCCTTAATTCTCTCAGGAGGCTGCCGACCGGTATCATGTCTTTCTTTCCATCACCTTGCTTGATGGTCATGATAACATGGTTCTCAAGCGCTTCCCTTTTCCTTGCGATTGATGCGCCTATCCTCTCACCGAATATGACAGTATCCCTCGCCTGCACCATTAGCCTGGAATAGTCCTTCCCATCGGTTCTCTTATTGATCATCTTCGCGACAATCCCGAACCTTAGCAGCATATGCTGTATCTGTCTTAGCAGCACTCTGCTTTCAGATACTGCTTCAATCTGCCTTTGGGTACGGCAGAAATACCCATCGCAATCGAAATAAGCCCTCAGGAATCTGGAGATTACATCTTGCGAAGACAGTTGTACGAGTTGAGGGACTTCCAGTCCAGTCCCTTTCTTTCCTATCGGTATGCCGAACAGCCCATGTATGAGCGTGACAAGGGTCTTAGAGTTTATCCTGAGATCATACAATCCTTTGGACCTTTTGCAGGGGGTAAGCTTCAGCTCCCTGCCGAAGAGGTCTTTCGACAATGTTTTCAGTCTCTCGATTATTTCAGGGTCCTTATTTGATATGTTGACACTATTATGGGAAAGATGACCATCGCCTATGATGTAGCCCAAGAATTCTGCCATTTCAGGTGTTGATCTTGTGGGAAAATCGATATAATCTTGGGAGTTCTGCAGCTTTAAGTGCACAGCATCAGATGTTCCGAGGCCACATAGCTGGATTGGGATCTCTCCTTTCTTTAAGGAACTCGTAAATACAGCATAATTACGTTTATGGGGGAGTGAGTAAGCTGCGCGCATCAGTGTTCCATGTTCTGCTATTATCTTTTTCTTGAGTGTTCTTAAGGTCTTATCATCAGATATCTTCACGTTGAGGTTGAGTCTCTTCAGAGAGTCCTCAAAGTTGATGCTGCCAGATTCTGTAGTGACCTTCGCAGGTATTGCTACATAATCCCCTCTCCTTAATTCATCTGCCCTTCTTTGCTCCACCAAGCCATCTTTCAGTACAAAGAACGGGTGCTCACAGGTGGTCTTGACGTTGAAGTCATTTCCCATATCGAGCGATACAGCCATCAGGTCTTTTGATTTCAGTTTCCAGAGATGAGTCACTCTCTTTTTCTCGATCTTCAGGCTTTTTGTGTTCATCGAAGGGACAGAAAGCTCTGCATCAAGAGGTATGATACATCCATCCTCTATGTCGACCTCCCCATTGCACCTGTAGGAGTCGTATAGTTGCTGCACCCCGACAGTTGTACCGTCAAAAAGAAGTATGTTGCTGTCCTTATGTACACATTTTCCATGACCAAAAAGTCCTACCATCATGATCTTAGTTGGTTTCTTCGTTATCTCTATAGTTGATGCTTCAGCCCCAAGGAAGTTCACAAGCTCTTCATACACTATCTTTATGAGGAATTCTTTCTTTGTCAGGCCTGGAGGTGCATCATCATTCATCAGCCTCTCCTTTATCTTCTTGGAGAGCTCAAATACCATCTTGACATTGACATCTGACTGGAGAAGGGCCCGCTGGATATCCTTGACCAGCTCATTGACCAGTTTTTCATCTACAAAGACTGCTTTACTTATCTTGTGGAGTGTGTCTCTGAGTGAAGTTCCAAGTTTCTCAAGTACCATAGTATCTACGAATGGTATAATGTTTATAAAGGTTTTCGAAGACGGATTTCCAAAGAAAGAGCAGCAAAATCACCAAAAACTTTATAAACTCCAATCAGCATTTTTAAACAAAATGTTTTGGAAAAAAGAGGGTGAAAAGGCAGGTAGTTCTAAGTCTAAAGATAATTCTAAAGAAAATAAAGATAAGGCTGAAGAGATTAAACCGATATCTGAGAGTCTCAAGAAAGCAATATCTCCAAGTAACCAGCCAGTCCTGATGCTAAGAAAGGTCTCAAAGAGCTACAAGGACAAGCTTGTGCTCAAAGATGTGGACTTTGACATCTTCCATAAAGATATATTTGGCATCATCGGTATGAGCGGTTCTGGAAAGACGACGATATTCCAGCTTATGTCGGGCATACTCAACCCACAATCAGGTGATGTCCTTGTCAGGAATGATCTTCTTTTCGATAATAAGAGTGACTCACCTGATTATGTCTCTGTATTAAGGAATCAATCACGTGTCAAGCAGAATTTCGGCTTCGCTTCACAGATACCTTCTTTCTACGATCACTTGACTGTCGAAGAGAACCTCATGTTCTATGGCTCTTTATATGGCCTGAAGAAGAAGAGGATAATGGAGAACATGGAAAAGCTCCTGCGTCTTGTTGACCTGACTGAAGACAGGGACAGCATAGCTGCAGAGCTTTCAGGAGGTATGCAGAGACGCCTGGATATCGCATGCTCTCTCATACATGAACCTAAGATGCTGTTCCTTGACGAACCGACATCTGACCTTGATCCTGTCATGCGCAAACAGATATGGCGTCTGATCAAACAGATAAATTCACAGGGTACGACCATTGTCATAGCCTCGCACATACTGGATGAGGTCGAGCAGCTATGTACTAAAGTCGCGATACTGCATGATAGGAAAATCCTGGGCCATGGTACATTAAAAGAGCTCAAGGATATGTTCAAGAAAGGTCGTATCGTCAAGGTTATGTTTGATGATAACAGGTATGATGCGCTCAGAAAGAAGCTGAAGAAAGTGAAGGGAGTAGAAAGGACATCTGAACAGGACAATGAGCTTATTGTTTTTGTATCAGGCGATGACCTGACAATACGACGCGTGATAAAAGCAGTAGAGTCGTGTAAGGAGAGGCTGGTCAGCCTGGATGTATCTGACTCTACACTGACTGAGATATTTGAGAGATTGACAAAGAAGAGTGATGGATAAGAAGGTATGTGATATGAAAGGACTATTAGAGATGTTGAAGAAGAATTTCAAGCTCCTGGTAAGGGCTAAGATATCTTCACTTGTCATATTCATAGGTCCGCTCCTGCTCGTGACTCTACTCGGTCTTGCGTTCAGCCAATCGAGCGGATTTTCTCTCACAGCATCGATATACTCAGAAGGATACACTGAACTTTCAGAATCATTGATAACTAAGATGACGAACCAGAACTTCGACATACTGCGCCTGGATTCAGAGGATGATTGCATAAGTGCAGTGAAGACTGGAGAATCACAGGCGTGCGTATTGTTCCCTGCAGGTATGGACATTAATACCGGACAGAGCAATGAGCTTACGTTCTATGTCGATTATTCACAGATAAACCTTGTATGGCTCATGCTGGATGTCATGTCTGCCCGCATATCTGAACGGTCTTCGGAACTGTCCAAGGAGATGACCGCAGACCTTCTTGAAAGGATGTGGTTTGTAGAGGAAAGGATCAGCTATGGCCAGAAGACCTTGGGAGAGATGCGGACAAAGAGCGATGGGTTAAAGACAAAGAGCAGCTCTACGCAGGCAGGCATCAAAGAGCTTGACATATCAGTAGATTTCAACAATATTGATATCCAGAATGATAAGGGGATATCAGATAGATTAGAGACGGACCTTGCTGCAATAAGGAGCCAGGCAGCTAACCTCTCAGACAGCATCAACGATGTGATCGATAGCATCGAGAATTCTGCCGCATCTGCACAATCTCTGACGAATGAGTCTGGAGTCTTGGATGAGCTTGATGATATAGACCAAGATACTGATGAGATACAGGATACGATCGATGATGCTATTGCATTGATACGCTCTGATGCAGATAATGCTTCTTCACGACTGGTGACGATAAGATCCTCTCTTGATGCGATAGGTCAGAAGATTTCAGAGACACAGTCAAAGATAACCACGATCAAACAGAAGAGGGATGAGCTGCTCCCACAGTTCGACCAGACATCTACAGAGATAGACAGTATGGTGACCAGCATGACCTCACTGCAGGGGACGCTTGATGAGGCTCTGCAGAAGATAAAAGCAGTGAAAGGCAAAAGTGCAGAAGGGATATCGACACCGATAACCACCAAGATAGAACCCCTTGCGACCCAGAAGACACATTTCAATTCACTTTTCCCGACACTTATTGTGTTGATAATGATGATAACAGGGATACTCCTGTCCACCACTTTAGTCATGGTAGAGAAGAAATCAAGATCTTTTTTCAGGAACAATTTCACGCCGACATCATATTTCACGTTCAACATATCCACCTACCTGACTTCACTCACTGTCCTGTTCATACAGCTCTTGCTGTTCGTGAGCGTGAGTGCAGTGTTCTTTGAGACACAGGTATTGGCATCGATACTCATGATTCTGCTGATAGTCCTGTTGACTGCCACAGTATTCATCTGCATAGGGATGTTTGTGGGGTTCATCTTCAAGACTGAAGAGACATCCAACCTTGCAGCGATAACCCTCATTTCAGTATTCATGCTATTCTCAAGAGTAGTCATCCCACTTGAGAGCCTTCCAGGATACCTGAAGAGCCTGGCTTTGCTCAATCCATTCGTGATCAGCGAGAATGCATTGAAACAGGCGATAATATTCAACTCAGGATTTGATGTCCTGCTTCATGGATTATCTATGCTTATGGCATATGCTATAGGGATCTTCGTACTTCTCATCATCATGCAGAACGCATTACGCAGGCTTTCATTCACACATTTCAACAGCATACACTTCGGGAACATAAAGCTCAGGGACAAGGCTAAAGCAAGTCTTACAGCTTCAGAACCTTCCAAGAAGAAGGACATCAATGATCTTGCCGTAAAAAGATAACGAAGAACTCCCTTCTCGTATATATGGTGCGACAATCAAGCATTAGGTTAATAAGTAAATTAATAACCAATAAATTTACTAAATATGGATAATACTAAAAAAATAAAGATTTTAGCAAAAATAATCACAGAAGTGCTTATATACTTGTCAAGCCTTAGAGGGGTATATGGAAGATGGTCCTAAGTTTCCACACCTAAGACCGGTTCCATAAATCGAGCTATCACCAACAAACAAAGTAGACAATACATACTATCATGCTCTTCGGAGATAGCTCGATATCAGGGGTTGTTCGCAAGGACAACCTTCTGATCTTTTTCGCTTTCTCCAGGTTCCTGAGCTGCATAGTAGGGGGTTTTGCAACAGATCGGACAATGTCCAGGAATAGCGTGAGCTATGCCATAGGGGAGCAAAAAAAAAACAAGCGAAGGTGAAGGAGATGTATGACAAAATGGAAACAGAAAAACCAAACTTGTACGATTTGCTCTCAACTACAGGAGACTGGATATTAAAGCTGAACAGCCCTGATGACAGGAGAGAGAAAGGAGAGATATATGCTAAAGGTATATTCTGCAATGATGCACGGACTCTTGCAATCATCAATTCTTACGTACCAGAACTATGCAGGGAAGACACGCCGATAATCAAAGGGATAGGAAATACTGCATACAAGAAGATGGGAAGCTTAAGCCAAGTCTTGACACAGGAAGGAATCAGACCGATACTGGTAGATACAGAGATTCGCAATCAGGCAATATCTGCAAAAGGTAGAGATAATGAGGGAATTAAGATGGACGGAATGAATAGAGAAAGAGCTGTACGCAGCACCTACAATCTGGGTAATGAGATATCAGATATACTTGAAGAGATGGATAGCAGATCAGCTGTCAAGACGGATGATGTTGTGGATACAGCCAACAGATATGACAATCCGAAGAAGACTGCAAGATTCTTTGAGGCCAGCATCTATGACAAGATATTCAAGTCAAGGAAAGAGCTCGGATTGAGCATTGACTATTCGACAGATCCTGAAAACAAAGGTAATGAAAGTATGGAATTCAGATATGTAGTCTCTGAAAACAGAGGATCTAAAGGCCGAAGGACATCAAAAGAATATGTCAAAGAGGCTATGTCTGCAATACGCACGTATGACTCTATAATGAAGAGCGGGCAGATTGATGACCTGAAAAGAGCGATGAAGATAGCAAAAGAATACTTCACAAAAGAAGATGCTGCAGAATCATGCGAGAAGATTGTAAGGCAGATGTACAAGACACTCATCTTCAAGAATGATGAAAACAGCATCGCTGATGCATATGAACTGGCAAAGACTTATTTCAAAGGTGATGAGCTGAAGAGATCCCTTGATGTGATAACTACACTGTCAAACAGGAGATATGTGAAGCATGACAGGCAGTCTCTGAGGGATAATCTCTTGCTGCTCGAACAGGTAAAATCAGAAAGTCCTTACAAGGATGCACCTGTAGGTGCACGTGCAGTCACGAGCAAGATAACGATAACACCGCCACCCCTGCCAGAATCATACCTGAATGAAGTCAGGGTGAAGAAAGCGCAGCAGATGATGCCCCTGCCATTGCCAAAAGCATACTTGGACAGCATACAGGCAAAAAGAGCGATACAGACACCACCACCCCTGCCAGAATCATACCTGAATGAAGTGAGAGCAAGAAAAGCATCACAGACTCCGCCACCATTACCTGAGAGTTATCTGGCAAGCGTACGTACAAAGAAAGATGTGGAAAGCAGGATAATATCCCTTGCAGAGCATAGGCAGATGAGACAAAAGGAACAGGCCCAAAAGCACAGGAAGATCCAGACCAGGAACATTGCACCTGTATGGGTGCAGTATCTGTTGCCATCTATGCAGAAGCAGAAAGGGAATGAAGTCAAGTTGTGGAGCGCAATGATACCACCACCCCTACCCTCGCTAAGAGAATACAGAAAAGCAGCATAATCTGTGAAGTCGATACAGACGCCAACGCTGCCTAGCGAGTTTACGATGACTTGAGCGATAGATATCGCAGTAGGGCTGACTGAATAGAGATGATATGCAAAACAAGCGCTGCGTTGGAGTAGAGAAAGACTTCACAGATAAGAATCAAAAAAAGGTGAAAAAAATATTTAAATATTTTACTTTCTTCCTTTTATCTCACCAAGCACAGAATCCATGAACTCTTCAGGCTTCTTCTCACCATGTACAATATTATCACGAGTCCGGACATTCACAGTCCCATTCTCCAATTCAGTATCGCCTATGACCAGGATGTAGTTCACCTGCTGTATCTGCGCTTCTCTCACCTTCTTAGATATAGATTCAGAACGTGAGTCAAGCTCTGCCCGTATACCTGCATCAAAGAATCTCTTGCGGATATCTTCTGCATATCCATCATGCCTGTCTGCCACAGTAAGCACGCGAACCTGTACTGGGCTGAGCCAGAGAGGGAACTTTCCTGCATAATGCTCGATAAGCACTCCTAAGAACCTTTCGATTCCACCATATACTGTCCTATGTATCATTACCGGCCTATGTTTCTTGCCATCTTCTCCCTCATAATTCAAGTCGAATCTTTCTGGCAAAGACATATCCAGCTGTATTGTTGCGCATTGCCACGTCCTTCCTAGAGCATCCTTAAGATGGAAATCAATTTTCGGACCATAAAAAGCACCATCACCTTCATTGAGGACATACTCCTTTCCTTTTTCTTCAAGCGCTTTTCTCAGACCTTCTGTCGCTTTCTCCCATTGTTCATCTGTGCCTATTGATTTCTCAGGCCTTGTAGAAAGCTCCAGATTATATTCCAGCCCAAACACAGAATACATCTCTTCACACAGATTGATTACACCAAGTACTTCTTGGACAATCTGGGACTCTGTCATGAATATATGCGCATCATCTTGATGAAACTCTCTTACTCGCAGCATCCCACCGATTACCCCGCTGAGTTCATGCCTATGTACAAGACCGATCTCAGCGACTTTCAATGGGAACTCACGATAAGAATGCACTTTTTCTTTGTATAGCAACATGCCGCCAGGACAGTTCATAGGTTTTATCGCATACTCTACTTCATCGACCTTAGTGATGTACATGTTCTCCCGATAGTTATCCCAATGCCCGCTAGTCTCCCAAAGAGACTTATTGAGCATTATTGGTGTCCTCGTCTCGACATATCCTGCTTTAGAATGCTTTTCACGCCAGAATTTCATAAGCTCATTCCACATGACCATACCTTTTGCATGCATGAATGCCATTCCTGGAGCCTCTTCATGGAAACTGAACAGGTCAAGCTTCTTCCCTATCTTCCTGTGATCGCGTTTCTCTGCCTCTTCAAGAAGTCTCAAGTATTCTTTCAGCTCTTCTTTTGTAGGGAAGCTTATACCGTATATCCTCTGGAGCTGCTTGTTCTTTGCATCGGCTCTCCAATACGCACCTGCAATCTTCGTGAGCTTGAATGCTTTTATCATCCCTGTATGCCTGACATGTGGTCCTCTACACAAGTCGACAAAACTTCCCTGTCGATATACTGTAAGTGTCCCATCTTCAAGATCATTGATCATCTCAACCTTAAACTCATTATCCTTGAACAGCTCAAGAGCATCATTCTTTGATAATTCATGTCGGATTATCGGCTGCTTCTGCTTCATGATCTCATGCATCTTCTGCTCGATTTTCTTCATGTCAGCAGGCTGGAACGGCTCATGATCTATGTCATAATAGAATCCTTCCTGGACAACAGGACCTATAGTAAGTTTTGCATAAGGATAAAGTTCAGTTACTGCGTGCGCGAGAAGGTGTGCTGTACTGTGCCTAAAGACGTCCATTCCTTCAGGGTCTTTTGGTGTCATTATCTTCACTTCAGAATCTTCGACCACTGGCGTAGATAACTCTACAACCTTATCATTGAGCTTCATCGCGACTGCTTGAGAAGCAAGTTCTGAAGAGATATCTTCAGCAATCTGTAGGCCCGTGGTACCAACAGTGTATTCCTTGGTTGCCCCATCAGGGAACTTAACTATTACCATCTTATTACCTCCTGACCTGCCCTACAACAGCAAGTCGTCAGTATATGGAGCACCACAGTACAATATAAAGGTTTTGTCTGATATCGAAATAAAAAGCCAACTCAAGCTTTTCAGCTCTGATCACTCAACTAAGACCTAATTCGCTTGCTCGTTACACTCACAAACTTATCGGAATTATTGAGCTTACAAATAAGTTTGCAAGCGCCACGCACGCTCTAGGACGTAAATTAGAAATTTCCCCGAAGGGGTTCATTATTTATTGATTATTTTATGTGATTAATTTCAGCACATAGAATGACTGAATATTGGCGTCATCGGCTTTTTCACTCTATCAGTAACTCAAATAACTGAAGAAAATGCATTTGACACAAAAACTCATATCATCTTTGACTTCCTGAAATAATACCATACCGAGAATATGGAAAGCGCCATGACTCCCATTGAGAAAGGGTATCCCCACTGCCAGGACAGTTCAGGCATGTTCTTGAAGTTCATGCCATAGATGCTTGCTATGAGCGTAGGGATGAGAACATAAGATGCGACGACTGTCAGCTTCTTTATGACTTCACTCATCTGGTTTGACACTGAAGAGGTATAGATGTCAAGCACTCCTGTAAGAATTATCCTTTGGGTATCACCGGAATCTATCAGCTGCATAACATCTTCTCGTATATCCCTGAAATCAACAACATCTTTCTTTGAAAGTCTGCTAAGATTGCCTTTTTCTATTGAAAGTATCGCTTCCTTGTTTGCCACCAGCGCTTTCTGGAAAAGGAGCACTGATTTACGGATCTTGAAGGTCTCTTCGACTGCTTCTTTCTGAGGAGCCTTGAACACTATTGCCTCTATATGATCCGTATGCTCCTGGAATCGCTCCATATGTTCAAAATAGCTGCTTATTATCCTTTCAAGGATGATCTGTAATAATGCAGTAGAAGAATCAAGATACTTTGGGTTCTTATCAAGCATCTCGCGCTTGACCCTTGCCAGAGCGTCTATCTCTGCAGTCCTGAGTGTTACAACAGTCTGGTTCTTGCATATGAATAACGCTAGAGAACTTACGCGGGTATTGCCTCGCTGTATAGGTGCACCGAATACGACTAGAGAATAATCCTCTGTCTCAAGTGTTGTTGGACGTTCGTATCCAAGAAGATGTTCCTTGAACTCTTGCTTGGGAATCCCTGCAATAGCACAGACATCATCAATCTCCTGCTTCGAAGGGTTAAAACAATCTACCCAGACAGTCTTCCGTGATTTCAGGTTCTTGAGTTTGCCCTGAACCACCCGATTTTCAGGCCTGTAATATATATCTATCATACTTTGGAACTGGGTTATACGCTATTTAAACTTTTGTCCCTACTCTCGAGGAGAATAAAACAACAAGTTTATATATTGAAGAAAGCGGATAATTTCAGGGACGATGGCAGATTTTTTCAAACTCAAGAACATAGATGCAAGTCTACAGCAAGTGATCAATCCAGTCAGCTTTTTCGAGATAAATCCGATAAACAACGAATCTGAAAAGATTAAAGTGCTTGCGGATCCTGATTATGACCCGTATTTCATATACCCTGAGCTTGATTTTGATTATGATGCAGTACAGTCCAGGCTGAATTCTATAGATGATCATGATTCTGCTTTTGGAGAGCTCTTGAGCAGGAAACGTAACCTTTTCATAGACAAGTGCGAGATGTTGAACAATAGAGGATCAAAGAAATTCACAGTGTTCTCTCGTAAAGTGTATGGGACTCCCTCAAATGAAGCCCTTGATCATTCCGCAAACCTTCTCACACTTGAATGCGAGAAAGAAGCAAAGACCATAGATCCAATCACTGCTAAGCATAGGATACAGGCAGAAGTCAACCATTACGGTTTCGGTTATGATGTCGATACAAAGAACATGAGCGCAAGCGCTGCAGTGTTGGTATCAAAAAAAAAGATATTCATCAAAGATAATTTCATGTTCTCAGACAATTTCATCAAAAGGCTGGTGATACACGAGATAGGTACTCATGTCCTTCGCGCTGAGAACGGCAGGGAACAGCCATTCATGATGTTCTTCCACGGATTCCCTGATTATCTCGCTACAGAAGAGGGACTTGCAGTAGTCAATGAAGAGCGATTCGGACTGTTGAATAATGAGAATATCAAGAATTATGCCGCAAGAGCAGTCGCTGTCCAGATGGCACTCACTAAGAGCTTCTCAGAGATATATAAGTATCTTCTTCAGTTCTTCCAGCCATCGACAGCATTCAGGATAACCACAAGGGTCAAACGCGGCATCGCAGATACATCAAGACCTGGAGGCTGCCAGAAAGACTATGTCTACATAGATGGGTATCTTAAGGTGAAGAAGTATCTTGCAGAAGGAGGTTCTATCAATGACCTTTATGTTGGTAAGATAGGCATAGAGCATCTTGATATTGTAAAAGAGATGCAGTCACTGAACAAGCCGAAGTACACCCCGAAAAACCAAACTTTTAAAAGCTTGCTTAGTTTTTAAAGGGTCATCAGATGTTGTAAGATATTGTAGTATAATATCACATTATCTGTTGTATCAGAGGTTGTTAATCGATGGATATGAAACTGGTCATTCTGGTAAGGCAAGATCTTAAGTTACCTAAAGGTAAGCTTGCAGCTCAGGTAGCGCACGCAGCAGTCGAAGCGACTCTGAAATCATCCAGTTCTAAAATTGATGAATGGCGTTCTCAAGGTCAGAAGAAGATTGTGCTGAAAGTCCCGGATGAGAAAACTATGCTCAGCTATGTCAATCAGGCAAAGACAGAAAAACTTGTCGCAGCAGTCATAACTGATGCCGGCAAGACCTGTATAGCTCCAGGGACAAAGACCTGTGTCGGTATCGGCCCTGATAACGAAGATGCTATAGATAAGGTGACAGGAAAGCTGCCGATGTTATGAACAGGACATATGAACTATCGAGGAGAAAAAATGACACGACCCGATAAGCGGAAGATAGATCATCTGAAACAGGAAGATAAAGAACTTTCAAAGCTTCCTGAATTGGACAAAGAAGATACTGTGCTGAAGAAAGAAGAGTCATTCCTAAAACGGCTGCTCCGTACGAAAAAAGTGAAGATTGCAGATGAGACTATACATCACCCTAAAGAGATGCAGCTAAAGAAGCAGAAGAAGAGGTAAAATTGGGAAAAGTCACGGAATTCCTGAAATGGTATCTGAATTTTGATATTAAAGACATCTGGAATTATGTCTTGCTCACACTTGCTATACTTCTTCTATGGTGGGGATTAAAAAATATTCTCACAGGTCTGCAGTTCGCAACCCCTTGAAACGATTGTTAATATATCAAGAACCACCGGTCAAATAGACTGGTGCCAGGTATTACAGGATATTCTGTCAAGTGGTTCTTGACTCCACAATCCAACAGACATTCAAACCACCCGTGAGTACACTGGGGGGATTGCCGTATTAAACGGCCTTCTGTGTTTAGAAAGATTTAAAAAAGCACATATGTGCTGACTACAAATCTACACATATAGAGGGGTATAATATGACAGAGCATGATAAGACCGCGCATACAGAAAGCCATCACAAGGGAGCTGAACATGCGCATAAGAATACGCACAAGACACACAGTCATGTACACAAGAAGAGAAAAAAGAAGTGCAATTATACTAAATACATCATCGGTGGTATCGTATTGGTTCTGATTGTAGTGATACTATCACAATCTATGTCCAGACATATTGAAGTGACTGATGCTGATCAGTATGGATCTGTTCCTGTCACTTTCTATGTGATGAGTCAATGTCCTTATGGGACTCAGGTAGAGGATGCTATTGAACCTGTAATGAAAGAGATCGGCACAAATATCGATTTCCGGTTAGAATTCATAGCAGGTGAAGTGGATGGAGGATTCCAAAGCCTTCACGGCCAGCCAGAAGTTGACGGAGATATAATCCAGCTCTGTGTACAGGAGCAGTATCCTGAAAGACTGATTGAGTTTGTAGTATGTCAGAACAAGGATGTCAGGGACCTTGTAGGATCCATAGATAAATGCGCTAAACAGATCGGTGCAGATGCAGATAAGATAAGATCCTGTTTTGAAGGTGCTCAGGGCAAAAAACTGATGTCTGAATCTATCTCAAAGAGCATGGAAGTCAATGCGCAAGGAAGCCCGACAATATATATCGACGGCAAGCTATACCAAGGCCAGAGAGATGAGACCTCATTCAAGAGGACCATATGCCAAGGACTAGGTGAACACCCTGTCTGTGCAAACATGCCTGCCTGCGCAAATGATGTTGAATGCGCTGGAGAGCCAGGAAAGGTAGGAGTATGTAATAATCCTGGAAAAGCTGACGCAACATGCACTTACAAGGATGACGCAGAGGTCAAGCTGACTGTCGTAAGCAGTAAAGAATGCCTCAACTGTGATGCATCCCAGCTAGTAGCAGTTCTCAGTCAAGTCTTCCTGAACATGGAAGTTGAAGAGGTTGATGCATCAAATGTAGAAGGAGCTGCATTGGTAAAAAGCCTGAACTTAGAGAAGGCACCAGCATATGTTTTCACAGGAGATGTGAGCGAGACCTATTCTTGGCAGAACAACCCTAACATACCTAATGCATTCAGGAAGGTCGGTGAAAAGTTCATCATCCTGGATGATGCGAGCGGAGCTACATATATTCTCGATAAGAAGAAGAGAGACGAGATAGAGAAGCTGACTGGAGTCACGAAAGGAGATAACAGGCCACAGATAGATTTCTATGTCATGAGCTATTGCCCATATGGTAATATGGCAGAAGAAGCGATAGAACCTGCATATCAGCTGCTGAAAGGCAAGGCAGACTTCAACCCGCATTATGTGATATACTCGAACTACCAGGGCGGAGGACCTAATTTCTGCCTTGACAAAGAGAGTAAGTACTGTTCCATGCATGGGGTGCAGGAGCTTAACCAGGGACTGCGCGAGCTATGTGTAGACAAGTACATCGGTATCGATGCATACTTCAAGTTCGTATTGGAGATGAACAAGAAGTGCAGTGCAAGTAATGCAGACAGCTGCTGGGAGCCTGTCGCAAAGGGTCTTGGACTTGATGTCGCAAAGATAAAGGGATGTGAAGCTGACGAATGGGAAACTATTCTTGCTGGAGAGCTGGCATTGAACAAGGCGCTTGGTGTGAGCGGTTCACCGACAGTATTTGTTGAAGGTGCTGCTTACTCAGGATCTAGGGCTGCTGCAGGATTTGCACAGGCCTTATGTCAGGGATTCACAACAGCTCCTGACGCATGTAACCCTGCTAAATTAGCAGCTCTTGCTGGTGATGAACCTGCACCTGCTTCTGATGCAGGTGGATGCGGATAAAGAAATATTTTAAATTAATTTTTATTTTATTTAATTCTCACTCATCTTCTCAAGAAGCAGGTCAGGATAACCCATATCAGGTAATTTCTCCCATTTTACACCCAACTCATCCAGGACAACATAACAACTTTTTTTGACTGCGCCTATATCACCCACAACATTCTTGGCCTCTACCTCAAGAAAATACCCTAGATTCTCTACATTATCCACAAGCACTTCGAAATCTTTATAGTCAAAGTATTTCCTGTCCTTAGTAACTGTCACCTTGAGTATCATATCTAATTTCTTGAGTATTGTTGACATCATCTGGGGGTCATCTACTTTGGTCTCGTACTCGTCCGTTTTCAGGAGACTTCCATCAGGCGCCAGATGGCAGAAGTGGTATCCTATCTCAGCCTTTCCATCTTGAGATCGTATACGCAGATATTCAACTGTATTCTTGACAGCGAAGAAGTCATTATGCTTAGGTACAAAGTATTCATCTTTCTGTCTCTTATCTTTCACAAACTTAGCTGAATGGCTTAACTTATTGAGAACCTCTTCAGGATTCTTCAATGCCACCTTTATCTCGATTTCCTCATTCACATTATCAATCCACAAACACTTTCTTCCCTGTCTCTGTATCTATGCCTGACACTTTCTTTCCTATGGTTGTTATCTTGATTTTTTTCCCTCGAGTCTCGATTATCTCACCGATCTTATACGTCCTCATCCTGAACAGTATACTGGTCCTAAATACTTCCTTGCTTGTCTGCCTGTTCCGCGAAAATAGCTTTGCTGTGACAGTGAGCTCACCATTGAATTTCTGATTTAGCCTCTTCCCCAATGCAAGCATGTACTTTGTAGAGGTCATGATGAAATCGATATTACCACCTTTTCCGGTCTTTGTTGTTACATGCGCACCTTCATTCACATTAGCAGCTATATCTTTCTCGACAAAAGCAAGCAGTTCAGGAGTTGCGTCTCGTAACTGGAGCACCCCTTCAAAATACTGAGTTCCTGCTTTTGCGCATTTGTCGCAATAAGTGAACTCTATAGTGGCAGGTATGACGAAATCCTGACCCTCTGCAACTATCTCAAGGTTTATTTCCTGCTTTGCGCCTGGTTTGTTCTTCAATTCCTTGTAATCTGGCGTTATATCAAGCACGGCATTCTTTGGGTTCTTTATCTTGATATGTGCTGCACGTATTATGCCTTCATCAAGGTTCCTGAACTCTTTCCAGCTATTACGGAGCATGAATCTAGCACAGCTGATGCATTTCTTGATGACTACCTCATTGAATGTTAGGTCAAGCTCTTTTTCAGCGCATTCACTGCAGAAATCTCCTTGTATGCCGTTCTTACCGCATTTTGGACAGAATCTCATGCAGGTCATGTTAACCGAAACCTTATTAAAACTTTCCAGAGACATAATAAGGATGGACTGGAAAAAGGCCAAGAATACATGGAAGCAGGTATGGTATTTCATTTGGGAAGATGACAGCTGGGCAAGCTGGTTCGTGAACGTAATACTCGCATTTGTACTTATAAAGTTTGTAGTCTACCCAACGCTGGGTCTTGTTCTCGCCACAACACACCCTATTGTTGCAGTGGTCTCAAGCTCTATGGAGCATGATGGAGGCTTTGAGTATTGGTGGCAGCAGAAAGCGAACTGTGAGCAGAGATACGACTGCACTCAGGGAAGGTTCTATTTTGCTCTGGGGTACACAAAAGAGAACTTCCAGGAATTCAGGTTCAGCAATGGTTTCAATAAAGGAGATATAATGATCCTATACCGGACTGACCCCTCACTGCTCAATGTGGGTGACGTGATAGTATTCAATGCGGGAAGGCCTGATCCGATAATCCACAGGATAATAATCATAGAAGATGGTGAGAAAGGAAGACTGTTCACCACAAAAGGAGATAATAACCCTGCATCATTCGCATTTGAGACTGGCATAATGGAGCAGAACTACATCGGAAAAGCAGTGGTACGGATACCTTGGGTAGGTTACATAAAGATAAGTTTTGTCAGGCTCATGCAGATCATAGGTGTGCTATAAGTTAGGGGTTTCAAAGATGATACAATTCTGTCCAAAATGCAAATCGATACTCAGGCCACAGAAAGAAGGTGATAAGGTTGTCTTGCACTGCTCATGTGGTTATACAAGCGAAGGGAGCAATGCAGGTTCTCTGAAGGAGACCGTCAAAGCGACTGCAGAAATAGAGGTCGTTGAACAGGATTTTGAGACCCTTCCGATCGCAAAAGAAGATTGTCCAAAATGCGGCAATAATGGCGCATACTATTGGCTCATCCAGACCCGTTCTGCAGATGAAGCGATGACTAAGTTCCTGAGATGTACCAAATGTAGGCACACCTGGCGTGATTACGACTGATAGTCAAACAGCAACGCAAGTTCCACTTACAAAGTCAGCACCGCCGCCTAGCGAGCTGACAATGATATATACGATTAAAGATGCAGTTGTGCATGAATATTCAAAAGAATACGCAAAGCGAGCGCTGCGGTGCTGACGTGTAAAAGATGGACATCACCAATCATATCAACAACAACATCCTAAAAGTAGTAGTCAAACCCAACGCTCCAAAAACAGAAGTCATAGGTTGGGATGAGAACAAACAGATGCTGCGTATCGCCGTCGCAGCAGTCCCTGACAAGGACAAAGCGAACACTGAACTCCTCAAATTCTTGAAGAGGCAGACAGGAAAAAGATGTGAACTCAAGGCAGGTGCCAGGTCAAGAGAGAAAGTCATACAATTCTCTTGAACCGACACGCCACAAGATTATAGTCAATGACACATCGAGGCTCCTGAAATGCCTATACTCTGTAAACAAGATATGACTGCTGCAAGAGACCATGGTCTTATAGATATAGAAGGCATTACAGAAATCAATGCGACTTCTCTTGATGTACGGATAGGTCAGCTTCTCACTCCTTCTCAGGACCGTAAAGATATGAAAGAAGTCCCTCTCATTGATGGTGAATATTGGCTCCTGAAACCAGGAGATTTTTTCTTATACGAGACAGTAGAGAGATTCAGGTTCTCACACTGGTTCCATGGTAAGATAAACTCACGTAGCAGCTGGGCAAGGTATGGTGTTGCATCTGCAGATGTCCACGATGAGTTCTCTGAACCGCATGGTGATTTCTATGGCAAGGTGATCTGCAGCATACGCACTCTCGGAACGACTGTGAAGATAAGACCTGGCGATACGATTGCCCAGGCACATATAGCGTTCGGAGGTTTCATCCCTGCTCTGGACGATGTTCTCAGGGAAGAGATTAAGACAGGACAGCTGAAGATAACAAGACGAGGTAAAGAGATACAACGTCTTGTGCAGACTTTTGCAATAGATGAAGGATACAAGGTAGGTGCCAAAGTTCCCGGCGGCAGGAAGATGAACAGCGGATTCACCCTTACCCATGATCCGATAATAAAGATATACACCGGAGAGGTAATCGACCCAAAGGAGCCTAGCCCGACATGGTTTAAAGAGAGAAGGCTCGCAAACAGAGGAACATATATCAAAGCAGGTACTTTCTTTCTCTCAGCAAGCGCTGAAGAGGTAAGCATCGACAAGCATTTTGTGGGTTGGGTGCATGAATGGAATCACCTGATGCCGACTTCAGGATATGTGGGGCCAGGCATCCACGAGTATTCACGACACTCTTCGCTCCAGACGCATGCAGGTGCGCCAAAGATAGATCCATTCCCAAGATTCAGTGGTAAGATAACATTCGAGAATTATGCTATGACTGATGTGACAATAAGACCTGGAGAACGGCTCGCAGATTTCCATCTGTATTATCTGCACTCGCCATGGGAACTAGAAGATAAAGATAAATCACAGTACAATGAACAGACTGGAGCTACTGACAGCAGACTATAGTATCTCCGAAGAGATATCCTCGACCTTCTGCTTGAGCTCTTCGAGACCCTTATCATTCTGTATCACATAATCAGACATATTCAGCGTCTTCCCGACTTCCTGTCCCTGGTCACCGAGCAATTCGTGGTCATCGATGGCCTTGAATTCCTCGAATGTCTCTGGCTCACCATGCCTTCCGCGCTTCTTCATCCGTTCAAAACGCACTTCCTGCAGAGCATCGACACCGATGAGTATGAAACGTTGCTCTGGTCGCTCAAGTTCGTGCTTCCTAAACATGTCAACCTCATCAGAATCACGCAACCCCTCAATGACAAAGTTCTTCTCACCCTTATCGATCTCTTTCAATATTTTATCAAGAAGCCGCTTACCAAGAATTGACTCTTTTGGACTCTCGACTCGCAAATCGTGCCCAAGCTTGCTCAGGTTCTTCCTGTTTATCTCGATACCATGTTCCTTTGCGACCTGACGTATCTCAGAAGAAAAACTATGATGCTTGAATCCCTTGTCCCGGAACAGCTCTGCGACTTTGCCTTTGCCGGAACTTATCGTGCCTGTGATAGCGATTATCATATCAATCATGCAAAAAGAAATGGAGTTTATAAATATTTATGAAGCTATCTAAAAAGTCACTTCATCCCATCATATGTAGCTACATCATCATTCAACACGACAATATCTATGCCTGCCTGCTTGAAGATGCGCATGCTATCCTTATCTGCATGATATCTCATCTTGCAGACCACTCTTACTATCCCTGAGTTGATTATCATCTTTGCACAGGTATAGCAAGGGGCAAGTTTGCAATAAATTGTCGCTCCATCTATCGCAACACCATTCCTTGCTGCAAGACAGATTGCGTTCTGCTCTGCATGGCTTGTCCTGACACAGTGCTGGGAGACACTTCCATCATCATGTATCATCCGCTTGAACTCATGACCTGCCTCATCACAATGAGGTACTCCTACAGGACTTCCGACATATCCTGTCGCAAGTATCCTCTTATCCTTGACTATGACTGAAGCGGTCCTTCCACGGGCACATGTTGCTCTCACTGCGACCGCTTCCATTATACCCATGAAATACTCATCCCAACTAGGCCGCACATACTCTGACATAGTCTCAGCCTTCTTCTTGAGGTCTACGGCCAGTTTGTCAGTCTTATCCTGAAGTTTCTTGAGTGTGCTGTCATTGGACAACACAAACGTCGCAAGCTTCATAGTATTAGTCAGCTGCTGTCCAGGTCCTTCTTTCTGACTCTCAAGAGCTTCTTTTGCCTTTAGATCAGACAGGGTCTTAGGATCGTTCTCCCTATTGCGTTTCTTTATCCATTTAAAACGCGTCTTGATCGGTGCCCGCACGTCAACAAGGAAGAAATGTCCATGCTGCATGAGCTCTTTTACTTCTGCAGGATGTCTGATAGAACTGACTACAAAATCACCTTCTTTGCCTTTTATGTTCTCTAATGCTCTTTTCCCCAGCACGCCATGCCCGTGAACCGTTCTTAATTCGTTTCCTACATTTATAAGGTTATCACGGGTTATATCTAGACCTCTCTTCCTCAGCTCTTCTCGTAACATATCAGAAAGGGAAAGATGTGTGAATCCTTTCTCGACAAGATGCTCTGCGACAGAATCCTTTCCTGATGCATACATGCCGACAAGTCCGATTATCATCTTTTGACAGGATTTCATATTTTATTTATTTGTTGTGTTGTCCAGACAGGGAGACAAAAACCTTCAGTTTAAAAGACACCAAGAAAACAGGATAGATCACCTGCCCAAACCTGCATGATAGATGCCTTGATAGATGCCTGATATCTTGATAGATGCCTGATATCTTGATAGATACCTAATAGAAAGGTATAAATATTCTGTACTGGACCTTTGACACAAGATGATGCGAAATCTGGAAGAGAAAGATCCTGAAATATTCTCCGTCGTGAAGAATGAGCTGGCCAGGCAGAGGAAGGGCGTTGAGCTCATAGCATCTGAGAATTATGTCTCTAAAGCTGTCATGCAGGCGATGGGTTCTGTCCTCACGAACAAGTACAGTGAGGGATACGCAGGAAAGCGCTACTATGCTGGCAATGAGCACATAGATGTATCTGAAAAGCTCGCGATTGACAGGGCAAAGATGCTGTTCGGTGCAGAGCATGCAAATGTTCAGCCGCATGCAGGATCACAGGCCAATATGGAGGCGTACTTCGCACTTCTTAACCTGGGTGATAAGATTCTAGGTATGGACCTTGCGCATGGAGGTCACCTCACTCATGGCAGCCCGGTCAATTTCTCTGGAAAGTTCTACAATTTTACAAGCTATGGCGTCGACCCAAAGACGCATCGCCTGGACATGGACCAGGTAAGGAAGATAGCAAAGAGAGAAAGACCAAAGCTCATACTGTCAGGTTTCAGCGCATATCCGCGGAAGCTTGACTTCGAGGAATTCCAGGAGATCGCTGATGAGGTAGGTGCATACCACATGGCAGATATCGCTCACATTGCAGGCCTCATCGCAGCAGGACTCCACCAGAATCCTGTGCCTTTCTGTGATGTAGTTACCACTACGACACACAAGACACTGAGAGGACCAAGAGGCGCTATGATACTCTCTAAGATAGATGACAAGCTGAGACCTGATGATAAGAAGAACCTGGCCCAGAAGATAGATTCTGCAGTGTTCCCTGGCATGCAGGGCGGACCTCTTGATCACATAATAGCTGCAAAGGCAGTAGCTTTCGGAGAGGCGCTCCATCCTGATTTCAATGTTTACCAGAGACAAGTGCTCAAGAATGCTAAGGTGCTTGCAGAGACCCTCATGGACCAAGGAGTCAAGCTCGTCTCAGGTGGGACTGATAACCACCTCATGCTCATCGATATCTCTCCGACTGGATTCGGCGGAAAGGAGATTGAGAAAGCCCTTGATGAGGCATTGATATTCACGAACAAGAACATGATACCTTTTGACACCCGTTCTCCATTCAACCCTTCTGGGATAAGGATAGGCACACCTGCCCTGACAACAAGGGGCATGAAGGAAGACGAGATGCGCATAATCGGCGTATTCATATCACAGATAATCAAGAACCCGAATAATGTCTATGCCAAATCAAAGGTGAAAGCAGAAGTACTCGATCTCTGCAGGAGATTCCCGATATATGAAGGGTTAATAGAATGAAGGTCCTAGGCATCTGTGGAAGTCCGCAGGAAGGCAACACGAAAAGATTGCTCACGTGGATCCTGGATTCCTGCAGAGCACGTGACGCCCAGACCGAGATCATCAAGATCAGCGATTTTGATATAAAATTCTGCAATGGCTGTGGCGTCTGCTACGGGAGTGAACGTCCTTGTGTCATCAATGATGACATGGAACAGTTGTTATCGAAGATGCTCGAAGTTGATGCCATCGTCTTTGGAAGCCCTAATTACTTCGATAATGTCACTGGATTGATGAAGAATTTCATCGACCGTACCAATCCGCTATCAGATCCACAACTGCTCAAAGGGAAGGCTACTGCAATAGTTTGCGTAGGTGCCAGAGCCATAGAAGAGACAAAGGTCGTTGTACAGATTCTCGAGAAATACTGCGAGGTCATGGGTGTGCTCCCTGTAGGCTCTGTTATTGCACAGGCAGAAGACCCTGGAGATGTCGACAGACAAGAAGACACAAAGCTGGCCTGCATAGATTTAGGAAACAATATCATGGACAAGCTTGTCGGTTAGTGCCGCTTTTATGTCGCCTATCAGGAATATCGATCCACAGACGACTATGAGGTCTCCCTCTTTCGATATTGATTTTGCATGCTCAAGCGCCTTGATAGGATCACTTATTCTCGTACATGATATGCCCTTAGGGATATCCTCTATCGGAAGCCTTCGGGTCACTGTGGATTGTGTAAATATGAGCTCATCATGCTTCGGTAACAAGCTAAGCATCTCCATATAGTCCTTATTTTTGCTTACAGCAAAAACGATTATTATGCGTTGATGGTCCAGCGTATCGACATAATGTCTCAATGCATCTACACCTGAAGGGTTATGGGCACAGTCAAGCAGAACATTCTTTTCTATGAATTCTGCCCTTCCAGGCCATCTGACTGAAAGCAATGAATCGGATATTACCTTATCAGGTATGCATAACTCTTTGGCAACCTGGATTGCGACTCCTGCATTCTCTCTTTGGAACTGTCCATTGAGCGACAGGGGTCTGTCGGTATTGCGGGCTACAATGAGTTGTGCTTCTTTCTTCCTGGCAACAGATGATATCACCCCCATGACCTGCTCGTTAGCTTGCGTCGTGACAACCTTCTGGCCATGTTTTATTATGCCGCACTTGTCCTGCGCTATCTGATCCACAGAATCCCCTAATATTGCAGTATGGTCAAGGGCAATCTTGGTTATGACTGAGATGAAAGAGTTCTTGAAATTGGTCGCATCGTAAGTGCCCCCGAGACCTACCTCAAATATTGCATAATCAACTTTATTCTTCACAAAATAAAGCACTGCCATCAATGTGAACAGTTCAAAGAACGTCAGTTCAGACAGTACATCTTTTGCTTCCAGGAATGTCTCTTTAAGAGCATCTTTGCTGATAAGGACATCATTTATCTGTATCCTTTCCCTGACATCGACAAGATGTGGTGAAGTGAACATCCCCACGCTATGGCCTGCATTCTTCAGCATAGTGGACAGCATGGCTGCCACAGAGCCTTTTCCATTCGTGCCTGTTATGTGTATTATCTTTAGCAGTCTCTCAGGGTTGCCAAGCAAGGCCAGTGCGTTCTGTATCCGCTCTATCCCGAGCTTCATGCCTGAGAACTCCATGCTGTTCATGTGCTTCAATACATCATCATATGTAATTTGGACATCCATGATACCTGAAGAGAAAAGACCTTATTTAAATATGTACCCGGCGAGATGGGATTAAAATGCTGATTCTTGAAATGACTTTTAAATGGCAGTTTAATAGCCAAGCGAAATGTTTATAATCAATGTCAAAACTGCTTGATTCGGGGGTTAGATACATGCGGTTTGACATGAAAGAGAAGACCAACATATTATTAGGCCTATTTGTCGCTTCATTGATATTGGCGAATGTGCTGGGCAGCAAGATAACTCAGTTTGACCTGCCTTCATTCATTTCTACACCGCTCAACATCCTGTTCTTCCCGATAATATATGCTCTCAAGACTTTCCTCCTCACCATGGGTGGACGGGAGATATCACTAGGCTTCTTCAATACTATAAGTGTCTCTGTAGGCATCCTCACAGTCCCTCTGATGTTCCTGATAACTGACATTATCGCTGAGGTGCATGGGAAAAAGAAAGTGATGGAGTTCATCACCACAGGGGTGATAGCGCTTCTTCTGATGATAGTCATAACATCTATCGCAATAGCAGTCCCTGCTTCTGAACGATCGATAGACAACAACAGTTTCTCTATGATATTCAAGGCGACCATCCGCATGACGATCGCAAGCATACTCGCATTTGTCATCGCCCAGGTGCATGACCTGTGGGCATTCGAGTTCTGGAAACGAAAGACAGAAGGTAAGCACTTATGGCTGCGTAACAACGCATCGACGGTAGTGAGCCAACTGATTGACAGTGTAGTGTTCATGTTTGTGGCATTTTACAAGACCGCCCCTATGTGGGACGCAATATTTGTCATATCTCTTATCGTTCCGTTCTGGATATTCAAGATATTCTGCGCCCTGCTTGACACTCCATTCGCTTATCTGGGGGTATGGTGGCTGAGAAAAGACCAGATACAGAAAAATGTGAGGACCAGATTAGCGCTCAGTTGATAATATATATCTGAAGAAAAAATAGATAACAAGTATTTGTTTAGCTATTTCTGGCAGTGCCGCCGCTCCTTTGAGCTATGCTCGAAGACCAGCCGCACGTAGTGTGGCGCTGCTTAGCGTCGGTAGAGTCAAGATACGAAGACCGGGGCGTAGCCATATTGATGACTGATTGGCTTTAGCCACTGCAAGACTGATTGCGCATTATTCCCGGTACGCATACATAGCAGCGCGGCACTGCCAAAGAGTATAGGGCTAAACAAATACGATAAAAATATTATTTCTTATGCTTCCTCAGCTTGCCATTGACTGTCTCTTCGAGCCTGCCAAGATTATAATATTCTGCATCGTAGGGTACCAGACCTTTGAAGACAGGCATCACATCAAGAAGTTGGGTTATCTCCTGCTGAGCTATTGATCTGTAAGAATCGATGCCTGCAGGCTGCGCTCTAAGTTTCGCCTCATAGAAACACTGGACAGGATCTTTTGTGACGACGTGTCGCAGGACATTTGCCATCACAGGCACATACTCTGCCGCAGCGATACCCTCTTCACACATCATATCATATACATTCTTGACTTCATTCATAAGAGTGACAAACTCAGCCTTTAAACCGATCTCTGCGACCTCTTTAGGCATGTTGTAACCTATGACTGAATATCTGTTGAATTGCTGCCTATCCCCTCTCTGTCTCTGAAGGTCCCTGAATGCACCTATATCATAGACTCTCTCAAAGATGACTGATCCGCATTCCATCGTCTTGGAGAATATGTCATGAGACGGTTTATCTGACGCTACGCTCTCAGCGACCTCACGTTTCTCATCAAATGACATGTTCCCTACAATCTGCTTGAATTCATCCATGCTCACACTGCCATCTGAACCATTGAGCAGTATGCTTGCAAGGACCAGTTCCTGCAGGTCGTCAGGGGCAGATATCATCTTTGAGCTGACATCATAATGTGTGTAAGGGAAAGCTGCACAGGCCTTGTTGTTGACTACAAATTTCTTATTGAGCGCCTTAAGTGCAGAAGGTATCTTCACATGATACGGGCTCTTGTTGCCGTACTTCATGAGCGTAGGGCTTATCTTCATGGACTCGACCTGAGCCACCTTTCCAAGCACCTGCATCTCCATGATGTCTGAGGACTGCCATTCAGTGAGCTTGTCCTGGAACCTTCGGGTGTTCAATGTGATGCCTAAAGATGTTGTCATGTTCTGAGGCAGCAGGTATCTCGCGACATCGAATGCCTTTGCAGCTATGATACTGCTCCACTCCCTGTCAGTTATCGTCACGTCATCACGGCCAAGCTCAGAAGCCAGCTTCTCATCGGCCTTGGCCCTGAGATGAGCAAACTTACTAGGCAGGTATACTATCAGCTTATTGTATATCTTATTGTATAGTTCGATGAGCTTCTCATCCAGCTCATGTATGATGATCTCATACTTGGTGTCACGGATCTCATATGGGACGCCAAGATTCTCCATCTCATAAGGGATGGCACGGGTAGACTGTTCCTGATATGCCCCCTCTCTGGCGCTCTCAAGGAACTTGGTGGCTCTCTGGCTCACCCCTTCGAAACATATTCTGATTACACCTGAATCTCGTAGTGATGCATGGCCGTACTTCACACCATATATCTCGATGAAATTCCCTGCTTTATTGAGGTATGCTTGAAGTGCTCCTGCGACATCGCGTCCAGATCGTATCATCTCTGCTAGCTCGGATACTGATATCGCTTCACCTTTCTCTTCCATGTCAGTGAACAGCTTGAGCAGCCTATCTCTTCCGGTCATGCTGCTCCGTGCATACTGGCCCATTATCAATGCCCATAGCTCTCCTGGCATGTTATCTGTAGCGCAGTACACATTTGAGTGCGTATTGGTGAAGAAATGCTTTAGTACTGTCTCCTCATCTTTTGTATAATCTGTCTTGCCTCTTAGCTTACCTATACCACTGAATCCCGGTTTGAGATTTCCCTCTGAATCTAGAATATCGTTCACTATATCTTCTGTCAAACTGTCACACCCCTTGTATCGCACCGTTTTTATCTGGACATCATATGAACACGATGTCCTAATACACTATGCTTACCCTAACTGTATAGCAACCGGATTCTAGAGCATATTTAAGATTTTTGTTTGACTTAAAAGACATAAAACCAGCATGAAAATATCTCAAGAAAAGGTTTATATACGCCTTGAACGAGAGGTGAGAATTAGGGGAATCACAGTATAAATCGGTGATCATGCTGGCTATTTCAAGATACTCGAAAGATTCAGGATTATACCTTGTCGCAGAGTCTATTGACTGCGGCGGAAAAGGCTCCATAATAAATGCGATAAAGAAGAAGCTTTTAGCTGAAGGTGATGGCTTCCTTGATATGCGTCTTCTATGGCCTTCTGATGAAGAAGGGAAGATACCTGCAGAAGTAGGAAATTCACTATACGATATATACGGCACAGATGATATCATTCCTGATTACAATATGCTCAAGGAGCGATACCTGCATGAGAACGGGGCGCCTCTCAAGACACTATTTGTATGCGAACCCACCTGGGCCAGGATAGGGCTCAAGATAAGAAAAAAAATAATACATGAAGTGAAGGGCATTGGTTATACTGCAAAAGATGCTGCTGAAGCATATGCAGAGGATAGGCATGAACTGATATCCAAGCTGATAAGGCCTGCAATACTTGATGGTATCGATGTGTACTGTGAAAGGAACTTCTGCTCAAGCGTAGTATACCAATCATCCATGGACAATCCTCTCAGTGTTGATGATATAATGAGGATGCAAGGGAATAGTTATGCTGCAGAGAATTCACCTCATCTTTACGTGATATGCGATCTTAGTGCAGATACTGCTATGGAGCGGAAAGCTCAAAGGGTCAAAGATGACCAATGCAAATTTGAGGTCCCTGAGTTCCAGCGCAGGATTGAAGGTAAGTACAGGTCAGAGTGGCTGAAGGCATTACTAAACTCTTACGGGTCAATGATCGTGTATGTGAATACTGACAGGCCCACAAGCCATGAGGATACTGTCTCTGCAGCACTTAAGGTCTTAGAGATGTTCAAAGAAGGGAAGCTATCTGATGGTCAAAAATTCAATTATCCTATACAGTGAATATCAGGATCAGAGAGTATAGGTTAAAACAGACTATCTGAATTCTCCACTTTCTAAGAAAGTTATTCTAAAATCTCTGTTGGAAGAGAATAAAAAAGTCCGCTGGGTAAAAGATTCAGAAGGATGATATCACTGTAATCACTTATTCTTCTTCGTTTTCAGTTTCCACTTCAACGCAGTTCATGTCGACGCAGTCAAAAAGAGTCTTGCATTTCTGTTGATCTTTATAGCTTATGTTACTCTGTGGAACCAATTTCCAACCTCCTTTTTTTAGGCTCTTTTTCTCCCAGCGAAGCCTTTAAGTTGGGGTGGTCCTGAAATCATGAAGAATTCAGAACCGGATATGTTTCGTAAAAGATATTCAGGTATTTAAATTAAGCTAGGATGAAAAGTATCGTTAATAACATATAGTCTGCAGTTCGACATCATTACTCAGTGAAACTGAATTGCACCACTGCATGATGGTTTTGAATTTTGTAAAAAAATAAGAAGAAGTTTTTGCTTTACATGAAGCCAGTGACATCTTAAAATGATCACTTATCGAAGCTGATTATCTGGTGCAGTGAATCCTCGACGACAAGTCCTGTCTCTGCATCAATCTTCATGTTCAGTGTCTGGAATGTCTGTGTGATGTAAGTTATGTTCCAGACCTGTCCATCTGGAAGATTCTGCAGTATCACTATCTTTTTGAGCGGTTCGTGCTGCCTGTACTTCTCTTTCTGCAGAGTACGTGAAGTCTCAAAAGCCTCCTCGAATCCTATCTTCACCTTCTCCAGCTCAAGTGGAGTTATCTTCTGGTTGTCTTGCGTGAATATTTCCTTGGTCTCCGTCACTTCTGCGTCTTTCACTGTATCATCAACAAGGAATGATGTCATAAGACTTTTCTTCAGATCAAAGAAACCGATGTCATACTTGATATCCTTCCCTGGTTCAATCATTATGAACAGATGGACAAGATTCGATTCTTTATTCTTCTCCTTCCATTCCTTGAACTTTTGCAGTTCACGTAGTTTGGTTATTACATCAAGTGATTTCATAAAAGACAAGCACAAGACTTGTGGTTTTTATATTTTGCCTATTCAGGGTAAAATAAGATTAAGTGGGATGCCGCCTAGCGAGCTGTGGGGACATAAGCGGTAAGTATTGCAGTTGGGCAGATAGAAGCGATTAAAGAAGCTGTGCGAGCGCTGCATCCCACTTAACACCATTAACTTACTTTACCCCTATTCAGCTAGAAGAATCAGCTGCGCGATAGTTGTCACGAGTTCCCCCTCGCACTTCTCAATTCCTGAAGTGAGTGAGTATACCCATTGCGCGTCAAAATCGTCTTTCTCATATGTGCAGTTCATGGTCTTGCCTTCAAGCACAGGCTTCAGGTCCTGTGAATCAGGGTCTGTCACCTGTTCTATGGTCTTCTGGAATGTGCAGTTTTCTGAGTGATATTTCACTATGCCAAAGTCTTCCTGCAATCTGAGGTCTGCCACCAGGCACTGGTCTGATGCATTGATGAAGCAAATCTCGTTCTGGCATGTGCCTAGTTTGACTGTTCCACCGAAATAACCGATGATTGTGCACCCTACGAATATGATAAATAGCCCTAATATGAGCAACCCCAAATGTATCTTGCGCTTGGGCTTCTCAGGAGCAATTTCCTGCTCATGCGATTCCTGCTTATGCTGTTCCTTCTTATGCAATTCCTGCTTATGCTGTTCCTGCTTGTGCGATTCAGTTTTATGGCGTGCCATACGCTACCTCATTTACATTCGCGTTATCTCTCTGCTCTACAAACAGTCCTTTGACTGTGCCATAGGCATTACTGAAAGGATTGTCTCCAAGTATAGCAAGGCCTTTGCTTATCTTTGTGGTGAAGTATGCCAGTTCCTCTTTTGCTTTGTCTGCATAGGCATTCTCATTTATTGTATCAGTCCTTACGTGATTCATGACTTTGCCCTTATTTGGGAGTTGTGCCAATCCTGCTCCTTCCAGGACCCGTGCTGTAAGTTCAGGATCTTTCATTCCATTGATCAGTATTTGCCTGTCTTGAGGGCTTGCTCCCAGTATTGCGCGTTCATATAGTTCTTTTGCGTCTTCTTTCCTGTTTTCTTTCCTGTATATTGTCCCAAGCGCAAAATTGGCTTCTGTGTTACCTTTGTCCTGGCTCAGGACCTCCTTGAATATGTTCACTGCTGCATCCCTGCTTGCCTGGTAATCAGCATTCTTTGCTTCAAACTCCTCGAGTGTCATCGTTTTCCTGTAATTTGCTTCGAGCATCTCCTGCACCCTTACGCGGGCCTCATCGAGTTTCTGGTTTATGTACTTCTTGTTCACGCTCGGTTTTGACTGCTTGCGTTCCATCTCTTCTATGATTGTCCTTTGTTTTGAGTCATCAAGATCAAGCTGCACTTCTGTGGTATCCATCACATTACCGACTGATGTATCTAAAGCCCCTTTGAGATCACTTGCCAGCTTCTGGGCCTTGTCGGCATTGGCATTCTGGCCAAGGTTCCTCATCTGTTTCGCTCCCTGAGTCATGCCATCTATCACATTGTCGGCCCATCCTATCTGTTCTTTTGTAAGTTGACTGCCCTTCTCCAGCTTGTTTTTTTCTATCGTGATTATGACGTCATTCACTGCTTTTTCAAAGTCTGACTGCAGCCTGTTGACAAGTTGCGTATTGCCTCTTGCTTTGGCCTCATCTATTGCCACGCCAAGCGAGACCATCGCAGAAGTCAGTGCAGTGTAATCTTCAGTACCCGTAACAAAAGGTATCCTTCCTGCAAGGTATTTCTGCAGAGAACCTATGAAATGTTCAAGCTCTGCATCACTCATTGTCTTTGAGGTCGCTGCCTTGTTCAGCAGATCAAGAAGTGCTGTGAAGTCTCTTGTCTGCCCCGGAGTCATTGCTTCATCTGTCAGCAGTATTATTTGCGCTACAAGCTGAGCCATGGGAGATGACGCGCCACGTTTGTTATCTGAGACAGAGTCTTTTAGATCGTCTGGAACATCAATCTCTTCTTCATCAGAGCAATCATCCCCATAGCACACATAGCCCTGATTTTCTTGCATAAGATATGCTTCCATCAACTGGTTGTGTCTGGCGTTCCAAGCAGCATAGCACTCTTGCCACTGTTTTGCTAAAGGCTCATACCATTCCTCGCAGGGATCTAAACAATCACCATATTTACGATCACCGCATTGGTTATAACAATCCATTATATCGACAGGAGGGCATGCTTGATCATCTGGAAGTTCTCCTGTGTAGACATCGTATACAATTCCCCATCCAGGATTCTTATAATTCTTGATGGCTATCTCGACATGCTGCGGTATTCCTGTATCGGTTGTCCTCTCTCCTTCATCCGGCTTTGTTGCAGTATATCCGCCAGTCTGCGGTGTTGTTGTTTTTGTCTGCGTCGCCTGCTGGGTTGTTGTCTTTGTTCCGCTGCTTCCGCTTGTCGAACCGCACGGCATCCCTGGTGCAGGCACGCATCCGCTCGGTCCGACATCAGGTATTGGTGCAAGAGCAGTCAAAGATACAGAACTTAAACAGAGCAGAAATACAAGAATGATAGTTATGCCTGCGTATCTTGACATATCGTGCCTCTTTTGATATATTATGAAACTCTAAGACACTCCGCTTTTAGTGTTTAAATAGTTTCCTTTCCGACCACTGATCTGATACCGTAATCGATCCTGAGCGATTCGCTGACAGCATATATATAATTAGGGTCATCTGGAGCAACAGGCTTCGCAAACATCACCAGATTGCCGCCTTCCATGTTCTCTGCTGTCAGAGACAAGTTGCCCTTGGATTCAATATCATTGAGCGCATCTTTGAGCACGTCGTTCTGTGGGTCTTCAGCGAGTATAGTCAGGTTTATCTTTCCGGAATCAATACGTATCTTTGATATGAGTATGGCTCCGACATCGTCCCCTGAGCCGCCGTCCACATAGATATTCAAGACCTTTCTTGTCTGCTTTGACTCTAATTTCCACACAGGTACGCTGCAACCCATAATAAGAATCAGCAGCAATGTTAAAACAATGATGAATATTGATTTGGACTTTATTTGCATATGATGCTATATATCCTCTGCTTTTTAAATATTACTCTGCCGCAACCCTTAAAAAACCCTCTCTACTCCTCTATGCAATGGTCAAGGAAGCCCACAAGAAACTCCTAGAAAAACAGCAGTATAAGTTCATAGGAGACCATTCTGCTATCAAGATATGTACCTGGACAAAGAAGTCCCTGAGAGATGAGGGAGTATGCTACAAGGAGAAGTTCTACGGCATCAGCTGCCACCGTTGCTGCCAGATGTCTGTGACTACCAATTACTGTGACATGGATTGTGTATACTGCTGGCGCGAGCATTACAATGAGCCATTCACAAATATTGACGATCCTAAGGCGCTGATTGATAAGGCCATAGCTGCCCAACGTAAGCTCATCTCAGGCTTTGGAGGGCTTGAGAAGACAAACAGGAAGAAACTGGAAGAGGCCCAAAATCCTAATCAGTTCGCGATATCACTTACAGGAGAGACCCTCTACTACCCGCATCTCAGCGAATTCATAAGAGAGCTCAAGAAGCGTAACTTCTCATCATTTGTCGTGACAAATGGCATGCTGCCAGAAGTGATGGAAAAGCTCGAACCACCAACACAGATATACCTCTCGATAGATGCTCCTGATGAAGAGCTTCACAAGAAGATATGCAGACCAGAGCGTAATGACAGCTGGAAGCGCCTGCTTACAAGCTTGGCAATTCTGAATAAGATGAAGGATAGGACCAGGACCTGCTTGAGGCTCACAACCATCAAAGGGATGAATATGCACAGCCCTGAAAAGTACGCAGAACTGATACAGATGGCAGAGCCGCACTTTGTTGAGGTGAAGGCTTACATGTTTGTAGGGGCCTCACAGCTACGCCTTACCATGGAGAACATGCCTCTACATCCAGAGGTCAGAGAGTTTGCAGAAGAGCTCTGCAAGCACTGCGGCTATAAGATGATAGATGAGCAGGAAGCATCAAGAGTTGTCCTCCTGATGAAAGAAGATTGTCAAGAACCCTCATTCAGTAGAATGATAAAATAGCCACAGGGTTCTTGACCCCACAATTCTACCGGAGATGCGGTTATCATAAAATACGAAGGTAGAATTATCGTGTCGATGGAAGGATTATGTGATTCTGATAAATTCCATTGTATAATCTATCATCATAAACTGTTCCTGATCATACCTCAAAAACCATCCCACCAGGTCCAGGGTTGACTATGATTGTCTTACCTATCTTATCCTTGACATAAGAATTCTCATGCAGATGCCCGCTTATGGCCAATACCGGCTTCTCTTTCTCTATGAACGCACGTATCGACTTATTACCTGCAGGCTGGTCAAGTATGAGATCTAACTTTGTTCCATAAGGAGGAGCATGCGTGACAAGGATTATCTTCTTGTCCTTGCCGATTGTTTTCATAGCCTCTTTTGTCCATTTCTCAAACTCTGCATCCTTTGTGGAAAAGCCCCCTCCCCCATAAGCCATGATAACATATTCATCAGTCTCAAAGACTGCCTTATGCATGAACTTGACATTCTTTGTATTTTCACAGGCACGCTTCAGAGAGATACGGTCTTCATGGTTTCCATGCAGCATGAATACTGTTGGACCTATTCCATCGAGCTTTCGCACAAGTTGCTTCATAGAATCTCCGAATATGGTCACATCTCCTGCGCAGATGATGCAATCCACATCCTCTTTTTTCACAGTGGATGCGATCTTCTTTATCATGCTCAAAGAACCATGCAGGTCAACGAATGCAAGTAGTTTCATATTTATCCGCTCCGCAGATGATTGTACTAAAGATATGGGCATAAGTACTGTGGGTATCCGAAAAAGAAATGAATAAAGTTTATAAATACTCCGGGCATAGGATACCCTATGCCAACCAAAAAGAGGAAAGCATCAGGCAAGAATACCAGCGCTGCAGAGAAGAGGAAAGAAGAAGCTCGCATCCTCAAACTTAAAGTAGAACGCATAAGATCTGACAACCAGCTGATAAAGCAGATGGATGAGATACAAGGACGTCTCAATAAGCTCGGAAACTACAACCGGCCTTATGATGATCTTCTTTCAGATGTCAAACAGAGATATTACAAGCAGAAGTACGTGACTGATCTTATCACATCAAGCACTGACCGCCAGGAAAAGTTTCCTTTCACTGCATACACGATGATCGGTGCCGCAGTACTGTTGTTCACAGCATCATTCTATATATTATTCAGTGACCCTACAATCACAGGTGCTGCTGTGACCAGTGTATCGAAAGTCGCGGCCAACCAATTCGTAAGTACTGCAGTAGGGATGTTCATAGTAATTCTCGTGCTCGGCTTTGCGCTCCACACAGCAGAGTACAGGCATAAGCACATGCATGACAAGTATAAGCCTCCTGAGCTTCTTAAGTGAACAATATGATCAATAGAGAACTGGAGAAAGAACTTCTAAGGATTAAGGATTCTGAAAGTGATTACCTGATACCAAGTCATTCAGAAGTATACCAAAAAGTGCTGAATCAGATGGCAAGTCCCTTCAAGAACTCAGACATAAACAAGGTTGTAGGACTGGATATGAAAGGATTGATGTATGGACCTGTAATCGCAGACCGTCTGAAAGTCCCCTTCGTTCCTATTCTCAAAGGAGGGAAGATAGGTGATCGCGAACTTGTAGTTCAAGGTGAAGGATTTATAGATTATTCTGGCAAGAGAAAATCAATAGAACTATTCAAGTCATCCATCAAAAAAACAGATAGGATACTGCTGATTGATGATTGGTTTGAGTCTGGTGAAACAGGCAGATCTGCAATATCCCTCATTGAACAGCTAGGTGGTACAATAAGCGGAATATCAGTCATATTCAACCAGTTGAAACCGATAGAAGAAGAGTCATTCTCAGACTACAACTTTCATTTCCTGGTCAGGTTAATACCCAAAGAATGATATCACACCTGACTCACATCACACTATAATAATCCTCAAGCACTATCTTGTCTATATCTTTCAGGTCCTTGACCACATAGAGCTTCCCGTTCCCGAGTTCCACAAGTTTCTCTGCAAGCTTCTTGCCCTTGGCATCCAAGTCTATTCCTATCAATGATATTGTCACTCCTGCAGCCCTTGCGACTGCTGCAGCTTCAAGTGTCTCTTTCTCTGGATCATCACCTTTTGTCGGCAGCGCATCACTGAGTACAAGAAGATGCTTGGTCACATCAGTATTGGGGAAAAGTTCGACAGCCCTTCTGATGGTGGCTGCCATGTCAGTCTCTGCTGATGCTTTTACTCGTGTTATGGAATTGAGCAATAATGAAAAATCTGTTGTCGGTGGTATCGCTTCTTTCACATCTGTGCCAAAAACTATGAGCCCGACCCTATCTTTCTCCTGGATAGCACGATACGCAAGTGCAACACCTGCTTTCTTGCACACCCCTATCTTATCTCCTTTCATGCTTCCGCTAGCATCAAGTGCATAGATGAGATACACTTCGCCCTTACTCTGCCGTTCGTATGTCTTGAGATCCCCCATACCTATCTCGTGATGTCCTCTGCGTATCGCAGTCTTGGCAGACATCTTGACAGCGATATCACGATACCGGTCACCTTTCCTATAGTTGCGCACATCACTCTTTCCGCCATATATAGAATGTCTCTTGTGCACTCTCTCGCCAGATATCCCTTTGGGTACGATATTGTCAAGCTCTTGGATGCACATTATGAGTGATGCGAGTTCTATCCCTTTGTCAGTGATTATGCCCTGTTTGTCTATTATCCCATCTTTCTTGAATCTGTCCAGTTTTTCCTCGATCCTTTTCTTGAGCTCTCTTTGGAATTCAGGTATGCCTATATTTTTGTCCAGATATTCAGGATCGTATCCTGAGATTGCTCTGATCAGAGCCTCTCCAAAGATGCTCTTTGCCATTGTATAATTCTTGACGAGCTTCTCGAACATCATGTCAGGGCTAAATGATCCTATTCCCCTGTTTATGGCTTCTTCTATCACCATACCTTCATCTATGACTTCCTGGTCATTCTCAAGAACAGAGTGCATGAGCTTGTCATCTACATTGTCAAGCTTAAGCTTGCCATCCATCTCCTGTAGAGGTGTAAGGCTTGAGATATCGAGTTTTACAGTATCCTTATCTTTTGCCTCAGCACTACTAGGGAACATCACCCTCTTCGGCTTCTCTCTGGATCCCGTGCTGTTCCACAAACTTTGAGAGCTGTTCCTTTATGAGTTCCTGCGGGGTCTGCAGATATTGTGAAGATGGCTTGAGTTTTATCCTATGGCTGAGCACGGACACTAGAACATCCTGTACATCTTGCCATTCTACTTTTTGTTTGCCTTTCACCAGGGCATTTGTCTGCGCCCGTTCATACAATCCTATTGACGCCCTGACACTAGGAAGCTTCTCAAGCTTGTCGCTCTCACGCAGGAGCCTGACAAAAAGCACTGTGAGATTGCGTACATTTTCAGGGAACTCAAGAAAATGCTGGGAGTTCTCTTCTACTATGCGTACCTCATTCTCGATGCTCTCAGGATATACCATGTATGCAACATCAAAACGGTCAAGAAGGACATCAGAGAGGGGTTCTGTACTTGAATCATCAGGATTCATGGTCGCTATGAATATGAAATTTGCCTCAAGGTCAACGTCATAGCTGCCGATCGTAACTGTCCTCTCCTGCAATGCCTGAAGCAGTGCATTCTGGAGTTTCTCCGGAGCCCTGTTGAGCTCATCAAAGAACAGCACGCCATTGTTTGCCTTGAATATCTTTCCTGGAGTGAATGCTTCAATACTGAGCGGTCCGTGTTCCATCGCTTTTGCAGGATCGATATCACCTATAAGATCTTCAGCAGTAAGGTCGGGGCTTCCCTGTACCCTTACAAAAAAATCAAGACCTGCGACTATCTTTGTTCCATCTGTCCTACCCGTCTTGCATTCAGGGCACACAGGCCTTTCAGGCAGGCAGTTGTAAGGGCAGTTCTTGACCTCAGTCTCAGGCAGCAGTCCTGCGATGCTCTTTGCAAGAGTTGTCTTCCCTATCCCTGGAGGACCTACTATCAGTATATGCCTTCCTGCGATGAGTGCTGACTTTACCTGCTGTTTGACAGGGTCCTGTCCTATTATGTTCTCGAATCCTCTCCCATGGTCGAGGAATTCTTGCCGTAGTTGTTCTGCGAGTTTCATTGTCCAGATTCTGACGCGCTGCTCGCTTATATACCTTTTCTGAGAAAGTTTATATATCGGAAAGCCATGCGCCGCGCAACTTTTTTACCAGAACATGAAAATCAGGCTCCTCAGAAATAGTATTGTTAGGAATATGAAATCATCATGATAGGATATCATTACCTATCTTCAATACACTCCTCAGCAAAATACAGAGAATTACCTGTCCTTGAATATCAAGTTTGCCTCTTCGAGCTGCTCATGGCTGCCGATGTCATACCAGTGCTCCTCGAAAGGATATGCGAACACATCACGCACGCTCATCAGATGCTTGACAAAATCACCAGTATTATCTGGCAGGCCCTCTTTCTCGACATGTCGCTCAAGCTCTTCTATGTCTTCCTTTGTGTACATGTACACGCAGGTTGCAGCAAGAGATGATCTTGGTTTTTCTGGTTTCTCCTCAAAACTGATCACTTTATTGGAAGAATCAATCTCCATGGTGCCAAACTTTTTCGCAAGCTTTGCAGGATCACCAAGATCGCGCGCAGCGACCACCGGCCCTTTCCTGGAGTCAAACAATGATCGCATGCCCAAGAGACTGAAGTCAAACAGGTTATCCCCGCCGACTATCACCACATCATCTGCCATCTTCTCTTTCTGTACGACAAAATGTATATCACCGACAGCTCCGAGCCGGTCTTCATTGGTCTTAGTACCGTCATCATGTATCTTTATGTTGACCGTACTTGGGAAACTTCTTCTCCAGTCGACAAAATGTTGATAGAATTTTGAGTTTGTGACTATATGCACTTCATCAAGCCCATCAAGCTCCTCAAGCTTATGCAGGATGTGCTCGACCATCTTCTTCCGGCCCACTTCAATCAGTGGTTTTGGGGTATTCAATGTCAAAGGATATAGCCTTGTCGCATACCCTGCTGCAAGTATTATCGCTTTCATTTACGGACCACCCTCTTCACCTTTTCATATAGATGCTCATCATCCTTGATTATATCATCTATCAGCGCTTCTGCATTCACATACTTACGCTTAACGTAAGTGCATACCCTGCCATCCTCGACGAATGTATTTCCGTGCTTGCTCTCAAAATTCTTTATCCGTTCTGTCTCGCGCAGAGGAGGTCCGATCCATTTCTTTATCTGGATCAGGTCTTTTGGGTCAAGCACATACCAGAAGAGCGCTTTCTCCTTCTTGTTCCATTTCCATCCTGCATCGATGACCTCAAAATCATAGAACCTGAGCTGGTTGTGGATCTGCTGGAATGCCTTGAGCAATTTCGCACCGACAACATCCTCTTTTCCGCGGAACGCAGTGACCTCAAGCATTATTGTCTTGTTCTTGCCTGCGCCGGTCTTTATGTCAACAGTGCTCTTCTCACGCACGACGAATAGATCCTTTGATGGTTCCTTGAGGAACTTTGCAGCAGCAGCTTTGAGCATATCTAGTTTCTCTCCGGATAATGCAGCAGCAGCATTCCTTTCAGGACATACTGGATCTATGACTATTATTGGACTGTCTATCTTTGACCTGTTTAGCTTTTGGAGCGCATCTTTTTTGTAATGCTTCTCAGGGTCTATCACTTCCTTGTCTTTCCATTTCTGAGTTGCCTTCAGGAAATTGACAAAACCGCCGTACTGTATGACCAATATATCAAGAACATGACCGGAAAATCCTTTGATGTAAGATTCTGCACCATATACTCCGCTTGCTTTGCAGAACTGTTTTGCGAGACGTATCTCATCAGTCAACCCAGGATGGTCTTTCACCCAGGTGACATGCATAGGGCTCATGTCAGTGACATTCACTGCATCTTTTGCATCAGTTATCTCGAGTACCGGGACAATCTCATAATTGATACCGTTCTTTATATGATAATAATCTCTGCTTCCGTGTACTTTGACAGGTCTGAATGGTTTTAGTACTGCTCCAAGAAGTTTTGATATGTCTTTGTCAGCATAGCTCTTATGGAACCTGACAAATAGGTCGCAATCATGGTCACCTTTCAGGTAGGTATCTTTAGCTATAGACCCACCCATGACTGTCTTTGCGCGTATGCCTTTTACCTTGAGTTCTGCATTGAGCTTCTTGATGAAATCATTGACTTCTTTAAGGAGTTTCTTATCGGAAGGCCGTATCTGCTCAACGACTGCCTCAAGCTCTTTCTTCATGCTCATAACCCCAAAGATGAAGTGTTTTCTTATAAAGATTATGTTCTGATCCACACACCTACCCGAATTACTGTATAAATGAGAGCACCACTGCCTAGCGAGCTGAAAAAAAATAGAAGAAAAAGCTGATGCAGTTCAGCATAAAGTGACGATGCCTAAAACGGAGTGAGCGCAATGGTGCTCTCACTCAAGTAAGGAATACTGTACAACTGTCTCCGCGTCTTAGGTAACCTCAAAGGATCTGCAAGGTCCCAACGTACAGCTCTCCCTTTACTGTTATACAGCCTATCACCTTGGAAATACAGGTTTATCTCACCTTTCTTCCCAGTAGGCGATGTCTCGCCAAGTGTCAATATGGCGACGTCACCATTGAACATATCTGACGCACAGAGAGAGCTTATCGCCCGTCCACCTGCACCATCCTCATCCGGAGCATAACCGAGGAAGGTTGAGATGTCGCATTGGATCCCATACTTATCCTGATACATGAGATCATCCGCAGGCAGGTATACGCTCGCAGCGGTTATCTGACCCTCATTATTGACTATGGTCGCAAGGTCGACCTCACGGTGGTCTGCAACTACTTCGACTATATCCTGATCATCAAGCAGGTGTGATTCTTCGTTATACTGCTTTGCGTTCCTGAGGCGACGGTCAAGACTTGGCATATACTCATTACGTCTCACTACAAATGTTATGCCGTGTCCATCTGACTGATTCCTGACCTTACATAAGATATCATGTGCTTTTGACACATTAGAATAGAATGCGCTGTCTTTCTGCAGATACTGTGCTGCAACACTATTGAAAACATTGTTTGTGGGGGCTGGCATTTCAAACACCTCTTGCTTGCAGATAAAACCACAGTACGGCTAAAGGTGAAATAACCCGATTCGATAGCAAAGGGAGACCGTTTAACAAACGGAATCCTCTGAAAGTCATTAAACCAAAGCCGTTACTGTTTCTGCCTATATTAAATAGCTCTACAAACCAATATTTAAATCTTTCTGTTCGCACATAAATATAAAAGACTAAAAACAACAATAAAATAAGCAGTATAGTAAAACAGAGCACAATAAAAAAACCATAGAAGCTCTAATAATACAGAATAAAGCAGTTTAAACACGTGCAAAAAATGGCCGGCAGATCACCGGAAAAAACCAATAAACAAAACATTTAAATATAACTTATACAAGTTTACTACTTGCGTGGAATAACAAATTACCCATAATATGAAATCCTCTGATAAGATCAAAAGACTGGCAGCTAAGATCAGGTCCCAGAATACCCGTTCATACATATTGAGCGAATTGGTGACCATAGAGACCAATACAAAGGAATTCTACCAGCTCCTTAAGGAGATACTTCTTCTGACAGTCAAGACAATTGGAGTAGAATTGGGATTCATAATCTTATACAACAAAGACAACATGAACCCATTCGAGTATGGTGCGACCAACACTTCCGAACAGCTTGAGGATCAGGCATTGGTCAGGGATATATGTGACAACCTGGTCAAGACAGGGAAGCAGATAATAGTGAATGACACCCGTATGCACAAGCGCATGAGACGATGCAGGATACAGAATGTGATGGCATTGCCATTGATGTACGGATCAGAACCGATCGGCGTCTTCATGATAATGAACAAGAGCCGCAGACTGTTCAAGAAGAAGGACCTCATACTTTTCAGGATGATATGTAAATTTACTGCTGTAGCTGTCGAGCACGCAAAGAGCCGCAGGGAACTGAGTGAGAAGGACAAAGAGCTCTCGACGATATACGCCATAGACCGGATCAGAGACACGATAAAAGACTTTGACACGATGATGGAAGCGATATTGCAGGAGATAACTGATGTCATAGATGCAAAGCTCGCATTCTTCATGATAAATAATAGGAAGATGAACACCACGGAGCTCAAGACCGCAGGCAAGCTCAAGTCATCCACATTTGTCCATAACAATTCAAATGCATTATATGATACTGCACGTACGACACTGAACAAGGGAGAGCTTACAGAGTTCAAGAATGTCAACAAGGATATAGACTCAGCTATCTGTACACCATTCATGCTCAATGATGATACTATGGGTGTCTTCGGAGTGATAAACTCAAGCTCATCTGACGGGTTCACGAAGATAGACAAGAATCTTCTCAATGCTATCGCAAAGCAGGCAGACTCAGCAGTATTTGAGGATCTTGCAAAGACCGAGATAAAGACTGCCTTCCAGAGCTACGTCAGTCCTGAAGTAATGAAGCAGATACTTGCAAACCCTGAAGAGAATTATCTCAGGACAGAGAAACGTGAGATGAGCGTACTGTTCTCAGACCTGCGTGACTTCACAGCATGGTCAGAGCAGCTCGCACCAGAACACACAATAGAGATACTCAACGAGCACTTCGAGACGATGTTGCAGATAATACACCAGAACAACGGGACACTAGACAAGTTTGTAGGTGACGAGATAATGGCGATATTCGGCGCTCCAGTCCGCACCGAAGCGCATGCGCTCAAGGCAGTGAAGACTGCCGTCGAGATGCAGGCAGCACAGAAGATATTATCCAAGAAGTTCAAGAAGAAGTATGGCATCGACATAAATATCGGAATAGGCATCAATACTGGTGAGATGATCGTAGGTAATGTCGGCGCAAGGCAGCGCATGGATTACACAGTCATAGGAAACAGCGTCAATGTCGCCGCACGTCTTTGCGGAGCTGCAAAAGCAGATGAGATCCTCATTACCGCGACCACGCATGCAGAAGTCAAGAAGCTCGTCAAGTGTGAAGAGCTTGAACCGATAAGAGTGAAAGGAAAATCTAATCCTATTCAAGTATATAATGTAAAGGGAATGGTACGGCAGTGATCATCACAGCACTACAAAAAGCACTATCCCTGCAACAAAAAGGAATCCTCCAAATACCATAACACCATATGATATCTGTTCATCCTGAGGGAGCTTGTTCCACCAGTTAGGCGCATTCTGCATCACAGGCCCCATATTCTGGAAGAAGTAAGGCATTTTCTTTCCGAAGAAATCATTGAAGAACAATCCTACTGCCTTGAAATAGAGATTTATATCAAACTCTTTCTTGACACTCTGCTGAGGAGTTGCAGTTCCAGTGTTCTGAGAAGGGCTACGTGCAGCGCCAGGACTTACAGGCATCTGTTTGGCGTAAGAAGGTCCAGGTCTTGCACCTGGAGGTGATTTGGAATAATAATTCTGTGGTGCCTGTGCTGTCGGTACTGCCATATTGATGCCTCTTTTTATCAACAATGGATCGGAAGATCAATAGCTCAATCCATACGGATTGAAGTCGGTTTTGCCTTTATTAAGTTTTCTTTTCTTCAGTTCACGGTCAAACCAGTTCTCCCATCGTCGCTTCAGCTCTTTGTTATCCTGTGTCCCTGTGTCTTTCTTGACCTCTTCTACAAGCAGATGGAACTTATCATTGGATTTTATGACAAATGGTGCTTCTAGCATGTCCATATCATCAAGTTCTATCGCTTTATTCAACAATATCTCTTTGAGTTCCCCTCGCAGGACTATATTATCCCATACAGCATCCCAATTGCCTGCGAAGTCAGGTATGTTTGCGGCGATTGCCTTGAGGACCTCTGCATCACCGTCGAGCAATTCATCGGTCGGCTCAAGACTGTCTGTCTTTGCATCATATTTCATCAGGTCGACAAATCCGTGTTCGAGCATCGGATCTTCCTGCCAGCTCTTTCGGATCTCAGTTATCTGTGTCACCCTCCTGACCCTGTGAAGGCCATCTGCGGATTTTATAGGGGTCGCGATTATCACTATATCAGTCGCCTTAAAGCTGGTCTTCGGGATGCCTATGTCATTGACTACCCTATCAAAAAGACCAAAAGGGCTGTCAGCATGGATAGTTCCTGCAACGACGTTAGCTGCAGCACCTACTCGCATAGCTTCGTATAGTGCTTTGGCTTCACTGCTCCTTACTTCACCGACTATCAACGCGCTGTCACCCAACCTTAACGTGCTCCTTATGCCGTCTTCTGCACTCATCTCACTGCTCCCTTTTGCAAGTGCGCTCGCTACCTTCATCGGCTGCACGTTGAATCCCAGTCGACGCATTGATGTTGTAGGAAGCTCCAGAGTATCCTCTACAGTTATTATCCTGTATCTACGCATGATCTCTATGAGAAGGGAAGATAAGAAAGCAGACTTTCCGCTTGACCTGGTACCGCACACCATCATGCTCCTTGTACCATCCACAAGAAAACTGAGAAGTCCTGCTGCAAGAGGGCTGATCATCTTGTATTTCATGAAAAGCGGCAGCGTCCATGGCTTGTCCCTATGCCTTCTGAACGAGAATGCGAGTCCTGATGGGTTGAGCGGCTGGGTTATCGTAGACACCCTTATGGATGCTCCCGGCATCTCAAGTTCAGTATCAAGGATTACATTTGCCTCATCAAGAGGTCTGCCTGATATCATCCTTAGTTTTGTTGCCCAGCTCTCTGCCTCTGTCTTCGTCGGGATGACATTAGTGACACAATCAGCAGCATCCGCATGGACGACAAATATAGGGAGCCTGCCTTGCGGGCTGTTCACTGATATGTCCTGGATCTTATCATCCTGAAGCAGGACCTCGACCAGACCGAAACCTACGGTATACCTGACGAGAATATTGGCAAGCTTCTCTATCTCACTCTGTGACATCTCCATATTCTTGTATGCGACAAGCTCAGCCATGAGATCCTTGCCTACATTGGTGAAGACCTCTCTCATCCTTTCAGGATCAGTGAATTCCTGCTTGCTCGGCTTGTGCTCGGCAAGGATGTTACGTGCCATGTCAAGAAGTTCATATTTATCCTCTGATAGCTTGAATTCTGGAGGGGTCATGTGATATATGTACTGTACAGAATCCTGCAACCTGAATATCACTATCTCTGTATCATCACCTATTACGTAACTGTCCATCTCTTCCCCATCAGGAGGATAATTCGCCATGAGCTTTGTCCACATGAAGTCAGGCTTTATCATGGGATGGAAGAAATTACTGTAGATCTCCCTGTCACCTATATGGTAACCGGAAAGGAAAGGTTTTGCGACGGTAATCAGACGTGTCTTCTCCATGACATTTATGACATATGTCAGCAGCTTGATGTAATTGCTTATGCCGGGCTTTATCTTCTCGTCGACAATCTTGATGAAGTTGACCTTCTCTTCTCTCGCTTTTCTCTTGAGGTCAACATACATCCCTATCGGGTCAGCCCTCAATGTCTGGAAGATGAGTGTCTGTACCTCAGTATACCATCTATTGGCGAATCTCTTGGATGATTCATCCACCTGAAGTGCAGTCAGGGTGAACATGTCCTTCTGCTTGGACAGCTTGTCGTACACCTCTGCAATCTCCTTGATCAGGAGTGTCTGATTATAATCATACTCATATTCCCGTTTCTGGGTGAATATTATCTTGGTCGCATTCTTTGATTCGATAAGGTTATCACAGACCCTTGACATGACAATAGGATTGTTCTCCATAGAAGGGACCACAGGAGCACCTTCGTAATTTACACGAAGGACATTATCCTCTCCCTCACGCACTACCTCATAGGAATATAGGGGTTTGTTGGCATGGAACATCATACAGATTCACCATTTTCTTATATTGGGACAGGCAGCCTTAGCAGGATGCCTTGATTGCTACAGCACTGAAAGCTACACTGCGGCTACACCACTAAAACATACTCACACAAACTTTATTATAATAGTATTGGCTTAATACTACATATTAAGACTATATAGATAGCAAGTATCAGACCCGGTCTGATTTAATAAAGGTTTTGATACATTTATATCGCCAGCATACAGCTTGTTGCTCTGGCGAGCAAACAACTGAATACATATCAGGAAATGAAGGTGAATGTTTAAAAATGGCTGATCAGATGTCTGTACCCCCAGGAGTTGGAGCGTCTTTGCAAGCGGCAGCCCCGCCTAAACCTTCTGGAGGCCTGTTTGCACCCAAGCCTAAGCCTGGTGCTGACCTGTCTAAATCTGTTTCTGATATAGCTGGTGAGGTCAATAATCTAGGCCGAAGGATGATGGTCATAGAAGAACGGTATACTAACCTTCGGAAGAAGACCCAAGTGACTGACCAGAACATGCTCAACAGCAACAAGAAGATCATGACTGAGATCCAGACCATGCATTCACAGCTAGATGATTTTAAGAAACAGCTTGACGACATCATAGAGAAGATGAAGATCATAGTGCGCGAGCTCAAGGAATGCGCAAAAAGGCAGGATGTTGATGTGCTCCAGAAATACATCAATATTTGGGAACCGATAAACTTCGTGACCCGCGATACCGTGACCAAGATGATTGCAGAACAGGTGGATGCACAGTTCAAGGACCTCAACATCCGTCTTCAGGAAGAGAAATATATCAAAGAGCAGATCCAGCTGGTATTACGCGACCTTAAGCTTAATCAATAGAGTTCTGTTTCAGTAGAGTAGATTTCTGGTTCAATAGATTCTGGTCCTGATGATAGACTGACCGACAAGGCCAGTGATTGACTAGTCGTCTTTTATTGCGGACGGGCTTGCGCCACCGTGCCATGTGAACCGCGGACGTACCCTTATCATCATTATCTTCTCATTGAGATCATCAAAGACGACTGCAGTACCTTTCATTGTGGGAAGGTCATTCATCGCGCGCTCGATCCCATGCTCCATATAACTCTGTGCAAGAAGGCCTAATGCCTGGACATCAAGCCGCGCAGTTATCCTATGCGAGAGCACCGTATCACATTGCGTCATGACATCAGTATGTATCTTTCCAGGTTGCTGTGTAGCGACAATAAGTGATATTCCTGGTTGTCTTCCTTCTCTCATTATTATCTTGAGAGGTTCTGTCGCGGCATTCACGTCATTCTCATCTTTAGGCAGGAACTCATGTGCTTCGTCGATGACCAGCCAAACCAATGGCATATCCTGTTTCTGCGCATCATCAGATGTCTTGTCTGTGAAGTAATCCTCAAGATATTTTATTGATGACAGCTCTTCCTCTTTTCGGAATGCCATCCTTGTGAGAAATAGGTGTTTTGACACGATCCCGACCACCAGCGCTTTGACATCCCATCCTCCTGGCATGGTAGCATAACAGCTCACATCAAGTACAGTTATCTGCCCGCCTTTGGCAAGATCTTCTATGGGAGTCCCTTTCTCTGAGAACACTCCCCATCCTTCAGCTGTAGTGAACATGCTTTTTATTGCCGAGATTACCTGGTTATCAGTCTCTTTATCTGCCGAGATATAAGCAAAGATATCTTTCATCTGGTATTTTTCATTCTTCTCTGAGACCTCTTCCATGATCTTCTGTATGTACAGCCCATTTGGAGAATACTTGTCCTGCTTGAACGCTACACACCAGTCATCTCCTGTTATCATGTGCGGCTCAAGCGAGAACGGCTCATCAGTCCTGATACCTTTCTTCTTGTATTCATAATAGAATTTTTCAGGAGTGAATATCTTCAGCTCTACAGGGTGTGGGGTTATCCCATATGGTGCGAGGAGATCTTTCTCTTTCTTGTTTGCATGCCCCATCGTCCAATAGATTCCCATCGTATCAAGAAGTATTATGCTGAGGTTCTGTTGGACCTCAGGTTCAAGCATGGAAAGCCCTTCTGCTATCACTCCCATGGTATAAGACTTTCCGCCACCTCTCTTTCCGCATATGAGGATGACATGCGCTCCTGCAACATCCATATACACCGTCTTATCCATGAACAGCTTGTCAAGCTTCTCCACATATTGTCTTCCAAGAAGTATCGCGCCCTTCTTGCCGTACTTTTTCACATCAGCAGGGCTTCTGCCTATTACTATGGGTAAGTCTTCCTCTTTTTGCTGCTCTTTTTTCTCGTCCGACATCTTCGCCTCTGCTTAATGTATTATGGCTCTGAGTATTTAAATGTTTTTTCGTCGAAACAGATACGAAACAGATACGAAAAAAACCTGCTTGATGCACCCGGGCCTAACGAAACCTTTAAAAACAGCATTACCCTTGATAGACATATTGCTTGGTTCGAGGATTAATATGCCAGAAGATACCCCTACAGAAGCTGTTCTGAGCATGAGGCAACAGGGCCTCTCAAATAATCAGATTGTGACAGCACTACAGAGACAAGGGTACAATACAAATCAGGTCTTGGATGCCATGAACCAGGCAGATATGAGGATGCAAACAAAGATGCCGTTTAACGGCGCAGGTGGTAATATGGCAGATCCGAATCTTCCTCCAGACATGTCAGCTCAAGGAGGCTATCCAGGCGCTCCTGTCGCAGGTGAAGAGCTTGCGATGATGGACTCAAGCGGTAGCAATGAGCGTATCGAAGAGATTGCAGAAGCGATCATCGAAGAGAAATGGAATGACTTGATGGAGAACATCAACCGAATAATAGAATGGAAGGATAAGACCGAGACAAGATTGATACAGCTTGAGACCTTGATGAAGGCGATGAAGGATGACTTTGATAAGATGCACCAAGGCATTCTTGAGCGTGTAGGGGAATATGACAAACACATTGGTGATGTGGGCACTGAGGTCAAGGCACTGGAGAAAGTGTTCCAGAAGGTGCTGCCAGGCTTCATAGAGAATATCTCAGAGCTCTCAAGGATAACTGACAGCATGAAAGCACATGCGCCTTCTAAGCATTAATTATCAATAGAAATAATATTTTATTGATATTTTGTATTTGTTTAGCTATTTCTTAAAAGTTTCAAGAAAGACCTACCAGGACTATACAGTTCACTTCGGAGTTGATGCGAGAAGCTTTATCGTGAGTGCGCCTACCATAAGCATGAAGAACAGGCCAATAGTCTTCGGATGGAATATCACCCTGCCGACATTCTGGTTGAAATTCCCTGTATCTGTCGTGAGGTTAGTATCAGCTGCTGAAGACACCTGCACGCTGCCATCGTCTGAGAATGGAAGCATAGCCCCACCATATACCTGTGCTAATGCACCGATAAATACTATTAAGGATATGATAAGAAGAAACCAATGTGGTGTCTGCCAGACATTTGCCACTCCTGATATCGCATCCCACTTAGTGCCAAAAGACATGAGCAGCAGCAGGAAGAATGTAACCAACAAAAACAGTATAACAAACCAAGGTGCCATTATGACCACGACCTGGACAAGACCCGGGACAAAGATCATCATTATGGCTATAGATAATGCAATCAGCGAATGTAACCCTTTATTGTCTCCCAATATCTTAGATTTCTCAAGTAGTGCAAATACTATCACAAAGACTAGAAGTATAGGGAATATTATCGCGAAATGTTCTGCAAGTCCTATATCTAAAAATGTCGCCATGTTGACCTCTTTTTACTGTAGATTAAAAAAATGATATGAAATATGATTTAAAAAATTATTTGGTGCCCTTAAAGAGCTTGCCCCAGGCATCACCGAAATCCTTCATACCTTTCTGCTCCTTGCTGTCATCCTTGGTTATGTACCAGATGATTATCGCGAATACTGCGACCACGAGGAGCATAGCTTGCGTGTCAGGGTTGTCCAGCCAGTACAACCAGCTTGGGAGATAATAGAACCATCCTGCTGCCCTGCCGAAGATGAATATCACAAGCATGAATGAGAAGAATGCCAGCCAGCCTGAAAGTGGGCCGCCCCATTCTGCCTTGCCGCCGAAGAGTCCAACGATCAACAAGACCATGAGGACTGCGACAAGCACTACTGATACCTGCGGCAATGCTGCATTTATGATATTGACTACATCAGCTCCAGGAGGATAATAACCCATGACGTGAGGTATGACTACTGAAAGTGACATGACTAATGATATCACTACATTGAACGGCTTGGTCCTGCCATCTGCAGGTCCGAGCGGTTTTACTTTCTGCATTACCGCAAAGACTATCGTAAACACAAGTATGAACGGCAGGATAACGTCTGTAAGACCCCAGGTCTGCAGGACGCCAAGAAGGTTCGCGAAGTAACCACCGCCACTGCCTCCGTAACCACCATAAGGATATGCCATTTTTCTTACCTCCTTTGAATATGATAATCAGTCCATCACTTTTATGATGATGACCCTGACCCATCTTTTTTTGGATCTTTTACTATCCAATACACGAAACCGACCATTCCTGCGATAAGCAGGAGTGATGCCATGACAGTGCTGTCATAATTATGTAACAGATATTGCCAGGAAGGCTCAAGCCAACCAAGCGCATTTGCGAATATAAGTAATAATCCGACGAACATGATAATTGTAAATAACTTTGCCCAACTACCTTCAAGAAACACTCCATCTTTTGTCTCCTTCATGAAGCTCCCTATAAGTATCAGGAAGCACACGCTCAACATGAGCAGGAGAACCATGTTTGCCATTGTCTCGTTTATTATTGCCACAAGCCTGGAAGACGCTACAACTAAGAACGCTATTACAAACGCGACCATCGAATTGAGGTTCTTTCGCGTGAATTCACCGCTGCCAGTCTTTTCAACTCCAAGCACGCGTGTCTTCTCCATTATTGCGAAAACTACAGTGAAAACGAGCAAGAAAGGCAGGACTACATCGTAGATTCCTAACCGTACAAAAAATTCGATTACACCTCTAAATGTACTGTCCATATAAGTCCTGCATTGTGAAATAGAGTATATAAATCTTTCGTTGGACAGATTTGATGCCATTGCCGAATTACGGGCCAAAACGTAAGATTTATAATGGCACAGCGACTTTTTAAAAACTGGTGTTATCGATGCTTGACAAAAAAGATTTAGAGCGGATAAAGAATGATATTGATGCTTGTGACAAGCAGAGGGATGCTGTCATAAAGACCTCGCGTGAGGTAATCAAACTCTCAAAGACAGTCATATATGCTGTACATAGGAATGACCTGAAGTCAGCAGGGGCAGCTACAAAAGATATGGCTGCACTCTTCAAGAAGCTCACATCATATGCAAAGAGCCCTAAACTCCTGAGTTCTGGCTCATACAAGGTAGCGGTCCAGGAATATGTTGAAGCATTATGTTTCTATGAACTCACAAAGAACAACAAGATACCTAGCAATACACAGCTTAAGCTGGACCCTGAATTCTATCTGATGGGCCTGATCGATCTTACTGGAGAGCTGGTACGAAAAGCGATAAACTCAGCGATCAAAGGAGAGTACGATACTTCTGTCAAGCTGAAGGATCTTGTGTCTGATCTTTATGACGAACTCATGCTTTTCGATTTTGCAGGTGGCGAACTGAGGAAGAAGTTCGATTCAGTCAAGTATGACCTGAAGAAACTTGATGACTTGGTCCTGAGTCTTAAGCTCAATGATAAGATACGCTGAGATCACAAGCAGTACAGCTACAGCGTGAATTACTGGAAGGCTATCGGAATGCCAGACAAATCAGAGTTCATCAATCAAAGAAAAGATATCTACACTAAATTTCTATGCGACCTCATAAGGACAAAGACAGTCAATCCTCCGGGTGATGAGTATCTTGCAGCTAAAGTCTTGAAGAAACGCCTCTCAAAGATTGGTGTAAAGTACAAGCTGTATGAGAAGAAGAAGAACAGGACCAATGTAGTGGCAAAGGTCGGAAATGAGAAAGGGCGTCAGATACTTATTGCAAACCATCTTGATGTCGTGCCAGCAGGGGAAGGATGGGAGACTGATCCATTTGTGCCGATCATAAAAGAAGGAGTTCTTTACGGAAGAGGTTCATGTGACAACAAGGGACCTGCAGTCGCAGATATCCTTGTACTAGACTATCTCAAGAGTGTAGAGAAGAATCTTAAGAACCAGTTTGTGTTCGTATTTGCTGCAGATGAAGAGGCAGGGTCGACAGTAGGTATCAAGTACCTGATGAGTGAAGGGATCATATCTCCTGATTGTGCGATAATTGCAGACATCGGAGGGGAGATGCAGAAGATAACCGTGGCAGAGAAAGGTGTGCTTCGGGTGAAAGTGACTGCAAAAGGGAAGCAGGCCCACGGCTCCACACCTAACAAAGGGATAAGTGCCATCGCCTGCCTGTCAAAGCTCATAACAAAATTGGATTATTACATCCTTAAGCACCAGCTCCATAAATTCCTCACGAGGCCGACAATAAATTTTGGGACTATCAAAGGAGGCTCTGCACCAAATATGGTGGCAGGCAATTGTGAACTGGTGCTCGACATAAGATACCTGCCATCACAGACTCCGGAAGGTATTGTAGATGAACTGAAGAAACTGGCAGAGAGGTTCGGGGAGTTTGAATTCGAAACGCTCATGATATTACCGCCGACAGAGATCGATGAGAACAATTTCTTGGTTGAGACACTCAAGAAAGCTGCGGCTGAACACGGCATAACTGCCAAGCCAAAAGGTCTGAGTGGTGCTACCGACTCGAAGGTCTTTGTCCTTAAAGACATACCTGCAGTGGGCTTCGGGTTTGGTGATGATGACATGGCCCACCAGGCAAACGAGAACTGCAGGCTTGACAACCTTTTTAAATTCAGTGAAGTCATGATTGATGCCTGCCTTGACCTTGATAATAGGTTATGAATAAATATTGAAAACCATTCTATTGACAAAGCTGGTGGTGCCAATTAGCATGCTAACGAGTTACTAAGACTAATCAATAAATAAAAACGCCTGCGGCGAACCTCTGCATTTACCCAAATCAGGCATGCGTCGGCACCCTGAGGCGCATCCAGCGCCGAAGCAAGCTTTGTCGATTACAAAAAGGATAAATGATTGATTGAAGTGTAAAACTTAATCAACCTATTGCCTGAAAAACCAAAACATTAATATTCTCTGTTCACTCATATATATCGACCGGAGGTGGTTGGTGTGTACATAAGCAATGTTGAGATTAACTGGCTTGGTCATGCAGGGTTCAGGATAACTGATACTCTGGAGAACCGGAAGATATACATCGACCCATATCAGATAGATGATGAAGGACCGGCAGACATACTTCTGATCACCCATTCACACTACGACCACTGCTCCATTGCAGATATCAAGAAGATTGCGACACCAAAGACAGTCATACTTGCACCACCTGACTGCCAGAGCAAGCTTCAGGGAAAAGTTGAGTTCAGGGACCTTGTACTCATGAACCCTGGAAAGAATGTCGTGATGGGCAACATCAATGTTGAAGCAGTTCATGCATACAACATCGACAAGGAGTTCCATCCTAAAGAGAATGAGTGGGTAGGTTACATCGTGGATGTGAATTCTAAACGCATCTACCACAGCGGCGATACTGATGCAATCCCTGAGATGTTAGATATACACAAGCCTGACGTTGCATTGATGGCAGTATCAGGAACATATGTCATGACACCTGAAGAGGCAGCAAAAGCAGTCGAATCATGCAAGGCGAGGATGGCAATACCGATGCATTACGGAGCCATCATCGGGGATAAGACAGATGCGGAGAAGTTCAAGCGGCTGGCAAAAGTGCCTGTCGAGATACTCGAGAAGGATTGAGCTCATCTGTAACGATAGCTGTTTCTTTTTTGAAGATTCCTATTTCTTTTTGGTTATGTAATCTGCAAGGAATTCTTTGCGAAAATCGTTGAATTCTCCTTTAGCTATTGCAGCACGCATCCGTTCCATGAACTTGATCATCCAATGCACATTATGATAAGAGAGATATCTATGATGTGTCCACTCAGAACTCCGTGCCAGATGATGTAAGTACGCACGGCTGAAAGTCTTGCAGACATAACAGTCGCATTCTGGATCAAGAGGGCCAAAATCCTCCTTGAACTTACCCTTGTCAAGTTTTATCATCCCTTTCCGGGTGAATATCTGGCAGTGCCGCGCATTCTGTGTAGGATATATGGAATCGAAACAATCCACCCCCATGCTCACCGCTTCGATTATATCTTGGGGACTGCCGACACCCATCAGGTATCTTGGCTTGTTCTCTGAGAAATATGGCATCTGCCATTGGATCGCTTTTGCCATCTCATGTTTTGTTTCACCGATACATAATCCGCCAAGCGCGACACCATCAAAATCCAATCCATCGATGAATTTTGCACTCTTTTCCCTTAGGTCCTTGAACAGCCCGCCTTGCGCGATGCCAAAGAGCAATTGTCTATTGCCATAGATGGTTTTCTGGTCGCAGGAATCGTGGAACTTCTTGCATCTTTCTGCCCATAGATGAGTCCGACGGACTGCGTCCTCTGCAGCTGCCCTTTCAGACTTTATAGATGCGACATGGTCAAGACACATCGCGATATCACTTCCGAGCTGCCGTTCAATATTTATCACATCCTCTGGCTTGAGGAAATGCTTGCGCCCTGAGAACGGATCTGAGAATCTGACCCCTTTGTCATTTATCTCTTGCAGGAAAGATGGAGATAGCATCTGGAATCCTCCGCTATCAGAGAACACGCAACGGTCAAAGTTCATGAACTTATGTACCCCTCCAGCTTCTTTCACCAGATCAAGACCTGGTCTGAGCCACGAGATATATGCATTTACAATCACTGACTGCCCACCTATTTCCATCAGCTCAGGTAGAGATATGTGCTTGATCGTGAGCTTGGTTGCGACAGGCATGAAAAACGGTGTCTGGACTATTCCGTGTGCAGTCTTGATCTCACCAGTACGTGCGCTGCCATTGCCATCATCAGAGGTTATCTTGAACATATGAAAAAGGATTCCCGTCCTATTTAAAAAACATTTCCCCGGAAATGCCCGTCAAGAACAGACCAACAACAAACTATATAAATGACTGTAGAGGTAATCCTGCACATGAAACGAACACATACTTGCGGAGAATTAAGGAAGACAGACATCGATAAAGGTGCCACTTTACAGGGCTGGATCAATAAGAGCCGAAGCCATGGAGGCGTCCTATTCATAGACGTACGGGACAGGTATGGCCTGACCCAGATCGTGATACGTCCTGACAACAAGTCTTTCAAGGAAGCGGAAAGCTTGAGGAGGGAATCAGTGATAGAAGCCACAGGGATGGTAAAAGGAAGAGAACAGATAAACCCTAACATCACAACAGGTGATGTCGAGCTGGTTGTAGACACTCTCACAGTGCACTGCGCTGCAGCGCCATTGCCTGTCGATTATGATAATCCTGAAAAGTTGACAGAAGAGCATAGGCTGAAGTATCGTTATCTTGACTTGAGAAGACCTGAGATGCAGGAGAAGCTCAGGATAAGGCACATTGCAGCATTGGCAGCAAGAGAGTACATGTCATCTAAAGGATTCTATGAGATAGAGACTCCACTCATGGTGGTGTCCACACCTGAAGGTGCGCGTGATTACGTAGTCCCTAGCAGGATCAATCCAGGAAAATTCTACGCGCTCCCGCAATCGCCTCAGATATTCAAGCAGATACTCATGGTCTCTGGTTTTGACCGTTACTTCCAGCTTGCAAGATGCTTAAGGGATGAAGACCTAAGAAAAGACAGGCAACCTGAACACACGCAGATCGATTGGGAGATGAGTTTCCCGACGATTGATGATATATTCACCATTGCTGAAGGTCTTATGAGCCACATATGGAAAAAGACACTAGACTATGATATAAAGACTCCTTTCCGAAGGATATCTCATCAGGAATGTCTTAAGAGATATGGTAATGATAAACCTGACTTAAGGTTCGATCTTGAGCTCTCAAATGTCAGTGATGTAGCAGAGAGTTCAGAGTTCAATGTATTCAAGGAGATTGTGAAATCAGGAGGCGCAGTCAAGGCAATATGCCCTCAAGCGCAGTTCACAAGAAAAGAGATAGAAGAGTTTGAGACAATCGTAAAGCAGAACGGAGCAAAAGGTATTGCTGCTATCAAGGTCAATGAAGAAGGTCTTGAAGGCGGACCTGCAAAGTTCTTTAATCAGGAACTTCAGGAAAAACTTCTTAAGAGGACCGGAGCAAAGCCAGGATCGACGATACTCATGATCGCTGATAAGATAGAGGTCGTAAATGACTGCCTCGCAAGGATCAGGAACGAGCTAGGGATCAAGCTCAAGCTGTATAACCCTAAAGAATTTGTATTCTCCTGGACAACTGATTTCCCGTTCTATGAGTGGAATGCCAAAGAGAGCAAGTGGGATATAGGACACAATCCATTCTCGATGCCTAAAGAGAAAGACATTGAGATGATAGATGTTGACCCGGGAAAAGTGTTCTGTTACCAATACGATCTTGTATTGAACGGTGTAGAGTTATGCTCAGGAAGCATACGTAATACTTATCCTGAACTGTTGGCAAAGCTGTTGAAAGTTGTCGGACACTCATTCGAAGATGTGAAGAAGAAATTCGGTTTCATGATGGAAGCGTTCCAGTATGGAGTACCGCCTCATGGAGGGATGGGTCTTGGATTTGACAGGATTGTAGCACTTCTCTGCTATGAGTCAGACATCCGTGAAGTGATAGCATTCCCAAAGAACAAGAACGCACAGTGCCCTATGGATGGCAGCCCTAATGAGATATCCAAGGAACAGCTTGATGAGCTGCACATAATGCTCAAGGGAATGAAGGATCAGGCAGGTTAGATGAGCGTATCCTGCGTATCGTAAAAAACAGCAAAAACGTTTATAAATGCTGCTATCAATCATTCCTTAAGAAAAGGGGTGTGAATTACATGGGTCTGTTTTCAAAAAAAGAGGACACGCGATACGTAAAGGAATTTGACAACGCACTGCATTCTATAGATTCTCTTGCAAAAGAGTTCCGCGAGTCTCATTTTGCGTCGCTGACGATGTTCGGCGCAAACTTCAGGAAAGATAAGGATGCATCAGACCTTGAGAAAGAACGCAAGCTTTTCGAAAGGCACATGGAAGTGCTGCAGAAGCTGAAGTTCCAGACAGACCTTCTGGTAGATGAGGCATTCAAGATTGTCAGGAACGAGAGCGCACTTACTGAAAAAGACAGACAAGAACTCATGAAGATCATGGCACCAAAGCCAAAAACAGGCATCAAAGTACCTAAAAAAGAATGATAGAAGGGCTAAAAACCCATAATTCTGTTACTACTACACAATAACTATTTTTAGAAAGATTTATAAAGAGGAAATGTCATCTTGTTTCTAGGGGATGCTACTTTGGGAGATATAATCAGACTAAGCGATAGGATACGCAATAAGGATACTGTCTTGCAGAACAAAGACTGTAATCGGAAACAGTATCTTGACAGTCACAGACTTATGGGCAACGCACCCGAAGATAAGACAAGTAAAGATACAGGAAGACTTGTCCTTCGCACAATCATAGCAGACCCGGATGATATGGACAGCATAGATGATCTGTGTTCACAGGTAAGACCTGGTTCAAACATATTCCTGCCACTGTATGAGGACCAGATATTCCATCCTGAATTCACAGGACATCCTGAATTCTACAACAGACTCATAGACAATCTGAAAGGTAATACAATATTCTCGACAACTGTGATGCCATTATATAAGCATTGCAAACGTCCGCAAAAAAATGATTGGCTCAGACAGATCGATAACATATTCCACGCGCAATTTCAATGCACAAGGATATTCACGATCAATTACGGACAGAACGTATTAGAAGATAATCCTAACTGGAAAAACGGTCAGAAAGTCTATATAGGAACTGAAGAGGAAGTGCTCCATATGATACTGAGTATAGGACAGATGGCGATAGCAGCAAAGATGACTGATGATAACAATCTCGAAGTCCCTGCTGTGATACCTCCTTACATGACACAATCACAAATTGATTTCTGCTCATACATATCAAAGCTTGAAGAGAGCATCTATTCTGTCAATCCTGAAAAAGGCCTTCCAAAATACATACCTACACGTCCAAAAAACAACATCATGTCCTGCCTCGTGAAAAAACAGAGATTCACGCAGAAGATGGAGAGACAACGCAGCGATGAGATAGATTCATTGCAGGACCTGACAAAAAGGATATCACAGCAGTATTCATGTCAAGATAGGAAAGTCCACGAATACATGCCAGTCACACTGGAAAAGAAATAAGAATAAAAAAAATACTACAGTATTACGCTGCCTTGTTATACTCGTCTCGTATCTCTTGCGCACGCTTCATGTTGAGCCTGTTTATTGCTCCCTGCGCTTCTTTCATCATCCTGACAGTCTCTTCCTGTGATTCCTTGAGGCCTGCAGAGAGCATCCTCTCCATCTCTACCTTGCTTGCAGCTTTAGTGATCGCATACTCCGCCTTCAGTGTTATCAATGCAGAATGGAATCCTTGAAGGTAATTGACCACTTCTTCACGCACTTTAGTCTGGATCTCTTTTGCAGCACCCGGTGCTGCTACAGGTTCTATTACTGAGAGTATCTTTCTCCTATCTTTCTCAGACATAAGATCTGCAGAAGTCATAGGTTGCCTGATATTGATAAGGTCTCTTATAGGTGCTTCGACCATTTTTGCAAAATTGACTAATTTTTTAGCGGCAATCTCAGACCTGTGTGCTTCTTCAAGCACAGCTTTCTGGATTTTTCTTCCAGCACCGACTTTTCCTCCAACAAAATCAAAGAATCCCATTTGTCACACCTCTTAAATCATCATGATTATTAGGTAAATGATACGATTACTGATATTTAAAGATATCCGCTATGGGGCTTGTTTGCAAGTTCATTGTTGGCACCTCATGAGTAGGTTGTGGGTTAGGCATTTGGCGTAGAAGTGTCTGGCTTGTTGCCAGACGGTGCGGCCGCGTAAGTGGGCGCTCATGCCTCTTTTAAGCATGCTGTTGAGGG
>JBDRET010000023.1:0-47835 GCA_043819495.1 Candidatus Woesearchaeota archaeon | reverse complement strand
AACAAGAGATAGTTGCTTATCCGAAATCTTAATTTCCCTCATAGAGCTCTAAAGAGCTCTACAACTATATAAAACTTTCCATTTTTGAAACCACTTCCTAGAAATCAATCACATTCGGAGATACTGTTATGATAGATACATCAAAAGCACAGGCCCTCCTGACGAGTAGATGAGGTAGCTTCTGGCAGGTGTTGTCAGATCCACATAGTCACTTCTGCACTGAGCTCATCATTTGTGCATTATAATATCAGATCAGCGTATAGAAATAATGTTGTTTGAAAAATATATGAAAAAATATATTAAAGATTTCAGAATGTTTCGTCATCATCCGCTTCTTCTTCCTTTTCAGGTGCTTCCCTTATCTGTCCTGCTTCATCGACTCCTCTTAGGAAGGCACTGCCTTTAGGGTCATCATCCTCTTCATCTTCGTCTAAAGAGACTGATTGTCCTGCTTCACTGTCAAAGAACTCATCTTCTTCTAACTGTTCCATAGTTATCACCTTTTTTAGGACTCTTTTTATGGCTTTTATGGAGTTTTTCTGGTTGTGTATAAAAAAGTTTCGAACAATTCTATTTATAAATTATATAATTTTCGGAAGTCACTACACATCCGTAAATTGTTCGGGAGAAAACTCAGAATTCTTTCAGGAATTTCATCAATTCTTTCGCTTTTTCAATCTCAAGGAACTCTTTCTTCTTCATGCTGGGAAGGTCTTTGGGTCTCTTCTTCTTATATATCATGAGATTGTCTGCGTCGAGAAGCTCGGAGACCTTCCTGGCATTGGGATTGACCTTGTCCCCTACACCTGTAAGTATCAGCCGGTCTTTTTTTCTGGCAATGATGTCAAAGGGGGATCTCTTTGTCTCTTCTGAATCAAAGCCAAGAGTGAAATATTTCTTTGATATATCTCCTTTCCCAGGTATGTGGGCTATGATTGGAGCATGTCTTGAGAATATATCTATCCTTCTGAACACTTCTTTGCCCAGCTGGTCTGTCATCCGGACAGCTCTTTGTATGGTGATCTCTGAGTTGCCGGATTCATATCTCTGTACCATGTTGCGGGAGACTCCGAGGCGTGCCGCAAGTTCAGTGAGTGAGTATCCTAATTCTTCTCTTTTCTTCCTGAGCATATCTCCACTGAGCTGCACAGTGGCCCCTGCCTTGCTGCTCTTGATGTAAGGCATCCTGTTCATCACGCTGTTTGCAAAGGTGTCTAGGTTCATAGTGTATATGCTGTGTTTGCTGTATACGATATTACGTTCAAGGATGAATCCTGCTTTCTCTGCTATTATGATCGGGCTGCCTGATAGGTAGTCTGCTACCTTGATCATCTCATCCATCGTCTCTTTGTCCAGTGACTTGGCATCTTCGACTGCCTTGATCAGGAGTATCTTTCTTCCTTGCCTTGCCAGCAGGTCAAAGCAGCTGCGGGTCATGCTCTTTACAGCATACCCTTGCTTGATGAGAAGCAGACAGGTGTTGTCTATTAGCTCACGCTGTTTCATGATGTCTGATCAATGATGATTCTATTTAAATGTTGAGAAATATGTCTGTTCACTTATTCTGCTTCTTCCCGTGCTGTACTAAAGCACGCATGACCCGATTAGCTGCGGCTTCTTCTCTGTTGCGGGCAACAGTATATGGTTCAGCGAGTTCAGGTTCTTGTGGTGGTTCAGTTTCAGCTGCAGCAGTGATAGTCTCTGTGGTTGGATCTGATGTCATTGTTTCCTGCACTGGTGATGGCTCTACAGGTGTTTGATTCAGGAAATCTTCTCTGGACCTGATCACAGTACCTATGTTTGACCCATACGTGAACGGGTCTTTGTTGATATTGGTGAGGAGGTCCATCGCAAGATTCTGCTCTTCAAGGTATAATATGCCATAACACCGATGGGATTTTATCTTGTCGACAATCGTCAGCTTGGCTTCCAGGTCAGGATTTCGCGTGTGCATGGGTGGAGCTTGTGGTGTATTTCCCTCCGCTGCTTCAGTCTTCTCTTCAAGGTCTGCTTTTGTGAACAATGTCTGGCCAGCGATGTCCCGATCTCCAGTCTCGTCCGTCCTTGGCGAGCACACCACAAAGATAGGGCCAGGTCTCATCCCCATGCAGTTCCTGTATAATTCAAAGCCTGCTTGCGGGTCCAAGAGGACCTCATACAGGTTGTGTCGTATGTCTTCTATTATCCGGTAGAATAGGAATGCTTGGATAGGAATCTTATGCTTTAGCAGCTTGTCAGTCATGTTGAAAGCTTGCGAGTATGAGAGTGCAATCTTGACCTGCACTCCGCAGGTCCTTTCATAGTCCAGTATTGCCTGGGCATCTTCAGGGACTCCTTGCAGCATCTTCTCGTGCTCTTCCAGCAATCCGAAAGTTGCAGTGGGTGCCTTCTCAACTCCCCTGTTCAGGAGTCCGCCATAAGTATCATCATGGCCGAGCGCAGACTTGAGTATGTAATCCCTATATGTGAACCCGCTGACGATGATCACTTGAGGTTTATGCTTGGCCATCATTTCATCTCCTCTTCAGCACCGAACATGACACCTCTGCTCTGCAGGCACTTGTCTTTCTTTGATATGATCCCTCTCACGATACTGGCGACGTAAGGCAATCCTCTTATCTTTGAGAACATGACTCCAGGAAGATTGAGTTCTCTTATCGTGTATATCATGTGTGTGTCTTCCGATAGCTGCCTGATATTATCCTCGGGGAGTTCTTTTCTCCGCATGGCTGCATGTTGGATCGCGTCATCCAGTGTCTGGTAGCAGACCAGGAGGACGGGATTCTGCTCCTCAGGGTTGGTATATTCTTCCGGTTTTATGTTCGGGAATATGCTTTCTGTGATGAGATCATGCAGGCTTGTCTCATTTCCTGCATCGTCAAGCTCTCGGAGCTTGTATAATAGCATGACATCGATAGGCATGCGGTTTCTGGGCATGTTCCTGAATAGCTCCAGGGTCTGTGCATAATTCAATGCTATCTTAAGATCAGAGTTGGTATCCTGGCATATCTTTTTGAACGTGCTTTTGGCAGCTTGCGGTGAGACTATCCTGAGATCATGGTCTTTAGGGATGTCATGCTTGTCATCATAGGATTCTTTTGATATCAGACCTTTGTATAGCCGGTCATGTCCCAGCTCACGCTTCACTATGGCATCCATGTGCGGCCTTGAACTGCCGAAGACTATGTGGTTCTTGTAGACATCCATACTTCCCCGCCCTGGTAAAAGAGAGGAACGAGTTATTTATAAATGTTTTGAGACTTCACTATTATATGGTAGATACATGTGTGATAGGTACGCGGGGTGGGCGTGTTTGATGTGAAAATCCGCACACCAAACTTTTTTAAACGATGGGCTTATTGGCATCATCATGATAATCACAGTCTCAGGTGTTGCAGGTTCTGGAAAGACCACTGTATGCAGGATTCTTGCAGAAAGGCTTGGATTTGAGCACCATTATATGGGTGGTATCCGACGTCAGATAGCTAAAGAAAGGGGCATGACCATTGAGGAGTTCAACAAGCTCGGTGAGACAGACCCTTCTACAGACAAGATAGTCGATGATAAGCTCGTGGAGATGGGCAAGACAAAGGATGACTTCATTGCTGAAGGCAGGACTGCTCCATTCTTCATCCCTGAGTCGATAAAGCTGTTTATAGATGTGGATTCTATGGTGGGTGCTGAGCGGATATATAAGGACCTGGTTGAGAAAGGCAAGATAGCTGAGCGCAATGAGACTGCTGCTGCAAGCATAGAGGAGCAGGCAAAGAAGATCAAGGAGCGTATGGACTCTGACAACATGAGATACAAGAAATACTATGGTATCGATATCATGGACAAGAGCAAGTATGACCTCGTCATAGACACAAGCCACCTGACACCTGAACAGGTCGTTGAGAAGGTGCTTGAATTTATAAACGATTTTAAACCAAACCTTTAAATATACCCCTCGAGTTGTATATCTTTATCTTTCTACTCTATCAAACCTGACGTAGAGGGACGTAAAATGAACGAAACAGTTAAAAACGACGATTTCATTGAGATTTCATACACCGGCACGTTAAAAGATGATAAGATAGTCTTTGATACAACAATTGAAGCTGTTGCTAGGAAAGAAGGTCTATATGACTCTAATATGACTTATGGTCCTATCGCGATTTGCATCGGCCAGGGCCAGATATTACCAGGTCTGGATGCAAGCCTTGAGGGCCTTGAAGTAGGAAAAGAGCATGATATAACCCTCTCACCAGAGCACGCATTCGGCAAGAAGGATGGCAAGCTGATGAAGCTCGTGCCTACACAGATCTTCAAGAAGCAGAGAATAAATCCTGTAACCGGACTCCAGGTCAATATAGATGGTGCAATAGGCACTATCCGTACAGTGACAGGAGGCCGCACCATAGTCGATTTCAATCATCCTTTCTCAGGTAGGGAAGTCGTCTATAAGGTTGATATCAGGAGGAAGCTCACTGACGATAAGGAGAAAGTCATAGCACTTCTGGAGCTTGCATTGAACCAGAAGAAAGAGTCGATCGGTGTCGATATAAAAGAAGGGAAAGCGACGATATCCTTGCAGAAAGATTTCCCTGACCAGCTGTTTGATCTTCTTAAGCAGAGGATAACAAAGATCCTTCCGACAATAAAAGACGTAATTTTTAATACACCTAAGCCTAAGCAGGCTCCTAAGGTTGAGACTTCAAAAGCAGCTGAGAAAGCAGCTGAGAAAGCAGCTGAAAAAACACCTGCGGATGCAGTAAATAAGCAGGCCTAAAATTTATATAGTCAATTTAAAGTATTTCCTTCCAGAAAAAGAGGTAGAAAAAAAGAAAAGTGTCATCTCTGGAGGTGGACATGTTGGACAGTTTCATAAGGCAAGCAACACAAAGGTCAGATGAGCAGGAAGCATTATCTGAGCAGGAAGCATTCGTAGAGCCATTCATCAGTGAAGAGTCTCCGCGAGTAGAGGTATTCGTGCCTGCTGAGCCTGTAGATGCTGAACCAATCAGGTATTCCAATCCTAAGATTGAGACATCACGTGTGCAGAAGAGCTCGATAAAGGATGAGATCGATGCTGAGCTTGAGGCACTTCTTGCAAAGCAGCTGGCAAGGATAAAAGTTGTCGGTGTCGGCGGTGCAGGGAATAATACTATCAATCGCATAACAGAGATCGGCGTCAAAGGCGCTGAGATAATCGCAGTCAATACTGACGCGCAGGACCTCCTATACGCAAATGCAAAGAAGAAGGTGCCCATAGGGAGGGAGATTACGCGCGGTCTTGGAGCAGGATCGCAGCCTCGCATAGGTGAGGAAGCGGCAAAAGAGAACGAGGCTGACCTGAAGAGGATGTTGAATGATTCCGATCTGGTGTTCATCACCTGCGGACTCGGTGGAGGAACAGGGACTGGAGCAGCTCCTGTCATCGCTGAGATCAGTAAGAAGATTGGCGCTCTTGTTGTGGGCGTGGTCACGCTACCTTTCGCGATGGAAGGCCAGAAGCGTTATGAGAACGCGGTCGTCGGGCTTGAGAAGCTCGAGAACATCGTCGATACATTGATTGTCATACCTAACGACAAGCTCCTGGAGCTTGCGCCAGATCTTCCATTACAGACAGCGTTCAAGGTCGTAGATGAGATACTTGCAAACTCAGTGAAGGGTATCGCAGAGCTGATAACCAAGGCAGGTCTTGTCAACCTTGACTTTGCGGACGTCCGTACTGTCATGGGAAAAGGCGGTGTCGCTCTGATCGGTGTCGGAGAGTCAGACTCTGACAACCGTGCTGTCGAGGCTGTCGAGAAGGCGATCAATAACCCATTGCTTGACGTTGATATCAGTGGTGCCACTGGCGCACTGATAAACATCTGCGGCGGGACTGATATGACCTTGGAAGAGGCGCGAACGATCGTTGAGACGATCTCTGACAAGCTTGACCCTGATGCAAAAGTCATCTGGGGTGCGCAGATCTCTGAGGATCTGCATAATACCATAAGGACATTGCTCATAGTCACAGGCGTGCGTTCGACCCAGATATTTGGTCCTGAACGCAAGATGTCAGACAAGAAGAAGCGTGAGATGGAGACCGAGCTTGGGATTGATTTCATAGACTGATGATATTGATGTTTGAATGATTGATTTACGAGGGAATGAATATGGATATTGCATCATGGCCAAGAAGGATAAAATCATACGTCCTGGAGTGCAGGCGTGTGCTCAAGATAACAAAGAAGCCTGACAGCATGGAATTCAAGACGATAGTCAAAGTATCTGGTCTTGGTATGCTGCTCATAGGATTTATCGGCTTCTTGATAACGCTGATACGGGAGTTGCTCCTGTAAAAAAGAGGTCTTAATCGAAAATGACTGATGAAAATAAGGAACCTGAAGGTGTGGATATGAAAGAAGAAGCGAATGAGGCTGCTCCTGTTGTTGCTCCTGTTGTTGCTCTTGCGACTGCGGATTTTGATGATGCTGAGGATGCATATTTTGAAGAAGATGTAAAGAAGGGCGAACCTGAGCCTGAAGAGAAGAAAGGCGAAAAGGATGCCAGTGATGTGCTAAAAGAGAAAGAGATATCTGACACTTTGATATTTGCTCTTAGGACTACTGCGAACAGGGAAGATCAGGTCATGGACTTCGTGACGAGCAATGTCAGCAAGAAGGGCCTTGACGTGTATGCTGTAGTCAGGCCGCATGGCATGCGAGGATATATATTCATTGAGGCATTATCCAAAGAGGCTGCTGAGACAGCTGTTCATGGCATCCCTTACGCTCGTGGCATCCTGCCCAAGGCGATTGACTATAGTGAGATGGAACACATGGTCGAGCCTGTCAAGCGCGAGATTGCAATAAAGAAGAACGATATTGTGGAGATAATCTCCGGTCCATTCAAGAGAGAGACTGCAAAGATCACAAGGATCGACGAGCAGAAGGAAGAGGTCGTCGTGGAGCTTGTGGAAGCTGCAGTCCCTATCCCTATCACCCTGAAGATAGATGCTGTCAAGGTGATACGGCGCGATACGGAAGATGGCGAGAAATGATTGCATGAATGATTGAATATTATGCTCACAGATGAAGCATCTGTGATCAATAACCGGTTGCCTGTGGGTTTAACCCTTATGCAGTATCCTGATGTGTAAGGGAAAACAGCAGGAATCCAACACGAGATATCGTGGGAGAAAAGAAAAATGGCTAAAGAATCAGTAGAAGTTCTGATTGAGGGTGGAAAAGCTACCGCTGCTCCTCCTCTGGGTCCTGCATTGGGACCATTAGGTGTCAACATAGGTAAGGTTGTCGTTGACATAAACAAGAAGACAGAATCTTTCAAGGGCATGCAGGTGCCTGTCAAGGTGACTGTCGACACCAGCACAAAGGAATACGAGATCTCTATCGGTACACCTCCTGCTTCTGCGCTGATCAAGAAAGAGGCAGGCGTCGCAAAAGGCGCATCAAACCCTCTGCTCGAGAAGGTCGCTGACCTTAGCATAGAGCAGGTGATCAAGATTGCCAAGATGAAGGAAGACAGTCTTCTGGGCAAGGACATGACTCAGAGGGTCAAGGAGATCATGGGAACCTGTCAGTCTATGGGAATACTTGTAGAAGGTAAGCCTGCTAATGAGACTATCGCTGCAGTGAATTCTGGAAAGTTCGCTGAGGAGATCAAGTCAGAGAAGACTGAGATGAGCGCAGAGGAGACGAAGCAGCTTCAGGAAGAGAAGGTACGTCTTCAGGAAGATCTCAAGGCAAAGCGTGACGTATATCTTGCGATGGCCAAGAACATCCTGGCAAGCATGGAAGGTAAATCTTCCAATGAGAAACGTAAGAAGCTGGAAGAGGCAGATATCCCTGCACCTATAATCCAGGAAGTTGCGCCTACAGAGAAAGCTGAGAAGAAGTAGTTCTTGAGCTATCTCGATATTTAATTTTTTTTTTAACTTTTTTATCCCTTTTTTTTATCAAAAGGCCATCTACAGGCTATTTATTAGGCTCCTGCGGAAAACAAAAACTTTATCGACGACAGTTTATTAACCTCTATCACTGGTATGGTATCATGGTGTACAGACTAAAAGCGATATATGTTGCAAAAGAGTTGCCTATAACCAAGATAAAGGGATTTCTGCCGTTTAATCCAGTATCCGTCACTCGTGAGACTGCAGTCTACAGGATGAATGGGACTACAATCTATATCTATTCTTTCGGGTCTATAGTGCTTATCAACGCATCTCAGGATCAGGAGAAAGAGATATTGGACCATCTGAGGAAAGCAGATATCAGCATGAAACGCCATCCGATAACCGAGGATTATGAGGTTGTCCAGGACCATAACATGAAAGTATTCCAGTCAAAGGGATTCCATGTCACGACCTCAGGGGTCTTTGTAAAGAAGTATGATCATAATATCATGAGGGTTATTGCCCGCGTGCTGGCACAGTCTGTCGCTCTTGAGAGCTATGAGGATGAGTGTGAGAAGATAGAGGAACAGTTTGTGACCTTGAACAATCAGTTAAGTATGCGAGGCAAGATAAAATTCTCAAGTAAAGAGGTCATGCGTATGATCGCCCGGAACAATCTTCTCGTGCATGAGATCGTCTCGGGAATAGGTGTGCTTGAGAAACCGGAGTCTGCATGGGAAAACCGAATGCTTGACCTGCTGCACGTGCGTCTTTCTGATGAGTTTGAGATAAAGGAACGTTTCAAGAATATTCACTCAACAATAGGCTTTGTCCAGGAGAATTATAAGGTGTTCCTTGAGGTCCTGCGAAGCAGGTATGAGACCAGGCTTGAATGGACCATAATAATACTCATAGCGATAGAGATAGTCCTATTCATGTATGACTTGTTCTGGCATTAGAGTCAGTGATCAAGTTCGTCTTCTTCAGGGTCTGACCCATCATCATCTTCAGGGTCTTCTTCCCAATCGATGTCTGACATGTTGACTGCCTCAGTAGTTGTACTTGAAATCTTCTGTGAAGTCCGCGCCGCATTCTGGACAGTACTCTGTGTTTTCTTCTATCTCAGAACCGCAGATGTTACATTCTTTCAGCGCAAGAGTCGGCTTTATCTCTTCAGCCATATGTATCACGTCTCCGGTGATATACCTAGACATCTGGGTATTTAAATTTTTCTTGACCTGCATTATGGAGGGAAGCGATCTGGGTCATTTTAATGTGGTGTTTATAAGCACCTCATTCTTCCTTGCTCATCCGTTGGTACCGGTCATACTTTATGCCGAGTCCTTCAAGAATTCCGACAATCCTGTCTTTATCCTGGCTAAGGCCTTTCCAGTCCAGGACCACCATCTCAAACCTTTTTCCGTTCTTGGCTATCATCTGATTGAGCATCTCTGCGTCAAGGTTCTGCAGCTGGTGCTTTGGGCACACGTGACCTACTGCATATTCTGTATTCAGCATAAGTTTTGTTGCGACCTGATTGTAATGTCCGCCACCTATCACGATGACTTCTTTGTACTTCTTTACAGGATTCATGGTTATGTGGTTGACGACTTTTGCGATGACCTCTCCGCAGTCTTGCCTTTTCCATTCCTCTTCTGTACTTCCTATCTCGATGAACATGCAGGGCTTATCGATCGCAGGCCCGTGGTGTGTGCATTCCTGGACTATCTCAAACTCATCCTCACCATACACTCCGGATATCTTATTGAGCGCCTCTTTCATCATTGCAGGCAGTGCAGTGCAGAGCCTCTTGTCTTCTCCTCCTGCTTCTGCCTTTGACCAATTGCCAGGCACATGCACGCAGAACGCTTTCTTTGCTGATCCTGCCTGATGCCTTGTGGCGAATATTATGAAATCTCCTTCTACTTCTGTGTCGATGCCTTCAGAGTCTATCGTGCGCTTGTCTGTAGTGTACAGCTTGATGCCGTCTTTCGCGCACACAGGATAACCGTGGAAGGTCTCAGTGGTCTTGACAAATCCATGTATACCTATGAGCAGTTCTTTTATGTTCATCCCTGCAGGGTCTTGTATAGATACGATTATCGATGCTTTCATGTGATTTATCCAAATGCTTAAATACGACAATTCCACTACGGTAGTTATAGGTGGAATTGTGGAGTCCAAAACCACCTGGTTTACTGGCTGGTGGTTTTTGACTATATAAAACTATTCGGTCTATTGATATTGTGCCATGAGATACTGTGTGTTGTTCGTGTGCTGTTAGCAGGACAGCAGGTGGAAAAAGAGGTAAAATGTTAGAGCAACTATTCAACATCAGGGGAATCAAAGGCAGCAGCCTTAATATCATCCTCCTTGGTGTGATCTATACTTTCATAGGCACTTTCTCTGCGATGCTCATCTTTCCTAATTATGTGACCATAATGAGTTTCGCTTTTACATCGATGCTGCTGATTCCGTCGATAAGCAAGATGATAAAGCATGAGGAGAGCGTGGTTGCCAAAGAGCGCCACTTCTCTATCCGGGTGCTCTTCAAGGATCATAAGGATATAATGCGGCTTTACCTGCTCCTTTTCCTAGGCATATTCCTGGCATATTGTGCTATGGGGGTATTCTCTTCAAACATGTATGTTGAGCATTTCTTCAGTGCTCAATTGAAGGTTGCAGGACTTTCAGGTCAGGCGAGCAACATTGGTGGTGATTTTGTTGGCATAGTGTTCAATAATCTTATGATACTCGCGATATGTTTTGTGCTGTCACTTGCTTATGGTTCAGGTTCTATACTGTTCATCGTCTGGAACGCTTCTGTCTGGGGTGTTGTGCTCGGTTATTTCATGCGCCAGTCAGCAGCCATAACTGGCATCAATCCTGTCTTGTATTTCGGTAAGATATTCATACCTTTCCTGCCGCATATGATGACTGAGGCTGCAAGCTACATAGTCGCTGCAGTGATGGGTGGTGTGATAGCAAAAGCAATCATCCGTGAGAAGATGTGGTCCCCTAAGTTCTTCCACATACTTGAAGATGGTCTGCTTCTTGCACTGTTCGGGTTCATGTTGGTGATAATATCAGGATTGATAGAAGTGTTTGTTTTCCCGTTGTTCTTGTGATTCTTGTTCTTTTCTTGTGATTCATTTTATTGTGGGTCCTTCGATGTTTTGCACTAAAAGAAGATAGATTTCCGCAACATTAATAAATAAGTATTTCTATAAGTATTAATATACTTATGTATTTATAGAAAGTATTATAAATAAGTATATTATTAAGTAATAATATAAGTATTGAATTTTACGCTAAAGCCTGCTTCGGCACTGAGTGTGCCTCAGGACGCCGACGCATGCTTGAGGTTGAATTGTTCAAGTTTCGCCGCAGGCGTTTCCTTAGTTATTAATTAGTTTTGGTGAATCATGCGCATGCTATTTGGCGTCACCGGCTTTAGCGCAATGGACGTAACTGGAGTTATTGTTGATAACATGACTACCCTTAAAAGAAAATTATACAAGCGCGGTTCTAGTTTTGAGACCACTATCCCTATGCCTATGCTGTTCTCTCTTGATCTTGAGAGCAGACATAATGTCCTGTTCAAATTCGATCAGTCTACAAACCGTTGGTATGTGGATTTTGAGAAAGCTGGAGAAGAAGAGGTCAGTGCAAAAAGAGGGGTGAAAAGATGAAGTTGGTATTCCACGGTGGAGCAAGAGAGGTCGGAAGGAGCTGTGTAGAGGTCGTCACAGAAAAGAGGCGTATCCTGCTCGACTGTGGTCTTAAGCTTTCAGAGCACGGCACTGAGTTCCCTATGACTATAGAGGACCCTGAAGGTATCGATGCTGTGTTCATCTCTCATGCGCATCTTGATCACACAGGTGCGCTCCCGCTCCTGGACCATCAGGGGATGGATTGTCCGATATTCGCTACAAAGACTACAAAGGCATTATCGCACCTGCTTCTGAAAGACGCATTCAAGGTCGGCAAGATAACGCATCAGCATATCGGCTATGAGGTAGAGGACATACGTAACGTCCTTGGGTGCATGAACAGGGTGAAGATAGATACCAAAGGAGACTTTGATGGCTTGTCTTACAAGTATTTCGACGCAGGTCACATTCCAGGATCCGCATCAGTATATATTAACATGGACGGGACAAGGATACTTTACACTGGCGACATAAACACTATCGAGACGCGGCTGCATAAGCCTGCAGAGACTGATTTTCCAGAGGTGGACCTGCTGATATGCGAGTCCACGTATGGTGACAGAGAACATCCTGTGAGGCTCAAGGAAGAGCAGAGGTTCATCGAGAGTATCGAGGCGACACTTGCCCGCGGAGGCAGTGTGATAATACCTGTATTCGCAATAGGAAGGTCGCAGGAGATCATCCTCCTGCTTGCAAAGCAGAAGTTTGGCGTCCCCGTATACTTTGATGGTATGGGTGTCGCTGCGACAGACATAATACTTGAGAATCCCGAGAGTGTGAAGGACGCAAAGGCATTGACGTCTGCCATGAAGAAGGTGAATCAGATCCGTCGTGCGGGCGATCGCAAGGGTGTGTTGAAAGAAAAATGCATAATAGTCACCACATCAGGTATGCTTACCGGAGGGCCAGTCATACATTATCTGAAGTACATGCATACTGATCCAGATAATTCCCTGCTCATAACAGGATACCAGGGTGAAGGCACTAATGGCAGGATGCTCCTTGAAGAGGGCGTGCTTTTCCTTGATGGATTCAGGAAACGGGTGAAGTGTGAGATCAAGAAGTTTGACTTCTCGGCTCATGCAGGGATGTCGGAGCTAAAAGGTCTCGTGAGGAAGATAAAGCCTAAGAAAGTTATTTTCATGCACGGAGATGAAGCACCGCTCATGAATCTTGCTGAATGGGCCTCTGCACTTGACATGGATGTGAAAGTACCTAATTTAGGTGAGACTGTAGAGGTAGTATTCCCTAAAGATATGGGCTGATGATCTGTGTGATATTTAGAGTGATGATTTCAAAAAAGGTGATTACATGAAGATTAATCTGAAAGACGCATTGGCGAGCATGGACTACCATGACCTCGTGCAGTTCCATGAGGACCTGCAGAAAGGAGGGCATTCGACAAGACAGATGGTAAGAGACACGATAATGGCAAAAGAGAAACAGATGGGGAAGTTCTGCCATGTGTGTCAGTCAGAGATAGATCCGCACAGCGTGCATAATTATACTATCCTATTGGGTCCTGAAGGTCTTAGGAGAAAAGCGAGCTTCTGCGCACTGGATTGCATGAAATATTTCATATCTACGATCGAGAAAAGAGTGAATGATCTGAAGGAAAGATCAGATAAGGAAGAGGATATCTGAACATGGCAGCATACCGCATTAGCTTCATCGCATTCATCGCACTGCTGTCATTGTTGGCAGGATGTTCGATAACCGGCAGGACAGCGGCTGTCCTTACTGAGGAGATGATAGGTTGCACGATAAATACTGATATGGAGTTTCTCATGATAAATGATCGTGTTCAGGCATGTTACAGGAACAATAGTGTATATTTTGTGGTAGACAATACGGGTGTTGATATGATCACAGGACTTAGTGTCAACATAGAAGCAGATTACGGATTGACTATGCTTGTCAAGACAAGGATAGATCCAGGGCAGACCTCGCAGCACAACATAAACTTCGGGAATCAGGAACTGGCAGGTGTCAGGAGCCTTAAGATATACCCGATGATAGGGAGTACTACCAGGAAATTATGCACTGTCGCAGGGATATCGACAGAACTGAATAAGTGCTGAACAGGTAATTGCAGGTCATTATAGAGAAATGGTTATGCACAAAAATTTCGCGAAATTTTAGGCATCCTAAAAATCGAAGGAAAATCATACCTATAAAGCCCTAATCTGGGCAAATAGGGTATTCCGAAAGATTTTTATGATAAATGAACTACGCTTAATGTTTATATAGTCATCATCATTACTTGCAGACTCTGTCTGCAAAGTCTGAAAATCCCTGTGATTTTGAAATTGGGATTTTCTTTACACGGAAGGTGAGTACATGAAAAAAAGAGGTGAACGTAAGGGTACTGTCCGTTCTAAAGTGAAGAAGGACAGGTCCGCCGGATCTTCTGGGAAAACTGCTGCAGAAGCAGGCACTGTTCATGCAAGACATTCGCATGCAAAGTCAGAACCTACTCTGTTGCAGAAAGAGGAACAGCTTGTCAAGAGCGAGTTCCGTTTCCTTCTGAGTCCGCAGGAGTTTCATGTAGTCACATTTGTAGCATCACTGATAGTGCTTGCGTTCCTTTTCAACTCTACTGGGATGATATTCTACTCTGTGCTCGCGATCGCTGCATTGATATTCGCACATTTCCTCAGGCAGCATCACAGGCCGCATGATGTGATAACGATACTGGGTGTGTTCTTCCTGCCATTGGCATTCACGCTCATGGCTTTCAGGGATGTGTTCACCATTGTGCTCACAGGAGTGTATCTTGTATCAGGGATATCTACAGTCATACTTTATTTCTATCATAAGAAAGAGCATACCCCTCTGAAGATAATGTGGCAGGTCACTTACTCAAGGATCATCGCAATAACTCTTGGAGTTGTAGTTGCAGCGATCCTCCCTTCATTGGTATTGCCTGACGCGTTCCTTAGCATACCTGAACTGCTCTTCTTATACATCCTGCCGGTGTCATTCGTGTTCTTCTTTGCATCGAAGTTCTTCTATCTTTATTTCTTCGACAGGAAGCACATACGGCTTGACCTGATGAGGAGTTTGAAACATACTCTGATATACACTCTGGGATTCCTTGTGATATTCATCTGCATATATTCTCTTTTCGCTGTGAATTTCTACAATACTAAGATGGGTGAGTACTCAGATAATCTGGACAATTCGTTGTTGTTGGTGTCTAATTTGGATAAGGATCTGATGCGGCTCCCTGAGGATGTATCTAGGATGATGGTGACAAAGGACCTGGAAAGTTTTACGGGACAGGTACTGATGGATGTAGCTGCCCAACGGACTGCGGTTGATAGACAGAGCATGTCCTTTGGTGATGTGCTGGATGATTCATATTTCAGTGTGCTGTCAGGGAATGTTGTTGATACTGTCCGGATGGTCATAATGCAGCAGGAGTTGCTTGCATTGAGGCAGGGCATCCTTGAGCGGTATGATGAGTTCTCAGGGGATGAATGGAAGCTTTTCACCTCTTCTCTTGATGCTTATTCAAAAGAGCTGGAGGTATTCATCGATGATAATTATGTTGCTTTCGCGCAGGATGATACAGTATCTGAGGTGATGCAGGCTCTTGATGATCCCTCTGTGCCGCCTTCCTATTTTGAGACAGAAGGTGTGTTCTATTGGTTTGCACAGGAGACGCAGCTTAGTTTTGTATATGGTTCTAAGTCAATCTTCGGCAAACAGCTCTCTGCAGTGGCGAGAAAATCTGTGGTTTTCCGTGAATTCACAGGGATAGTGGTAAGGATAATGGTATTGGTGAGTAAGGAGTCTTCCTCACCTGCTGCTATTGAACATATCTACGCAAATATGGATGCGGATATCATCCCTATGAGTAAGGTGATAAGGCGGAGCATAATATCTGACTCTTTGAAGTTCCGTCAGAAGAACCTGGAGCAGGCAAGCAGGGTGAGTTTCAAAGTAGAGTGAACACATGCCAGGAAAGAATAAGACTGTGGGAAAGGGTAAGAGCGAAGGCAATAGCAAGAGCAATAGTAAGGGCAAGATCAAAGTAGTGAGACCTAAGCTCAATAAGAGTCCTGCAAGGAAAAATGCTGCCAAAGTCAAGTCTGTTCAGGCTAAGTCTGGTGTCGACCTGCATATGGATCGTGTCGAGGCAGAGATAAAGGGGCATAAACAGGCACTCACAAGTCGAAAGATGGTCGCTCCAGTCAGTGTCGTATCAGCTTCTGAAGTGAAGAAGGACCTGACTTTCTTTGAGCGGTCTTTTGAGCAGGCAGGTGATGTGTACTCCCTCAGTTTCTATTTTGTCTCTGCGATGGTATGCGTGGCATTGCTTGCATTCCTTTTCGGGACAGCAAAGACATTCATTTTTTATTCTATATTTGGTCTGTTCTTATGGTGGTGGATCCACAGGTTCCATGTCAGCAGATTGCACATCCTAAAACCATTCCTTTCTCTGGGTTCTCTTACGATATTCCTTTATTTTTTCTATCTGGCATTCAATGATCTTTTGAGTCTCCTTGTCTGCGTGATGTATTCCATTTCATTTGTGATAGCAGGCGCGTTATATCTTTATCACACGAAGAATGAGTTCACAGGGGAGATCCACAGGTCTTTTCCAAGAACTTTTCTCGTGATGTTCTACGCGCACATCATCGCATTGACAGCAGCTTCGATCTTGGCATATGCATTGCCTCCCCTGTTATTAGGTGATTCGTTTGTTAGCATCATGTTCCTGCTTGTCGCCTGGCTCTTTCCGGTATTGCTTGCGTATTTTTTCTTCACGAAGTTCCTTTACCTCAGATTCTTTGACAGGGTACACATAAAGAGGGATGCATTGAAGGGGCTTGCTCATGGCGCTGGTTACGCAGGTGTTTTCGTGGCTCTCATGCTTCTTGCATACTTACTTTCAGCGATACAGCTGACAGGGATGGAACGTGTTACCTACGCTTCAATATTCGAGACAGGCACTATGTCTCTGGCAGAGAGCAAGTTAGAGATATACTCTGCTTTCGGAGAGGAGTTCCCCGGATTTGGTGTCGCAAAGGACATGATGGGCATAATAGATACGACCATGGCAGATATCCTGGCTAAAGAGGACCTGCTTCAGAGAAGCTTCTCATTCAATGATTATATCTCAGATGATTATTTCACTATGCTTGCAGGGAATCGACGTCTTGCACGCTCTGCTGCAGGTTCTGCTTTCAGCGTGGCAGATGTCGGTGCTGATGTCGTGCGTGAATATGGGCGCATGAAGATGTACATAGCGCAGGGAGTCTTTGAGGAGGGCACCCAGAACCTTGAGGATCATGATGCTTTCCTGAAAGCATATCTTTCAGCGTATTATGCGCCTTACTCAGAGCCGCCGCAGTTCAGTGCTTTGAGGCAGAGGCTGGCTGGCAGCAAAGAGCCAGGTATGGATTTGTATTCCGCACTTTTTGCAGATGGTCAGATGTTGGATTTCAATCTTGCTTATGATCCTGATATGCGCGTGTTCGTGAGCGGTGATTCGCGGTTCAGCAAGCGGTTCCATTGGATGATGTATCATACGATAGTGTTCAGGGACATGATGCTATTCGTGCTTGATAGCCTATTGCTCGAGGTAGATGAGGTAGTAGAGCCGTATCCTGTCAGATTGCTGCAGGCGAGTGCTGATGATTATCTCCCAAGCAATGTGCTGAGGAACAGGGTGATCAAGGCCAATTTTGATGCTACGGTATCACTGATAGACTCATAAGATAATATGCTCATGAAAATGTGCTGGCGGAATCAGGATGGAATATTATAATGCCCATATCAAGGAACTGTTCATCAATCTTGATAGTTCTGAGAAGGGGTTATCTTCTTCAGAGGCTGCACGAAGGATACAGAAGTACGGCAGTAATGAGATTGTCAAGGCCAAAGGTGATAGCTGGTTCAAGATGCTTCTTGGTCAGTTCAACTCTCCTGTCATCTGGATCTTGCTCGCTGCTGTAGTTGTCTCGATATTTATAGGTGAGACTGTAGATGCGCTGGTCATAGCAGTGATACTTGTGCTTAATTCTGTCCTTGGATTTGTCCAGGAGTTCAAGGCAGAGAAGGCCATAGAGGCATTGAAGAAGATGGCAAGCCTGAAAGCTGTCGTGATACGTGATGGCAAGCAGCAGAAGATTGATGCAGTTGATCTGGTTCCCGGAGATATAATAATACTTGAGACTGGTGAGAAGATACCTGCAGATTCACGCCTTATTGAGGCGATGAATCTTGAGACCCAGGAAGGGGCACTTACAGGTGAATCGACACCTGTCTCCAAATCAGTCATGGATGTGGACAAGGATGTCACTATCGGAGACCAGCATAATATGGTCTTTTCAAGCACTATAATAACAAGAGGTCATGGTAAGGCAGTCGTGTGTGAGACTGGGATGAGCACTCAGATAGGTAAGATTGCCCACATGATACAGACTGTCGAGGCAAATGAGACTCCTTTACAGAAACAGCTGGCAAAGTTAGGTAAATGGCTTGGAATTCTTGTCATAATAGTATCTGTGGTGGTGTTCCTTACAAGTTATCTCATGCACGAGGGAACCATGCTTGAGATGTTCCTTACTGCAGTAGCACTTGCAGTTGCAGCGATACCTGAAGGTCTGCCTGCAGTCGTCACGATATCGCTCTCGCTAGGAGTAAGACGCATGGTCAAGCGTAATGCATTGGTCAGGCATCTTCCGAGTGTGGAGACATTGGGCTGCACCACAGTGATATGCTCTGACAAGACAGGGACACTCACCCATAATGAGATGACTGTCAAGCGGATCTTTGTAAACGGCAAGGACATAACTGTAGATGGTTCAGGGTATAAGCCGGAAGGCAAGTTCTCTGTTGACCATGAGGAGATAGATCTCCTGCTTAAGATCGGTGCCATGAATAATGATGCTAAGCTTGACAGGGATAGATGGAGCGTGATGGGTGACCCTACTGAAGGATGCCTGATAACATCTGCTCTGAAGGCAGGTCTTGATAAGACAAAGCTGGATGAGGAATCCCCTCGCGTTGACGAGATACCTTTTGATTCTGAGAGGAAATGCATGACTACAGTGCATGATATCAAGGGCAAGCGTTTTGCTTATGTCAAGGGTGCTGCGGATATCATGATTGATCAGTGTGATAAGATATGGATGAATGGTAAGATAGAGAAGCTGACTCCTAAGGCCAAGAAAGAGATACTTGCCAAAGGAGATGAGTATGCCAAGTCTGCTCTCCGTGTCTTGGGTTTTGCATTCAAGGAGCTCAAGAAAGGGGAGAAGGATGCGACTTATGAGAAGAATCTCGTCTTTGTCGGTCTTCAGGCGATGATCGATCCTCCAAGAGAAGAGGTCAAGGATGCGATAGCGAAATGCAAGAAGGCAGGGATCAAGGTAGTGATGGTCACTGGTGACTTGCGTACGACTGCTGAAGCGATAGCAAAAGAGCTTGGTATAGAAGGCAAGTCCCTGACTGGTGCTGATCTTGAGAAGATGGCTGATGCTGAGCTGTTCAAGGTAGTCAATGATATATCGATATACGCAAGGGTCAATCCTGCACATAAGATGAAGATCGTGCATGCATTGAAGGCGCATAAGCACGTGGTTGCTATGACTGGTGATGGTGTCAATGATGCTCCTGCACTGAAGAAAGCAGACATAGGGATATCTATGGGGATAACAGGCACAGATGTCGCCAAGGAAGCAAGTGAGATGATACTTACTGATGATAATTTCACATCTATAGTCAATGCTGTTGAGGAAGGGAGAGGGATATATGATAATATAAGGAAGTTTGTCAACTATCTTCTTTCATCGAATGTGGGAGAGGTGCTGGTCATATTCATAGGTTCTCTGCTCGGCCTGCCGCTTCCATTGATAGCAGTGCAGCTGTTATGGATAAATCTTGTCACTGATGGATTGCCAGCGATAGCTCTGGGGGTTGATCCTGTATCCTCTGATGCGATGGACAGGCCTCCAAGGAAATTGAGCCAGAAGATAATGTCAAAAGGTATGTCACTCACTGTGTTCAGCATGGGAGGGCTTATCGCTCTTGCTACCCTTGTCATGTATTATGTAGGTTATGCTTTTATAGATGGTCCGCAGAATCTTGAGCTTGGCAGGACAATGGCATTCATGACTCTTGTGCTGCTTGAGATAGTGCGGCTGCACATGGTGCGAGCGTCATACCATTCAGGACTGTTCTCGAATAAGTGGCTTCTTGGAGCAGTGGCGATATCTCTTGGGCTGCAGCTCATGGTGATATATACTCCTTTGAATGTGTTCTTCAAGACTGTGCCGCTCGGAGGCTTGCCTTGGTTATATATGTCTGCAGCTGTTGTGGGTGTGTTTGTAATTGGCAATATATTTACCCGCATAATCAAGAAAGTGACGCATGAGTTCTATTGAACAGATATTTGCTCAGCTGTTTCTGGCAGCACCATGTTACTAACCAGGTTACTATAGTAGAAGCTGAACAAATACAAAAAAGCTTTTAAGCATCCTCAGCACACCTTTAGGGCTATGGAATATGATATCATCTTTGTTGTCGGCGAGCTGTATTTTGACCATCCTCTCTGCGGGACAGCCATACTAAATAGGTTTCTTGAGAAGAAAGGCTATTCTGTAGGTATAATAGAGATGCCTGTAAGCAATGATGATGTCAAGAAGCTCGGAAAGCCTAACCTTTTTTTTGCGGTCAGTGCAGGCAGCATAGATTCTATGGTGCGCAACTACACCCCTCTCAAGAAGTTGAGGAAGGATGACAAGAATCTTGATTACAATGAGACTGTCCCTGACAGGGCTACAATATTATACTGTAACTGGATAAAGCAGTATTTCAAGGGGGTACCGATCATTATAGGTGGCACAGAAGCAAGCTTAAGGCGGTTCACCCATTATGATTACTGGGACAACAAGCTGCGCAAGTCGATACTCCTTGATTCTAAGGCAGACCTGTTGATATATGGCAGTGCTGAGAAGCAGGTCCTTGAACTCGCTGAAAGGTTGAAGGTAAAGAAACCTATTGATGATATTCTGGGGACTTGTGTAGTGGTAAAGAAACTTCCTGCAGGGACTATAGAGCTACCGAGCCATGAGGAAGTGTCTGATTCAAAGGAGAAGTTCTGTGATATGCAGATGTTGCTGAGCAACAAGAAGCAGCTTGCTCAGAAGACTGGTGATCGGTATGTGCTGCAGCACAAGAGTCCTGGTTATACATCAAAGGATCTTGATGAGTATTATGGGTTGCCATTCACAAGGATCTGCCCCATGCATCTGCGCGGTTTCGAGTTCAGTGTCGTGACCCATAGGGGTTGCATAGGGGAATGCAGTTTCTGTTCACTTGCACTTTCACAGGGCAATAGGATAATCTCACGTTCAGAGAAGTCGATATTGGATGAGATAGAGCGGATAGCGAAGATGAAGCATTTCAAGGGGAATATCGATGACCTTGGAGGACCATCAGCGAATATGTATGGGATGGACTGCGCCAAGTGTGATAAGGAATGTCTGCACTGCAGTACACTAGACAGGAGCAATGCACGTCTGCTGAGCCTGCTTAAGAAAGCGCGGAGTATCAAAGGGGTGAAACATGTCTATATCAGGAGCGGGATAAGATATGACCTCCTGACTCCTGAGTGCATCAAAGAGATTGCATTGCACCACATATATGATACATTGCGTGTCGCGCCAGAGCACACTGAAAAAGAGGTATTGGACCTGATGAACAAGAGATACGGGGATATTGATAAGTTCATCAAGGAATTCGAGAAGACTGGAACAAGAAAAGAACTATCTTTCTATTTCATGGCAGCGCATCCTGGTGCATCGATGAAAGAGGCACAGGAGATTGCCAAGACCTTGAGAAATCTCAAGAACGCAGAATCTGTGCAGGTATTCATCCCGACCCCGATGACAGTATCGACCTGCATGTATTACACAGGACTTGACCCAAGGACAAAGAAGAAGATATATGTGCCTTATACTTATTCTGAGAAGAAGAGGCAGAAACGCGTGATGATGGGGTATGATGAGGATGATGACTCATCTTTTAACTGAATATTCATTTGTCGGACAGAAATCCGAAAATTCTACGGGTTAATAAATAGCGACGATAAAAAGCTAATATTTCATGATAATCAATATAAACCCGCATTCAATAATCATTGTTTATGAACGCAATGCGAAAAAGGTCATACCGGGATGAGATAGTGACCCGATTGAGTAATTTAGATTCCAGGCTGAAAGCAAGCATCCTGGGTTATGTCGGTTCAAAGAGCAGCATATATCCTATATATAATGTGAATACTGGCTCTGATATCGGCGCACCGAAAATATTGTTATCTGCAGGAGTGCATGGTGATGAACCTGCAGGAGTATATGCTCTTCTTGATTTTCTTGAGGGGCCTATCCTGAAATACGCATCAGCTTATGATTTTCTCGTATTGCCCTGTCTTAATCCCTGGGGCTTTGAGCATGATGACCGAAGAAATATGTATGGTGTTGACATCAACAGGTCTTTTGTGAAGAATACCTCTGCAATTGCAATCCTGTTAAAAGAGTATATTTCAAGAGGGAAAGAGTACCTGTTTGCTATGAATCTGCATGAGGATGATACTTATGTGGAGGTCGGTGGATTTCCAAAAGAGGACAATCCAAGAGGTTTCTATGTATATGAAGAATCTCTGGGTGGGCTGACGATAGGCCGCTCCATGATTATGGATCTTCAGAAGAATGGTATTGAGATATGCAGAAACGCGTCGATATATGGTGACATGAATAAGGAGGGTGTTATCTTTTCAAAGTCGAACAGCGGAGAATTTGAGCAATTCCTGGAACGATACACAAAGAAAGTATTGGTCCCTGAAACGCCTACCTGTTGGTCTTTAGAGAAGAGGATAGCTGCCCAGAAGATAGCGCTACACTCAGCGCTTGATTTTGGCAGGGTGGATGTAGCGCAGGTCTTATCGAATATGGATTATATTAAACAAAGTATCTGAAACCTGACTGGATGCACATCATCCGATCATCATCTTCTGGAACGGTATTTTTGCCTATTCCCAAATTTAGTGTTCTTAGGTCGGGCATTTTTAGATGCTGAGTTCCTATTATCTGATGCTGTTTTAGGCTTATTTCCGAATCTTGTATTTTTAGGTCGGGCATTCTTAGAGAATGATCTTCTGCTCTTTGGTGCGGGTCTTGCTGCTGAACCGACTGCATTCTTGGCAGTCTCTGAATGGAATTCGTGATCCATGACTTCGATCTTCTGTCTTATCAATCTTTCAATATCATTGAGATAGCTTCTTTCGTCGGCTGCGCAGAATGAGAATGCAGTCCCATCAGCGCCAGCTCTGGCAGTCCTTCCGATCCTGTGGACATAGCTTTCCGGTTCATTAGGGAGTTCAAAATTTATGACGTGTGATATATTCTCTATATCTATCCCTCTTGCAGCGATATCTGTCGCTACCAGCACTTTGATCTGGCCACTCTTGAAATCTTTGATCGCTTTGGTCCTTGCGTTCTGTGATTTATTGCCATGTATAGCATCAGAGAATACGCGATTCTTATTCAGGAACACTGATAACTTATTTGCCTTATGTTTTGTCCGGGTGAAGATCAGGACACTTGTGAGGTGTTCGTGTTTCAGGAGTTCAAGCAATAATCGCTCTTTTGCAGTCGTGTCCACGAAGAATACGTATTGTTTTATCAGTTCGACTGTGGTTGCCTGAGCTGCAACTGCAACATGGACTGGATTGGTGAGCAGCGCTTTTGCAAGTGTATTGATCTCTGGAGACATTGTCGCTGAAAAGAATAGGGATTGCCTTTTGTTAGGTAGTCTTGAGATTATCTTTTTTATGTCGTGGATGAATCCCATGTCTAACATCCTGTCTGCTTCATCCAGTACGAAAAATTCTATATTCTTCAGGCTGATCTCTCCTTGATTCATCAGATCAAGCAATCTGCCTGGTGTTGCGACAAGGATATCTATCCCTCTGGATAATGCCTGGACCTGTTTTCCCTGACCTACTCCTCCAAAGATTACGGTGTGTTTGAATCTGAGAAACTCTCCGTATGTAGCGAAACTCTCTCCGATCTGTGCAGCAAGTTCTCGGGTAGGAGCAAGCACCAGGACCCTGATCGATCGGGGGTATTTTTCAGTCATCCTTTGCAGTATCGGCAATGCGAATGCAGCAGTCTTACCTGTGCCTGTCTGCGCGATACCTATCAGGTCTCTGCCTTCTAATAGGCCAGGGATAGCTTTTGATTGTATTGGTGTAGGTATTGTATAATTCTGTTTAGTGATTGCCCTTTCAAGTGGGGGTATCAGCTTCAGGTCTTTAAACGATATTTTGTCATCCATTCAGATTAAAAAACCCCTCTCTGTTATAAATATGCAGGTATTTGTGGGCAGATGTCAAGCAGGGAATTACTTTTTTCGTATTTGTTTAACTATTTCTGGCAGTGCCGCCGCGCCTAGCGTCGGTAGGGTCAAGATACGAAGACCGGGGCGTAGCCATATTGATTACTGATTGGCTTTAGCCACTGCAAGACTGATTATTCATGATTCCCGGTACGCACACATAGCAGTGCGGCACTGCCAAAGCTTATAGAGTTAAACAAATGCCTTTTTTTCCTTTTTTTCTTTGCCAGACTATCAGACCTATGGTCAACACTGCAAAAGATGCTGCTGTTCCGATATAAGCAAAGAGATTAGTCTCTGGTTCTGGGAAAAAGAATAAGACTGCAATTCCAATGGATATGACTATAGGGATCAGATATTCAATTTTTATTTTCTGGATCAGGTTCATGGTTATTGTTTGGTTTGATTTACTTTAGATAGATAATCACATTCATTGACCTTTCTAAACCTTCCTAAACCTTTATAAAATAACGTCGAACTCTTAAATGCATGATCCAGGAATTTTTCATTGATATGATAGGCATGCTGAAGCAGGGTCACCTATCCAAGCTTGACCTGGCAAGGCTTAAGCTCAAGCTCTGCGGCAAGCATAAGATAAAGCGCGTACCTACTGATATTGAGATAATGCTCAATGCTAGTGCAGAGGACTTGCCATTCCTGAAGAAGACTCTCAGGATAAAACCTACAAGATCGATAAGCGGTGTCGCAGTGGTCGCGATAATGTCAAAGCCGCACAAGTGCCCTCATGGCAAGTGTACAATCTGTCCTGGTGGTCCTGATTCTTTCTTCGGAGAAGTACCTCAATCGTATACTGGTGCAGAACCTGCAACTATGCGTGCTATCAGGAATAGATTCGACCCTTATCTTCAGGTATTCAACAGGCTTGAGCAGTATGTCGCTTCAGGTCACCTCCCTGATAAGGTCGAGCTCATAATTATGGGTGGGACTTTCCCTTCAATAAATAAGAATTATCAGAAAGGGTTCGTGAAGGGCGCTCTCAAGGCGATGAATGACTTCTCAGAGATGTTTTTCAAGGATGGAGAGATTGATATTGTTACGTTCAAGGATTTCTTTGAGCTTCCGGGACCTGTAGGTGATGATAAGCGCATAGATAAGATACATGCGAAGCTTGACAGGATAAAAGATAAGCCAAGATCATCGCTTATTGCAGAACAGAAGCGCAACGAGACTGTGAAGATACGTTGCGTAGGTCTCACTCTCGAGACCCGTCCTGATTATGGCCGTCTCAAGCATGGCAATTTTGCTCTTGAGTTGGGGGCTACCCGGATAGAATTAGGTATCGAATCAGTCTTTGATGACGTGCTGCTCAATATCAACCGTGGGCATGATGTTGCAGAATCTATAGCATCGATACGTGAACTGAAAGATATAGGTTTCAAGCTGAACTTCCATTATATGCTAGGTCTTCCAGGCTCTTCAAAGTGGCGTGACATCCAGGGTCTCAAGAACCTTTTTGACAATCAGGATTTTCAGCCTGATATGCTGAAGATATATCCTTGCATGGTGCTGAAGGGCACTGAGATATATAAGCAGTGGCATTCTCTGAATTATAGTCCTCTCACGACGGATAATGCTGCTGAGATAATCTGTGAGGCAAAACGTTTCATCCCAAAATACGTGCGCATAATGCGCATACAGCGTGACATCCCGACAGTCCAGATTGAGGCAGGTGTTGACCGCACTAATCTGCGGCAGTATGTTGACCAGTTATGTCAGAAGAAAGGCATAAAGTGCAGGTGCATACGTTGCAGGGAGGTCGGCAGGGCAAAGAAAGTCGGAGCTGTGCACATAACTGTTGAAGCATATGATGCGAGCGAAGGGAGAGAGTTTTTCATAGCTGTAGAGGATATTGTCAATGATGTGATCATAGGATTCGCCCGGCTGAGATTCCCTTCAGGATCTTTGCGTAAAGAGATAACAAAGGATTCTGCGTTATTGCGCGAGCTTCATGTATATGGTGACACTGCGGCAGTCGGTGAACAGGTCGGTGGAGGTTCTGCTGTAAAGCATCAACATAAAGGTTTTGGCACAAGACTGGTCGCTAAAGCAGAGCAGATTGCCCTGAAACATGGTAAGAATAAGATGGTAGTCATCTCAGGCATTGGCGTAAGGGAGTATTATAAGAAGCTCGGTTACAAGATTGAAGGACCTTATATGGTGAAGAAGCTCTGAACATGTGATTGACAAGGTCATGCCTGACTCAGTGCAATCATCGTCTGTGTCTTATCGACACCATCGACACTCCTTAATTTCTTGATTATGAATTCATTCAATTCTTCTACAGTACCTACCCTGACCTTCACCATTATGTCTGTGACTCCTGCGGTTATTATGACTTCTTCTGCTTCAGGGAACTTCTTTATCTTCCGTGCGAGTTCGTCCTGTTCTATCTTCTTGCCATTTGGCAGGGTGTACATTACGGATATCAGTATGTAGGCCATCATTGGCTTGCCAAGTTTGGTATGGTCTAGCTTGACAGTATAGCCTGTTATCACACCCAGTTTCTCGAGTTTCTTGATCCTGTTATGGACTGTTGTGACTGGTATCCTGAGCCTTTTTGCTATCTGTCCTGTGGTCAGTTTGGCATTTTCGCAGAGCTCGTCGAGTATCTGTAAATCTTTCTTATCGAGTGTCATAACATGGAATGATATTCCATTTTATTTAAATATTTCGGTATTTTTGGGCTATATTCCCATTTTTCTCAAGATATGCTTATATACGATTTCTTCATCATTGATTCTGTTATTTTTTCATGATGCACTGGAGGGTGAATGAGATGGAAACTGAAATGAAACTTGAACAAAAACCAAGAGTCTTCCCTGAAGACTACAGACCAAAGCTAGATTTTTTCGAGACAGAGAGAGCTATCAAGCTGATAAAGGATACATTTGAGAAGATATTGGCTGAGAAGCTGACCTTGCATAGGGTATCCGCGCCAAGATTCCTTGTCACAGGGACAGGACTGCAGGATGATCTTGCTGGTACTCAGGTGCCTGTGAGCTTCAAGACAAAGTTTGAGGCAAACCCTATAGAGATGGTCCATAGTCTGGCCAAGTGGAAGCGGCAGGCTCTTGGAAAATATGGGTTCAAAGTAGGCACAGGACTTTACACTGATATGGACGCGGTGAGGAAAGATGAGGATGTCAGTCCTATCCACAGTGTGTATGTCGACCAGTGGGACTGGGAGAAGATAGTCACAAAAGAGGAACGCACCCTGGATTTCCTTAAGGGAGTCGTGAAGAAGATATACTCTGCAATCCTTGAGACTGAGGCAGTCATCGAGAGAGGGTTTCCTGCAATCAAGGCACGGTTACCTGAAGAGATATTTTTTATCCACTCAGAAGAGCTTGAGAAGCTCTGGCCTGATCTATCTCCTAAGGAGCGTGAATACTCTGCAGCAAAGAAGTATGGTGCTTACTTCCTTATGGGTATAGGTCATCCATTGGCGTCAGGAGATCCGCACGATGTAAGGGCTGCTGATTATGATGACTGGCACACTCAGACAAGTGGTTCTACAAGAGGTCTCAACGGAGATATAATGGTCTGGGATGAGACTCGCAAGGATTCGCTTGAGCTGTCTTCGATGGGTATCCGTGTCGACGCTACCGCTTTATTGGCACAGCTTGAGATGGCTGGCCTATCAGAGAGAAAAGAGCTTGAGTTCCATAAGGCGATACTTGCGGATGACCTGCCACTTAGTATCGGCGGAGGCATAGGACAGTCCAGGCTCTGCATGCTCCTGTTACAGAAGGCTCATATCGGCGAAGTGCAGTCAAGTGTCTGGCCTGGAGAAGTCAAGAAGGAGTTCGAGAAGCGGGGTGTCTACCTGCTTTAATATTTTATTTCATTTTTTTTCTTTCATTTATGCAATCCGTAACTGTCTCGTGACAGATGTTATCTCAAAAAGTTTAAATAACTCAAAACCATATTTTTCTGCATGAAGTTGATCAAATTCCCTCTATCTGACTCATCAGGTACTGTTGCTGCACCAGATAGCATCATCAGGCAATTGACTGGGATGGGGCTGAATGAATCAGGGATGGCACCCATGATCGATATCGATCCATTGCCTATGGAGACAGAGCAGGCGCTTTCTGAAGCTATAAAGACAATCTCGCAGGACTCGCGTGTCTGCATTCTCGGTGGAGAACATAAGCTGACTTACACAGCTTTCCGTTCTTTTGCAAGGAAGAATCCTGATGCGGGACTTCTGATATTGAGCGCCCGTACTGGATGCAAGACTGATGGTTTCTTGAGACGATTGGTGAATGATGGCATTGTTGACAAGAGCAAGGTGATACTGTTCGGTATACGCAGCTGGACAGGGAGCGAGAGAGAATTCCTGAATGCGTATAATATCAAGCATTTCACGATGAAGCAGATCATGCTGACAGGGATGGTTGATGCTATCGATGGATTGACAGAGACCATAAGTGCATGGTCTTCAGTGTACCTGTCGATTGACATGAGTATCGCTGATCCTTCCTGCGCTCCGGGCATAGAACTGAATTCTCCTGGTGGTCTGACTTCAAGGGAACTCATCTACTTGATTCAGCGTCTTTCTCTTCTGAAACGTCTCAAGATGTGTGACCTTGTAGGTCTCAATCCAGGATCAGATATGAATAGTGCAACTTCTCGTCTTGCAGCAAAGTTGATATCAGAATTATCATAGGTGCTTAATACGTCTGGAAATTCATATACATTCAAGGATAGGGATGCGGTTGGCCGAAGCATCGAGCTAAGGGTGATGGATTACTTCGAGAGCCGTCGACCTCTCGCATCTATAGAAGATGTGACAGGTGATATGCACTATCGGAGTCAGGGCATAGACCTGTTGCTACAGCGCGAGGAGCAGGCAGCGAAAATAGGTATTGAAGTCAAGGCAGATGAGCTGATACATAAGACAGGCAATTTCTTCTTTGAGATTGAGAGTAATGACAAGAAAGGGACTCCCGGTTGGTTTCTCTATTCTCGTGCGTCACTTCTCACTTATGTATCCATTCCAGAGGATATGATGTATATGATGCTCTTTTCTCCTGTGCGTGATTGGGTGCTTGAGCGGAAAGACCGGTTTGCCAAGAGAAAGACCCATACAGAAGATTCTAGAGGGAACTATATGTTCACAACTACAGGACTTCTTGTGCCTAAGAACGTGATAAAGAAAAACATCCCTCAGTACATGAAGACTGCAAAGCTGGATCCTGCTTGAGTATGTAAGAACACTAAAGATGTTTTGCGCAGTTGACGACGTGGACGTGATGGTTCTTGTCTTCATCGATCTCTATCATCGTCACAGAAGTGTTTGGTGGTTTTTCATTGCCGTAATCGATACCTGTCCGTTCATACAGTATCTTCAGGACTGCACGGACTCCACCGCCATGGGTCATCCATAGTATGGTCTTTCCAAAATGCTCTTTTTCCATTTTCTTAAAGAATTTCAGGAACCTTTTTTCTACTTGTTCTCTGCTCTCGGCACCTTTTGGTAGCCAGTCAGGGTTATGATTCTCTTTTTTCTTTGCTTCCCACTCAGGTCCCAGCTCTTCCCATTTTCTGCCTTCAAATTCTCCAAATGAACGTTCACGAAGTTCTTTTACATAATGTACGGGTGTTTTCTTATGATATCTCAGTATCGGTTTTAATGTCTGTACTACCCGTTGTAGATCGCTGCAGTAGATTATATCGAAGTGTTCATCTTTCAGCCTTTTGGCAACTTTCCGTGATTGGAGCAGGCCTCTAAGATTCAGTTTTCCTGGTTGCTGGCCTTGAGATATCTTTTTCTTGTTATCAGTAGTCTCGCCGTGCCGTACAACAATTAGCTTCATCACTTCACCACAGCATCAAAAGCCTTTATCGCGACTTCAATCTGTTTATTATCTGGCTCTCTTGTGGTTATCTTCTGGAGCATCAGTCCTGGCCAGACGAGTATGTTAAGAAGGATATTGTTTGGGAACTTTGCGCCAAGCTTCAATAGTTCATATGATATTCCTGCGATGACTGGCAGCAATAATATCCGTGCAAGGAATTTTATCCAGAAGCTGTCTGTGACTATCATGCTGAATATGATTATGCTTATTGTAAGTACGATGAGCAGGAATGTTGTTCCGCATCTCCTGTGGAGTGTTGTGTATTTCTTGACATTTGCTACCGTGAGCTTCTTTCCTGCTTCATAGCAGTTGACTGTCTTGTGCTCTGCTCCGTGGTATTCAAAGAGCCTCTTGACGTCGCTCATCAATGATATGACTAATATGTACACTACAAACACTGCGACCCTAAGTACTCCATCGATGAGATTGAATGTGATGCCTTGTGTCTTTGTCGCTTTGGTCAGGTATAGCGGAAGCAGCACGAATAGTCCTATTGCCATCGCAAGCGCGATCACTGTGGTCACAGCAAACTCCTTTTTTGTTATCTTCTCTTCCTCTTCACCTAATGATTCGTTTGCAGAATATCCCAGTGCCTTTATGCCAAGGACCATCATCTCGATGAGGTTTACGATGCCCCTGAAGAATGGCCATCCTAAGAATTTGATTTTTTTGGCTATTCCTGGATGCTTCTCTTTCTTCACGCTTATCTTCTTGTCAGGTCGTCTCACAGCGATTGCTACCTTATTGCCATTCTTCATGAGAACGCCTTCAATGACTGCCTGACCGCCCACAGAACACTTTTTTGCCATACAGAAACTGATTTATCTTTATTATATATAGTTTGTGTCTGTAGCTACGTAAAGATTATTTATGTGATGAGAACTAAAGATTCAATCCCGAATCTATCTCTTTTGCGATATCCTGGAGATCATCACAGGTCCGCATTATATCCTTGCGTAGCTCTTGGATGAGGGATTCTAGTTTGTCGACCCGCAGGAAATATCTGCTCCCTTCATGGACAACTATCCCTGAATCCATGAGCTTGTTGATGTGGTGTACTACAGTGCCGCGGGTCAGCCCCAGCCGGTATGCAAGCTCATCACTGCTTATAGGACGTTTCTGCTTTGCTGCCTTCAACAGTTCTATAAATACCCTGAAGCAGCTCTTGTCCTTGTCGCGCATGTTGAATAATCCGAGAGAATTTCCTAAGAATTGGAGGTCATCATTGACATTGTGCTCTGTAGGTTTGCGTATTTTGACGATGGTTATTTTCTGATGTATGAATGTCATCCCCAAACCTCTGGTGTTGTGCTATTTTTCTAACACGTTGTTCTGATATATAAAAGTTATCCAAAACATTTATATATGAGTAGAGTTTACATACTCTTCGTTGACTTTAAGTCAACAGAAATAAGGGGGTTTGTTAATGTCGGATATTCCTAAAGATGACAAAAAGGCGCAAGAAGTGAAGAGCGAGATAAAGAAGCATCACAAAGATGCTGCTGAAGACAAGAGCAAAGCTGAGAAGAAAGATGATTCTCCAGCGACAAAGATTGATGTGAACGCTGCTAAGATAGAAGAGCTCACAAATGATCTCAAGCGTGTGCAGGCAGATTTTGAGAACTATAAGAAACGGGTTGATAAGGAATCCACGTATTTCAGGGAATATGCCTGCTCAACTGTCGTGAAGAAGCTCCTTGCAGTGCTTGACTCTTTTGAGATGGCGCTGAAGAACACTGATGATCAGGAGGCGTTCATCAAAGGTGTCGAACTGATATATTCACAATTATATAATGTGCTCAAAGAGGAAGGCCTTGAGTATATTGATGTAAAAGGCAAGAAGCTGGATCCTCACCTCCATGATGTCATGCTCTCAGAGAAGTCAGAAGATCCTGAAGACACAATCATTGAGGAGCTCCAGAAAGGATACAGGCTCAAAGGTGCTGTGTTACGCCATTCAAAGGTGAAGGTCGCAAAAAAGTGACTGGTGCCAGTAAAAGAGGGTGATAATATCACATTGAAGAAAGACACTCCATTGAAGGAAGCGCTTGAACTGGGAGGAGATTGCGATAAGTGCGGCAAGTGCTGCTCTTTCGGCTCTGGTTTCATGCTTGAATCTGAGGTCGCAAAGATAGCGGGTTTCCTCAAGATCCCGACAGACAAGTTCAGGAAGGACTTTCTTGAGGAGACTGAGATATTCCACACCACATTATTCAAGATCAGGCCGATGAAGAAGGACGGCAAGCCCTATGGTCCTTGTCTCCTTCTTGAGAACAACATGTGTAGGATACACAAGGTCAAGCCCCTGCATTGCAGGATCGGTAATTGCAGCGAGCATGGTGATGATCTCCATGTATGGTTCCTGCTCAATTATTGTCTCAACGTATTTGACCCTGAATCGATACGTCAGTATTCATCATATCTTGAGACTGGCGGAAGGACATTGCCAGGGGGGAAGCTTGAGGAAGTCTTCCCTGACAAGAGCAAGCTCAAGCTCATACTTAACTATGAACGCTTCAGATGAAGCAGATGATAAGGTGGATTATATGGAACAGAAAAATATCAACAACATAAACATTTCAGTCGACGATGGAGAGGCATTCTTCTGCCATGAGATGTCGATCAGTTACAACCCTATGCAGCTTATACTTGACTTCAAGTCAGTCACCCCGAGGGTGGACATGAGATCAAAGCAGGGTCCTTCGATAAGTGTGAAGCATAATGTTGTCCTGCTTGACCCATTCCATGCAAAGCAGATGCTGCATCTGCTCAACAAGGTGGTGACAGACTATGAGGCAGATTTCGGAGAGATAAAGAAGCCTGAATCTATAGAGAAGGCAGAGCAGAAGATCAAGGACAGGCAGGCAAATGCAGAACCTAAGACAGTCTCTACACCGTCATACTTCGGATGAGTGCAGGTAAAGGGCAATACATCAGAGGACGATAATATGGACTATCATCAGCCAGACACAAGACGCGCAACTCCTGAAGTTGTCGAGCATTTCATCGAGGCAGATACGATACTGCGTTACCTGATAGGTGCTGATGATGATCTTGATACATTGATCATCTGCAATCCGAAGAGGCAGAGATTCGTGACAACAGACCAGGAAGTGTATCATGCACTAGGGTCTGTGAAGGAGTATGATGATTTCAGGCTCAATAAGCTCTCGAAGTTCTTCGAGACAGTGACCATAAATCCTGTTCCCAGGAAAGCTCTCCTGACAGAACCTGTCGTGGAGATATTGAGAGCAGAGGCATTGAGGAGATAAGATGAAAGAGATCGAAGTGAAAGTGCTGGAGATAGACCCGAAAGAGATAGTCGCGAAGCTCAAAGAGCTTGGTGCTAAGAAGGTAGAGCAGGGTCTGGTTCATGCGAAGGCCTTTGACTTTCCTGATGACCGGTTGGTAAAGAAAGGTCAATATGTCCGTGTGAGGAAGATTGCTGATCGGATTGAAGTGGTATTTAAGGATCCTATCAAAGGTGAGCATTTCAAGGTGAATGAGGAGACTGAGTTCACTGTCGATGATTTTGACGCTGCATGCTTGATATTTGAGAAACTTGGTATGAAGCTTTTCGCTGACATGGAGAAATACCGGGTGACCTATAAGATTGGGGATGTCAAAGTAGAGCTTGATAAGTATGCTGAGATACCTTGGTTTCTGGAGGTTGAGGCACCCACAGAAGAATATGTTGAACATGTTGTCACAGAACTGGGATTTGATTTTAGGGATCCGAAGAAAGTCACTGCAAAGATCATAAAAGATGTTTATGGGGATAAGATGCATTTTGTAAGTTTCAAAGAAAAAGGGGAATCACCTGATTATGATTCATTGTTTGAGTAAAAGAGAGTGGAATATGATATTGTGCGAAAAAGAAGGCGAACAATCAAGATACAAAATACCTATGGAGGGATGAAATATGTCAAAGATAATCGGAATCGATCTGGGAACTTCAAATTCAGCTGCAGCATTCTTAGAGGCAGGACGGCCTAAGATAATACCGTCTGCTGAAGGTGCTACGCAGTATGGTAAAGCGTTCCCTAGCGTAGTGGCTTTCACTAAGAATGGCCAGATGCTTGTGGGTGAGCCTGCAAGGAGGCAGGCAGTCTCTAATCCTGACGCGACGATAAGTGCTGCGAAAAGGAAGATGGGGACCAGCTTCAAGTATAAGATGAACGACAAAGAGTATACTCCTCAGCAGATATCTGCTTTCATATTGCAGAAGATAAAGAAAGATGCTGAAGAGTTTCTGGGTGAGAAAGTAGAAAAGGCAGTTGTGACTGTTCCTGCTTATTTTGATGATAATCAAAGGCAGGCCACTAAAGACGCAGGTACTATTGCAGGTCTTGAGGTTGTAAGGATCATAAACGAACCTACTGCTGCAGCACTTGCGTATGGTCTTGATAAGGCTGACCAGGAACACAAGATTCTTGTGTTTGACTTTGGTGGAGGTACGCTTGACGTGACCATTATGGAGTTTGGCGAGGGGGTATTTGAAGTAAAATCCACTTCAGGAGATACCCAACTTGGTGGTACTGATATGGATAAGCTGATTGTTGATTGGCTGGTATCAGATTTCAAAAGTTCTGAAGGTGTTGATCTGAGTTTAGACTCTACAGCAATGGAACGTTTAAGGGAAGCTGCTGAGAAAGCAAAGATTGAACTTTCTACAACAATGGAGACTGATATCAACTTGCCGTTCATCAGCGCTACTGATAAAGGACCTAAGCATCTTGTCATAAAACTCAAGAGATCTAAGCTCGAGGAGCTTGTTGGCAAGACTATTGAGAAATGTAGGCACCCTATAGAGCAGGCAATTGCAGATGCTAAACTTAAACCTGCAGATATCGACAAGATAATTCTGGTTGGTGGTCCTACAAGGATGCCAATAGTTAAGAAGTTTGTTGAAGGGTTTGTAGGAAAGACAGCAGAAGGTGGAGTGGATCCTATGGAATGTGTAGCGATGGGTGCTGCAATCCAGGGAGGAGTCCTTTCAGGTGATGTTAAGGATGTTCTTCTATTAGATGTGACACCTTTGAGTCTTGGTATTGAGACTCTTGGAGGTATCTTGACTAAGCTGATAGACAGGAATACTACGATCCCTACAAAGAAGTCGCAGATATTCTCTACTGCTGCTGACAATCAGCCTGCAGTGACTATCCGCGTCTTCCAGGGTGAACGTCCTATGGCTATTGACAACAAGCTATTGGGTAACTTTGACCTGGTCGGTCTTCCTCCTGCACCAAGAGGGATTCCACAGATTGAAGTGACTTTCGACATAGATGCTAACGGCATCCTGAACGTATCTGCAAAAGACATCGGCACAGGAAAGCAGCAGGCGATGACCATCACTGCACCGAACAAGCTTAATGACCATGATGTCAATAAGATGAGACAGGAAGCTGAGTCTCATGCAGAAGAGGACAAGAAGCGCAAGGAAGAGGTTGAGATAATCAACAAGGCAGACACTCTTGTGTATTCGTCTGAGAAGACGATGAAAGATATGGAAGGGAAGGTGTCTGAAGATAAGCTCAAACCTCTGAAGGCTGAGATTGCTGAAATCAAGAAGCTCCTTGAGCCTGAGAAGAAGGATGTCGAGACCATAAAGAAGAAACTTGAGGAGCTTGAGAAGCTTGCCGGCGATGCCGCAACTGAGATGTATCAGAAGGCTCAGAAGGAGTATCAGGAGAAGCAGGCCAAGGAAGGCAAGCAGCCTACAGAAGGCGGCGAAGCTCCGGGTGACAGCGCAGGAGGCAAAGACGAGAAGGTTGTCGATGCTGACTACGAGGTCGAGGACGACAAGAAGAAAGGCAAAAAATGATTTATTTTTATTATTTTTGAATATTTTATTTCACTTTTATTATTCACTTTTATATATGTGAACAGTTCAACCGAATGATCATATGATGGAACCACGCATTCCAACAGAACAGGAATGCCATGATCTCATGGCAGAGGTAGGATTAGCTACAGCTGTGGTGCAGCATAGCATCCTTGTTAAGAATCTTGCTCTCAAGCTCGCTGATGATATGGAGAAGCAAGGAATAAAGATCAACAGATCACTTCTTTCTGCAGCAGCATTATTGCATGACATAATGAAGCTTGATGCAGAGGTCTGTCATGGTCTTGAGGGTGGTGAGTTCCTTAGGACAAGAGGATTCCATGCGGTCGCAAAGGTGATAGAGACTCACTGTCTCATCAATCTTGATGTTCCTGAATATGTGCCAAAGACTCCTGAGGAGAAACTGTTGATGTATTCTGATCTGAGGGTCAACGCAGGAGGGGTAGTATCATTGGAAGAACGTTTTGATTACATAAAGGAGCGTTATAAGCCCAAGAACCCTGCTAAGTTACAGGAGTATATGGCTTTTGCAAGGCAGCTTGAGTGGGAATTGTTCGGGAAAAAGGATGAGTGATGACTATGGCAAAGGATTACTATAAGACATTGGGCGTTGAGAAGAATGCTTCAAGGGATGAGATAAAGAAGGCATACAAGCGCCTGGCAAAGAAATACCATCCTGATATCAGCAAGGAGATAGGGTCTGCTGAGAAGTTCAAGGAGATAAATGAAGCTGCAGCAGTATTGGGTGATGATCAGAAGCGTTCTCATTATGATCAGTTCGGGACTGCTGACTTTGGTTCAGGCGGTCCTGGTGCTGGATTTGATTTCAATGATTTTGGCGGTCGTGGTTTTGATTTCGGCGACATATTCGAGAGCCTGTTCGCTGGAGGTGGTTTCGGAGGCTTTGGTGGTGGAGGGAGACGCGGACCACGTAGAGGTTCTGATCTTCGGTATGATATGGAGATCGATCTTGAGGATGCAGTGAACGGTGCTGAGAAGCACATAACGATCCCACGTTACGAGAGTTGCACTAAATGTCATGGAAGCGGTGCGGATTCTGATTCTGACATCGGTTCATGTCCTGATTGTGGTGGAAGAGGTACAGTCATAAAGACACAGAGGACGCCCTTTGGGATGTTCCAGACATCTTCGACATGCAGGCGTTGTCATGGAGAGGGTCAGGTGATAACTACCCCTTGTTCCGTGTGTGATGGTGCTGGCCGTGTAGAGAATGAACGCAAGATCAAGGTAGATATACCTGCAGGTGTGAGCACAGGCACTACATTGCGGCTTGGAGGCCAGGGTGAAGCTGGTGAGAAGGGTTCAAGAGAGGGTGACTTGTACGTTGTTGTCCATGTAAGGCATCACAAGATATTTGAGAGGAAAGGTGATGACCTGCATATGGAAGTGCCGATATCATTCGTGATAGCAGTGGCAGGGGGAAGCATTGAGATCCCTACAATATCTGGGACAGCAAAGCTCAAGATCCCATCTGGTACGCAGTCAAATACCTTATTCAAGATGCGTGATAAAGGGGTGCCTAATCTGAGAGGTTCCGGTGCAGGCGACCAATATGTGCGTGTTGTGGTCCACACGCCTGATGACCTCAATGCAAAACAGAAGAAGTCATTGGATGATTTTGCTAAGGCGATGGGTGATAAGATCGCTCCGCAGAAGAGTTTTCTTGAGAAAGTGAAAGAAAAATTTGTATGATCATGCGATCATGTATGGCTGGCCGTCATCATCAAGCCTTATCTTGCTGTCTTTTGGTGGCCATTCTCCAAGATAGTGCTCAAAGAATATCCAGTTCCCTTCGACTCCTTTTACAGTGAAGTTTCCTGGAGGGACTATCTCTGCCTTTCTTGTGTTGTCAACCATGACATTCTCAAACAGTATGGTCCTCTTTGATCCATCTTCCTGTTTGACAAGGATCTTTAGAGGGAATCCGTAATACTCTTGGAGCCAGACTCTTGCCTCATTGCCTTCGAAATTTGCGCTGAATACTTTGGTATATTGATCGCCCATCATCTCTTCATTGAGGTACTGGCCATTTGTCGCCTTTGTAAGATATTCATATATGTCGTTCAGGTAATATGTATCATAATCTACTTTTTCGACTTCTTTGTCGATGTTCGGCCTTGGGCAGAGCTCCCTGCTGCAGTGTGAGAGTGCAGTCTTTGTCAGTCTGTCCATTATTATCTCATCATACACTTCTCCTGTCTTGTGCTTCTGTGGTTCAGGAAGTGTTATCTTTACGAACCTTCCGAAAAGTTCATACCCGTATATCTCGTCACCTAGCTTGGTATCGCTGAAATTGTATGAGAATGAATCTATTGCGCTTGCTCTTCTGAGGAGTTCTCTGTACTCTGTGATGTTGGTGGTCTGTCCTCTTTTTGCTTCTATATCCTGATAAGGTGCTCCTGTTATAGGGTTTATTTCAGGGCCTTTTTCAGCAGATTCATCATCGCTTGCGATAGTCTTTCCTGTTAGGGTGCTATCTTGACAGCCTGCAATGAGCAGGATAAGTGCAGATAGCATGATTCCGAGCAATATTGTGTGCTTCATTGTGGATTCAGGAGTTCTTGGGGGTGTATAAATACATTTCCATGACTTTAAAAATGGTTGAAACAACAGGTAGTTTGAATATAAAAGCAATTGCACCACAGCCCTGCATTTTGATAATATAACGCTGCCGCCTAGCGAAAGTTCACAGCTTGCTGTGAACCCAGCGCCTACGGGGAAAGCGCGTGTGGTTTAATCTGCGAAAACTATCGCAGTTGGGCAGACTGGATAGATTACGTGAACAAAGTGAGCGTGGCAGCGTTCAAGAGTCTAAAATTATACCAGCACCTCTGCGCTCGCTCCGCTTCTGTTATTGAGTATTTCCGCTGAACTGCATCAGTTCTTGTTTCAGCTATCGTGAGCTCGCTAGGCAGGGGTGCTGTAATTAAGTTTCAACGGATATCAACATATAAATACCTCCAAATCTTTTTTCAGATCATGATCCGAAGCTCATTCATATTTCTTGAACGTATCAGCCATAAGATGGAGCAGAAGTTATGGCAGGCAGGTATCATTGACTGGAAAAGTTTCATTGAGGCAAAAGAAGTGCCCGGCATCTCACTCAAAAGGAAGCAGTACTATTGTCGCAAGCTGCAGGAAGCACGTAAACATCTGATGGATCATGACTCAGGATACTTTGCAGGCAGGCTGCCGAGTTCAGAAGCATGGAGATTGTATGAGCATTTCTCTGATGATTGTGTCTTTCTTGACATTGAGACCGGCGGATATTATGGTGACATCACTGTTGTAGGGATGTATGATGGCAATGAGATGATGACTCTGGTTAAGGGCAAGGGACTCGATAAGCACAACATGAAGATGATACTTTCGCGTTACAAGTTGCTTGTGACTTTCAATGGTCAGTCATTTGATGTTCCAGTGATCAACCGCTATTTTAACACCATAGTTCCGCAGATTCCGCATCTTGATCTCCGATTTCCGCTTGCAAGGCTCGGTTTTTCTGGAGGGCTGAAAAATATAGAAAAAGCGCTTGGAATAGCGCGAAGTTCTTCAGTTGGTGGGATGTCAGGTGATGATGCAGTCTCTTTGTGGCATGAGTACAGAGCGACAGGTGATGAGAGCTATCTTGATTCTCTCGTCGAGTATAACTCTGAAGATGCGATGAACCTGAAGCCTCTTGCAGAGTTTGTATCATCACAGATGAGAAAAAATTTTGTTGATGCGTTCATGCCTGCACACTTGTGATTTTTTCTTCACTCTGTTGTGATGTTTCTGCATGATTCGATTTTTTCAATTTTTTGTGTTTTTTTGCATCATGCAGCGCATTTTGCGCATCGGCTTCAGGATTTTCTGATTTTCTGATTTTCTCGTCGAGAAAAATATGCGTCATTTTCATGGAATATTTTTTTCTCACATGATTTTTTGTATTTTCACATATTTTTTTCTTTAAAAACCGAAACCTTTTTATATTAAAATACCCACAATTACTGTATATTGTTGGTTTTAGCGCGCTAGACGTGCTTCAATCGGCAAAACGAGGTGAGTGTTTTGGCAAAAAAGAAAGCAGTAAAGAAAAAAGTTGTTAAGAAGAAAGTTGTTAAAAAGAAAGCAGTAAAGAAGAAGGCTGCAAAGAAGAAGTAAGTTCTAGGGTTTTTTTGTGTTTTACCCGGCCCCTCAAAGCATGGTCGGGCATTTTTTTTTATTCTGATTCTTGCCATAAGGCTGTTGAGCAGTTTCTTGTTCTGCTGCTGCCTAAAATGGTGATTAGAAGTCCATGATGCCTTTCTGTGACTTGTCTTTCTTGATCTTTTTATCTGGTTTAGGTTTTATCTTGCTGATATCTGCCTCCTTGGGTAGTATCTGAGGGCCTGCATACTCCCTCTGTGCTTCGGAGAATAGCGGGATGCCATACACTCCATCATATCCTGGCAGTAATTTTATCTTTCCTTCCCTATTGAGCAGTATGGCATTCGCCATCTTCTCTGATGTCGTTTGCTTCAGCACATCAAGCGGCGTGTTCAGCAATATATCCATCTCACTCCCGAGTTTCGTGATCTTTCCGTATTCTTCCCACACTTTCTTTGTTGCGATGCCTTTTCCATGTATGTTCGCTATCAATTCAGATAGAGGGATTATCTTGTAGAATGGTTTTGCATCTGTACGTCTATATCCTTCTGGCCTGTCTGCAAGCTCTTCTACCCTGTGGTGCACTCCGATAGTCATCTGTCTTTTGCACTTTGGGCATATCTTGTTCACTTTGAGGGATTCTTTAGGGTTCATGCATACATTGCAGTTGCGATGGCCATCCTCGTGATATTTTCCATATGCGGGATCTACCTCTACTGTTCCTGCCATCCCTTCACCGGTCCGTATAGCACGCAGTACTCCTGCATACGTGATGTTTTTTCCTTTCAGGTCAAGGAGTGTAGATTCTCTTCCGATCCTCCAGGGCCAGTATGAATGTAGGTCTGAGAATGATACTATCTGCATCTTGTCAAGCTGGCTGAGTCTCCAGTTCATCGGAGGGTCACTGCTAAGGCCAGTCTCTATCGCGTGGATGTTCTTGAGCTGATCTCCGAACGCTTCTTTTATTGAATCGAATCCTGACTTTGAGCCGAATAATGAGAACCAGGGTGTCCAGATATGTGCGGGTATGACTTCTGTATCTTTGCTTATGTTGTGCAGCATCTCTGCAAACTCGATGCAGGATATCTTGAATATGGGTCTTCCATCATAATCGACCCGTCCGCGCTTCTTCAGCTCATCTGTTATCTGGTCAACTACATCAAGGCTCGGTGCGAGCACTACATTATGCACCCTTCTTCCTTTATCGCCTTGTGTGTACACCAGAGATATCTCTGTCTGCAGTATGAATGGGTATCCTGTCTTAGTCCGATACACTCCATCTCCATGATCATCAGAAAGCTGTGACTTGATCTCCTTTATCCATTCAGGGTGTGTGAAGTCACCAGTACCAAGGACATCTACCCCTTTCAGTTTCGCATACTTCTCAAGATTCTTGATGTCAAGGTCATTGCTGCATCCCCTTGAATGCTTTGAGTGTATGTGCAGGTCTACTATGGTGTTCATGACGTTCCAGAATTGTATCTTGTATAAAAAGTTGTTGGGTGAGTGCTGCTGAATACTTGCCTCAGATTTGCTGATTCTCTTATATCTTGACGCAGCACTAAAGCCTGACTCGCTTTTTTGAGAAAAGGATTATACTGCCACGCACGCCGGAGTTGTTGAACTATTTAGGTTCGCCGCAGGCGTCCTATTATATTGATTATCTTGGTAAATTAGTAGCATGCTACACAGGCGTCATCGGCTTTAGTGCTGCTCGTATTGGGTGCTACTGCCATGATATTGCTTTGATCAGAAAGAAGTTTACTTTTCGTTATTGCATCGGTCTATGATTCAATTGCACAAAAGGCTGCAGGTATGCGATCTCTATCACCATGTTCCTTCCACCCAGGAACCTGCCACCATCTCCGATGTATCTCAATGGCTCCACATCATTTATTTCGACGCGTTTTGTCATGATGTCTGCCACTCCCCTTATTCTTGAGCTCCGGTTCAGGTAGAAGTTAGGTAGTCTCTTTGCTACGTCCAGCAGTTTGATGTTTCCTACAAGAAGCTGGAAATGATAATCTTCAGGATTGAGCAGCTCTTTCCTCTCTGGTGCTGTGGCATGGAAGAAGGCATTGAACTGTTTTGGTTTCCTTGGCATCTTGTTGAAAGGTTTTATGCCGTAGAGGTTTGCGTTCATCGTGCCGATCGCCATCGCGTTCCTGTCATATTCCTTGCCGACTATTGTTGTCCCGTCTGCTTTCACTTCACCTATAGATTCCTGGACTATCCTGTCGATGTACCTGTTCTTGTATATCTTCCCTACACTGCGGTCACGAGGAAGCATCTTATCAAGTATTGCTGAGACTCCTGCCCTTACGATGATCTTGAGCGAGTCGAGCGGACCGACAGCATTGCCCTGGTCTTTTGGACCATAGTATTCCTCGAATATATTGTATATCATGCTGTCCGCATAGAGCGTCATGAGCTGGACATTGTCGATGTCCTGGTTGTCCGGGTCATATATCATGAGGATAGGGACATATATCCTCCTGAATGCTCTTGCTCCATATTCTGAATATTTATGTAATGCATCATCAAGGTTCTCTGCCATTATCTCAATATCTGATCTCATATCGAGTGTCTTGCCGTAAGTGTTGACTGTCCCTTTCATGCGATGGTATGCTGCGGGCAGGACGAGTCCTGTATCAGGATCCAGTGCCATGTTGTTCAGCACCCTGCCGAACTCTATTGGTGTCATGCCACCTGTATTGAATTTCTTGTAGAGTTCCCTGAAGTTGTGTGTCAGGAAGTTCTGGACCGTGCCATCCCCTCCTGAGACGATGACTATGTCTATCTTCTCCTGTATATACTCACGGCACACTTCAGCTACAGAATCAGCGCTTTTTGGGGTGTCTACTCTTGCACCTACTCCCTTGAGTATCCATTCGAGACTTTTTTCCTCTAGAATCCTGCTCTGCTTGAGCTGCTTCGCATTCTTGTTCAATATGGATGCTGCCTTTAGCGTCATGATGGTGTTTAGGAGCTTCCCTGTGGTTTATAAACTTTTTTGCTTCTGAAACTGCTCCTGAAACCGAAAAGCATTTAAATAAAACGACTACTAATAAGTAGTTAATGGCAGGGTGTGGTCAGCTAGTATAAGGTTGAGGTACTGTCCGAGGTAACAAATTTGAGGAAAATAAGGCTCGCATTAACAATTATGGCTGTTTTCAGTCTTGGTTGGATACTTAACGCTATGTTGACCAATTTTGTGTATTATGACGCTGAAAAACCGCTTAATTTCGCCATAGTGCCCTTTATGTCAAGTCCTGAGCGTCTTTCTCCCTCAGATCATATAAAGGAGAATCAGATACACGTATATGATAATAATATAGTGTTGGATGTCAAGGGAGCTAGCTGGGCTGCATTTACTGATACTAACTCTATGGATCCATTCTTTGATGAGACTGCAAACTCGATAGAGATAAGGCCTGCTTCTTCTGCAGAGGTCAATCCTGGTGATGTGATATCTTATAGGTCAAGTATAACTGATGGCCTGATAGTACATAGGGTGATATCAAAAGGGGTTGACAGTGCGGGAGATTTTTTTATAGTGAAAGGGGATAACAATCCGATGCAGGATCCTGAGAAGATACGTTTCAATCAGATTCATGGAGTCCTTATTGGGATAATATACTGATGTTATTGGTTATTGAGATTATTATTGAATTCATTGTCTGTTGAAGTGATAAAATATGATTGACTACATATCACACCTGATGGCGCATCTTGATTCAGGTAGAAAGCTTGTTGATTTCAAGACACGGAAGCTGGACAGGGATCTGCTGGTCCGTCTCTACGAGCTATATTCTGGTGAAAATAAATTGTCTTCCAGATGCCGCACTATAGATGGGACAAAACTATGTATGATACGTCCTGGACTCGTCCTTGACCGTATCATTGATGGTGAATGGAATATCCTTCTTGGGCGTGAATGCAGAGGTAATGAGAAGATAGGGCCGCAAGGACGCATAAAGACTCCAGGAGGATATGGTCGTTTCTCGCAGGCATGGGCACTTGATACTTCTGTGAAAGAAGCATTGTTCAGGGAGTTGAGCGAAGAGTACTTCAAGGGAAGATTATCTCCTATCATGGATAGCATTGTCCCTCTTGGGGTGCTCAGTGCACGTCCTAATGGAATACTGCAGTTCTTTTCAGGAAAACTGAATGCATATCCTCCAAAGGAGGGTAATGGTTTTAGCAAGCTTAAAGATTCTCATGATAGCAAGATATTCATCAAGTATTTCACCCTTGAAGGGCTCTTGGATGAGCTGGATAAAGGAGATATGTCTATAGTGAATCCTGAGACTGTCAAGATAGCCGCAACAGCATACTTGTGGAGGCCGTCTATAAAAGTGCCATTTAAGTCAGGGGATATAATGGGTTTAGGTGCTAACATTGAAGGTGATGTGAGCATACCTAAATCAGCGCGTGATGATCTTCTGGCTACTGCAGGTTATTGGGGAGGTTACGAGACCCCTAGATTGCATAGGTGTTCAGTATACTTCTCTTTGCCTTTCCAGGAAAAAGTAGTCCCTTCACTACGTATACTTCTTACGACAGATCTGTTCATGTATGAGAAGGAATTCAGTCCAGAAGAGACTGGTCTGCTGCGATTCAGGAATTCAGGTCAATCTGCCATGTACGCTGCTGCAGCGGAGTTCACCAAGGAATATGTCATCAACAATGCTGGCAGGATATTCTATAAAGAGCTTATCATGCCTTATATCTCTGATGGCGAGTAATTATGTCGGTACTGGCAGTCTCGATACTGTTCAGTAAAATATTTAAATGGTGCTTCTTTCTGGTCAGCTTATGAAAACCGTAAATGTATTCGGAGTTATAGTATTGATGTCTTTCTTGCTGGCGATTTCTGGTTGTGGGTCTGATGATCCGCAGGAGCCAGCAGAAGATGTGGTCGTTGAAGACATAGACAGTCCTGACATGGGCGTGGTTGAACCGCAGCTTCCGGACGATGCAGTCCAGGATGTTGGTTCTGATATAACTGCAACAGGAGTTAAGGACACGCCAGCTGCCGTGGAAGAAGAGAGTCCGGATGTAGTTGAAGATACAGGAGCTGCTTCAGATGAAGAGTCTGCTGATACAGGTGATGAAGCAAAGACTGCTCAGAACTATAGGGTAGTCTCTTTGAAAGACCTGAAAGCGTATCCTGAAGAGATGACTATAAAGCCAGGCACGACTGTTGAATGGCGCAATGTGAACGATAAGCTTCAGCACATCATAGGCTGGAGCGGTCAGAGACAGATGGGCGTGACACCTGAACCTATACTTGCAGGTGAGAGTTGGAGCTACACGTTCGAGAAGCCGGGCAAGATAGTCTGGTTCTCCACTGCGCGACCTACAGTTCAGGGAACGATCATCATCGAGGAAGAATAATTTTTATTTTTTGATATTTTTTAATATCTTTTTTACGTTTTTTTTGGTGATTTTTCGGCATGTGGGGGGAATATCATGTATATCGATAAGCTTATTCGGACAGGTATCTTTACTTTTGTTCTTGCAGTCATCGCAATCATGGTCACAGGGTGTGCACAGAAGATGATGTGCGCGCCGCCAAACGTGATGATAGGCAGCTCTTGTTGTCTTGATACTAATGCTAACAGCATATGTGATACGCGTGAGACTCCTGAGATAGCACCTGAGCCAGAACCTGAGCCGGTTGTTGAGACCACAGAGCAGATAGTGAAGAGAGAATCTGTTGAACTCTTTATCAATACGTGGAACAGGAAGAGCTACACTGCCTTGCGTGGCCTTTTCATCAATGATTATGGTAAGAAGTTCAGTCCAAAGGAGTTCAATTTCCTCGCCCGCAGGGTGGGTGATCAGCTAGGGATACAGAGCATAAGCATGAAAGGCATCACTGGAAATGATGTTGACTATGAGGTGAATCTTGGTGATGAGCAGGTGATAATGTCTGCAGACATCATCGAGGAAGATGGCAAATATCTGCACAGTCCATTCTACTTCTTCACTGACATGTCTCCTGAGACTGCTTGTGTGGATGATACGTCTTGCTATTATGATTTCGCGATCGTTTCAGAGGATAGGAATTACTGCAGCAGATCAGGTGATAAGAGAGAAGCATGCATAGCCCATTTCGGAGAGTCTAAGAACATCGACTCGAAGATCCGTGAATGCAATGATATAAATGATTATTACAGCAAGGCACAGTGCCTGACTACTCTTGCAGTTGCAGAGAATGATGTTGAGCCTTGCTGGGATGCGGGCTATGACAAGCAGTTGTATGGGTGCATGGGAGAGGTCGCTGCTGCGCGCAATGATGTCAATTCATGCACTCTCTTTGTCAAATCAAGAGGTTTCTCAGCGACAAGGCTCCAGAAGACGTATTGTATAACTGGTTTTGTCAGGGTTACAGAGAACACGACTGCTTGCGGCCTTATAGACCGACGCAGCGATGTTGTCCTTGGCTCGCTCCAGGAAGCATGCTATCATCTGGAGTTCCCGTAAGGATAATTTATTATTTTATTTCTTGTGTTTTTTATATTATCAATGTTTGATCAATGGCTTCTGTGAGCGATCAGGGTCGATGAATGCTCCGTGGTTAGTGCTCAGGATGTATCTGTCGATCCCGCTATCCTCTTTCAGGAATTCTGCTACAGTGAAGAGAACATCAATATTGGTCACAGATATATCTCCTATCTTGTTCCTGACATTGTGTAAGGTTGCAGCGTATTTCTTGAATTGTTGTGCCATCTCATCAAGGATGGGCGAGGTCTGCTTCAGTACCTGTGTGTCTTTGATATTTGCTGCCCGTTGGTATGCTACTGCTCCTTCGGTCGCATAATACTCAAGTGGTGGTCTGCCCCTGACAGGGGTAGAAGATATTGATTCTGGCCAGTATCCTACTGCAAGCAGCAATGTCTCACCTAATGAGCGTAACTTTTCACGTCTATATACTGGATTCAGGCATTCTGCTCCTGCATCTTTGAAGTTTATCTGGAATATGAATGGTCTGGTGTCTCTGGTGTGTATTGAGGGGGATAGGTCATCATTGTTCCAACGGATATATTGTGACATAAGATGTGTAAGGTATATGTGTGTCTCTTCTGAGAATACTCCTTTCTTGCGCATTATCCCTTCAAGACAGTCTGCGAATATCTCTTTTGCGTCAGTTATTGCATCCATATTATCACTTTCTTCTTCTGTCGTAGTTGCCTTTCCTCAGCATCTCTTCCGCTTCTTCCTGCGTTATGTTGTGGCTGAGTATGAGTTTCCACAGGGTGCAGAAGCGTGCTCGCTCCTGTTCTTCGCGATGATCTTTCATGAGGTCAGAGCGGTAGTCATTGACTTCTGCTGCTTTCTTATTCTCTTTTCCTATGGCGCTTAGGATCAATTGTTCTAATCTCTCTTCAGTATCATTATTGAACCATGGTGCGTATTCACGCACTGTCTTTATGAGATATGTCCGGTCAGGGGAATTATTCAGGTCTATCCGGTTGAGCCGGTCTGCCTGTTTTTGGGTGAGAGGGACGTCACATTTATGGACTTCCTGCTTGAATACATCATACTCAAGAAGGGTCATGTCAACGGTATGTGCGTTCCTGCGCTTTCTTTTCTTGGTGAATGAGACATTCCCTATGTATATCCTTACCCCATTATAGTCTATCTCAGTATCTATCTTGTTACCAGTCCTTATACTAGGAGTCTCAGGGTATCTTATCTCAATATCAACCATACGAAGCATCTCAAACGTACTTTTTTCTACACCCGTCTATTTTTAAGCGAGTACGATATTTAAAGTTTTCTTTAGCTTGATTGACCTGTTTAGTATCGATTTCAGTTTACACTTTTGGCAGGTATTTAAATAGGGTCTTGTATGCCTGTTTTTCTTGTGGAGGGGATGTTTTATGGCATACAAGTTAGATGAAAAAAACGTAGGTGGATTGTTAGACGCTTAAAGGC
>JBDRET010000022.1:0-10296 GCA_043819495.1 Candidatus Woesearchaeota archaeon | reverse complement strand
TAGTCAAGGACATAAATCGTTTGTTTTATATAGTAGTTAGTTTTTGTGGTGTGTAGAGGTGATTTTTTTATGAAATCTGCACAGATTAAGGAGCGGGAGTTGATTGTAAAATTGTATGATGAGGGTAAAAAGCAGCATGTTATTGCAGATATTTTAGGGACCAGTCAACAAAAAGTTAGTTTTTGGGTGAGGCGTTATAAGAAAACGAGAAGTTTTGAGAATCGGTTGCGTTCTGGTCGTCCTTCGAATTTTTCTGATGAGAATTTGTCTTTGATAAAGGCTAAGATCGTTAAAAAGGTTGTGTCTAAGAATATGAAGTATTCTAGTTGTACTTCAAAAGAATTAAAAAACATTATTTCTAGGGAGATAAAAAAGCCAATTTCTATGCGTCATGCTAGGCGCATTTTACATAAGATTGGTTTTTCATTGATAACTCCAAGATCTCAGCATGTTAAAAATGATCCAGAGAAAGTTGCTAATTTCCGTCGAGAGTTTAAAAAAAAGTCGAATCAGAGTTTTTGGGTCATACCTTAGTGTCTTTTGATGAAGTTAGTTTTAGATTGGTTCCAGTTTATCGTAAAATGTGGTATTTGACCGGTCAAAAACCACGAGGAAAATTTTTCTGGAGCAACAAAAAAATAACGATTTTTGGAGCATTAAAAGATACTGGTGATTTGTTTTGTGAAGATTTTGAGGGACAAAATAGTTTAACATACAAAGCATTTCTGTCAGATTTTATCGATACATTAGATAAAAACAAGAAATATGTGTTCATATTCGATAATGCATCATATCATAAAACTGATGTGATAAAGAACTATTTGAAAAAATTCTCGAACATAAAAACAATATTTCTACCGCCATATTGTCCAGAATTAAACCCTATAGAAACTTGCTGGAAAATAACGAGACATGACGTAACAAACTCAAATTATTTTCCAACAATTGAACAATTAAAGGAACGTTTAGAGAATTTTTGGCAAAGATATGATTTCACGCTCAATTTTACCAATTACTTATGTCCGTAACTACTAACACAAAACCTTTATAAATGGTAAATGACTGATTATTGCAGGTGTTGGGGAGCTTATTCTGAGCGCCACAGGGCATAGAGCGCGAAAAAGAGCAAGGTAAGGATGCAATTGCAGAAGATGGGAGCAGCCGAAGACGATTTGGACGAGAGCTATCCAGAGGCTCAGGAAGAGCAGATACTGGAAGGGCAGTGCAGTGTAGCAATAGCTTTGATAGTCACTGATGACGATGGTCTGAGTAAAAAAAAAGAGGATAAGTTGCCTGGCCGACTCGCTACAGGGCCTGACGAGGGATCAGGAGATATGGATGCTGGCATCAGCACCATAATCAAAGATTATGTGCAAGGTGATGCCCCGCAACAGGGAGGTATAGAAGAAAGATGTATAGACCCTGATTCAGACATTCTGACACTTACAGAGACGTCATTCTCAGATGATGAGATTGAACAGTTCGGTCTTGAGACCAGTTCTTTCGGGCCTGTTGACCTGGATCAGAGACCAAAGAAGGGCAGTTTCGAGGTTCTTGAAGGCCCGCCATCTATAGATGATAAAGTCGGCGCTGTCGAGACAGAGCCTGTGAAGAATGAGACTGCACTGATGCCAAGAGTACAGGCAGATGACCATAGTAACTTCCGACTCTATGTTACAGAGCTGATGAAAGATATCGCTTACGCAGTGCGCAACATAGGAAAGAAGACAGGGACCATCGCGCATAAGGTCACCAAGGCAAGTGAAGGACCTCGACAGAGAGGACAGGATATCTTGTCTATCATCAGGAAAGAGTTGAATGAGTTCAAGTTCACGGCCCAAGAGCAGCTGATGGATCTCAAGTACAATTTTCAGGAGGGCATGAAGAAGATAGGCATCTTTGCCGATGAGAGCGCCAAGCAGCAGGATATCCAGGAGAAAGTGAAGTATAAAGCCTGCTCCATGGCAGGCAATAAGTACAAGCATCTGGCCTGGGCAATAGGATGGACATGCTTAAATGCGCGCAAGGGCATCAGTTACAATACAGAAAAGGACCCGCAGGGCAACGAGTTCCTGCTGAAGCTGGAGATGACGCCTTCGGATCATTATTCCGAGCCGAACAGGTCGCTTGACATCTGCTGTTACCTGCACGATGAGAGGCTTGATGATGCGACACAGATGAAGAGCCTTCGGCAGGTTTATAGGATTCATGTAGACATACGCTCACCCGAGGTCACGAGCGCACGCTTTCATTATGAGGAGCAGAGGGACAGGAAAAGATTCAGTGGAGAGAATGCGCAGGAACCGACACACACTGACAGGATGAACCGCCTGCTGAGAAGGCTGGACTTGACCGCAAGCTCAAACATGTATGGTATAGATGCAACAGGATTCTATGAGTTCATCACGCACATATATGACACACCAGATATTATGCCAAAAGATATTGAGACGCTCGACAAGGCGCTGAACCAGCTCCACACGCTCAGCAGGTGCGCTACAGAAAGTAATCTGGAAAGGTTGGCAGAGCTGGAGAAAGAGAACAAGACAGACATGGCAAAGCACCTCAAGACATACAAGAGACACGTGAAGGCCCTGTCCAGCAAGAAGTATGATGAGTAGAAGATCCCTGCGGCCAGGTTGGCTCGACGGGTCCGCAAAAGGGATCCTGCAAAGATCTCCTAAGAAGAATCATTTGAAGATTCTTCAGGTATTAAACCCTGTTTGCGTTAATAAGAAAAAGATGATGCAATCATTAAGATCACTTGCTGCTTGAGCCTTTTTCAGATTTCTTCTTTCTTTTGCACGTGAGGAGCACCGTATTTATCGTGTTCTTGTGTATGTTGATCAGCTCCATCCTGCAGGAGGGGAATTCAAGCCGCTCTCCCTGGGTAGGTATCCTTCCGATTGTCTGGAGTATGTGGCTTGATAGGGTATTTGAAGCATCATCTTCCTTGAGATCAAGATTGCAGAATTGGTTGACTTCTTCGATATCTGATCTTCCCCGTACTAGAAACTTATTGTTAGGTAGCCGTCGCATCATCGGTTCTACTTTTTCTGTCTCATCTATTATCTCACCGACAATCTCTTCCAGGACATTCTCGATCGTGATCAGTCCTATATTGGTGCCGAACTCATCGACCACTATTGCCATATGCTGTTTCTTTCTCTGGAAGAACCTCAATAGTGTGTCAAGCTTCTTTGATGATGGGACGAAGAGTATCTCACGCATCACTGTGCTGATCGGTTTCTCTTTCTTTGCCAGAGTGAGCTTGTGCACATCCATTATATGCACAAAACCGACGATATTGTCCAGGTCTTTATCATAGACAGGCAATCGTGAATGCCCTTCGATGTGGAACGCCCTTTCTGCTATCTTTATCTTCATGTCTGCTGAGACACAGACCATGTTGCTCCTTGGTGTCATGACATCCATCGCTTCAAGGTCGTCGAATTCAAATATCCTATGGATCATCTCTCGCTCGCTCTCGAGTATCTGGCCTGTCTCCTGCCCTACTGAGACATAAGACTTGATCTCTTCCTCTGTCACGAGCGGCCTCTCGGCATCATTGCCTCTTGTGAGGACAGAAGTGAGTTTCTCAAAGAAGAATACTAGGGGAAAGAGTATCAGCTGTATGTAATGCACAGGTCTTGCGACAGCCAAAGATATCGCCTCATTGTGCTTGGTCGCTATTGATTTAGGTGTTATCTCTCCGAATACCAGGATAAGGAATGTCATCACTCCTGTAGTGATGCCTACTGCATAGTTCAATGAGAATTCATACGCGATCGATGTCGCGAGTGCTGACGCGCCTATGTTCACTATGTTATTGCCGATAAGTACTGTGATAAGCAGCTTTCTGGGATTTGCCCGCAATGCCTCTACATCCTTTGCTCTTGGAACCTTCTTCTTCACAAGGTGCTTCAGCTTGAGCCTGCTGAGTGTGAACATGGCAGTCTCTACACCAGAGAAGAATGCTGAGAAGATGAGCAGGACAATCAACAATATGATTTTTTGTAGCAGCATATATTTATCGCTCTTGTTTACCGCCTAGCGGTCATTTATTTTCAATATCAATAAAAAAAGAGGGAGTTTATAAAGCTTATCCCCCTGAAAGTATATCATACCATGATTAGTGATACATGATAAGAAGATAGCAATACCACCTAATGGTACATTTATCAGCACACCTGACAATTTCAGGATCAGTGCTTTTTTCGCCCAAAAGCTCTCTCCTTATCGGGCCTGCCTTTACTTTTATTATGCTTCCGGGAATGGTCATCTCTTGGTCTGCTGTGCGCGTTCTTATCCCTTGCATTGTTGTCAGGACGCCTATTGAAAGGTCTTCTTTTTCGGTCAAATCTTCCCTGACGTCCTTCACGTGAAGAGTCTCTAGTATGTTCAACGACTTTTGATATGTCCTTACGGCCTATACTGTCCATCTGTTCCTTGAAAGCGTATCTTAACACTGCAGCTATCACCTTTTCAGGAGGATTATTTTCAAGAAGGTCTTTGACTATAGGATCGAATTCTGAATTATTCTTCTCGATGATCTTTTCTATGATCGATTTTATCTGGCTCTTCTTCAATCTGCCCACTTCATCTGAAGAAGGCAGTGCTCTCTTCTCTATGACTTGAGAGATATACTGCTCGATATGCCTTAGTCTTCGGCTTTCTGAAGGTATCACAAAAGTTATCGCTACACCCTTCTTTCCTGCACGACCTGTCCTTCCTACCCTGTGCACATATGATTCAGCAGTGCGAGGTATTGAATAATTGATGACGTGGGTTATGTCCTCTATATCTATCCCTCTTGCAGCGACATCAGTCGCCACAAGTATCTTTGTCTTCATCGTCTTGAACTTGATCAGTATCGCTTCTCTTTGTCCTTGCGAGAAGTCTCCATGTAGCGCTGCTGCACGATAGTTGTCTCCGACCAGATTCTGGGTCAACGAATCAACTTCGCTTCTTGTCTGGCAGAATATGAGTCCATAGAAATCAGGATTCACCAATATTATCCTTCGGAGAGCTTCATACCTGTCCTTTGGATTTATGTCATAGCGTACATGTTCAGTGAGCCTTACCATGAGCTCTTCTGTCTTTATTATCTTATGCTCACGCATGAATGTCTTTGCTATCTCCAGCAATTCCCGCGGCATTGTCGCAGAGAACATCAGCATCCTCTTTTCGCGGCCGGTCTTCCTGAGTATCTTCTTCATATCATCAAGAAAACCCATGTCCAGCATCTCATCTGCTTCATCCAGCACGACAAAATCGACTTTGGATATGTCCAGGTTGCCTCTGTCCATGAGGTCCATGATACGTCCTGGTGTCCCGACGACAATATCTACTCCATGCCGAAGGGAGTGTATCTGTCGAGTTATTGATGCACCGCCATAGATGGCAAGAACACGCATCCTTTTATCTCCTAATGACTCAAAATCCTGAGAGACCTGCAATGCAAGCTCTCTTGTCGGTGTGAGTACTATTGCCTGCACATGACCTGCGCCTGGTTTTGCAATCTCTAGTATAGGTAAAGCAAAGCTTGCTGTCTTCCCTGTCCCTGTCTGTGCCTGTGCTACAAGATCGATATTTCCTTTGAGAAGGATAGGTATTGCCATCTCCTGTATCTGAGTAGGCTTTACAAAGCCTTTCTTCTTGATGGCATTGATAGTGTGGTCTGACAGACCTAGTTTCTTGAACTCTTCCATAAATCCGGGAGTCAGCAACCTACTTATAAAGTATCGCTTTAAAAAGGCAGTCCAAAGAAAAAACAAAAAATCCACGCGGCCGGAGCCCCTGGAATTCATAAGTTTCCGTAGGTATATTTTTACGCAGTTGTTTAATCATATGTTGAAATTGGTCCAGTATGATTCCAAAAGCTCCTCTGCCATATAGTTAACGAGCTTCTTGTAGCTCTTAGATTCTGCTTTGGTCAGTTCTGAGACATCTGCTTGTCTCAATGATTCAAGATAGTCTGCTCTTTTCTTTTTTGAGACGACTATTGGAGGATAACCTTTCATGATGAGTATGTAATTCATCATCATTCTTCCAGTCCTGCCGTTTCCATCTGCGAATGGATGTATCTTCTCCAGTTTATGGTGGATTGTCAAAGCAAGGACCAGAGGGTGCATCTTTTGCTGGTTTTCATTATAGAACTTCATAAGCAGCTTCATGTCTGCGCGTATGTATGTGAAAGGTGTCGCGTCAAATCTTGATTTGAAGACATGGATGTCGTGATTTCTGTACCCTTTCCGTATATCTATATTATCAAGAAGCAGGTCGTGGACTTTTATTATCAGCTGCTCATCAAAAGCAGGTTTTTCATCTATTAGCCAGAAGAATGTTTTTTCCGTATTCTGTAGATCGTATACTTCTCTTAGTGTCCTGTTGGCAGGCAGGATTTGGTCTGTCAGCAGTCGTTTTGCTTCTTGGAGGGTTATGGTGTTGCCTTCTATTGAAGTCGAGTTGAATGCGAACTCTATGGTGAAATGCTTCAAAGTCTCTCGTATGGTCGCAGGGTCTGATTTCAGGAAGTGGTTTTTGAAATGTAGTTTTGCTGCCTCGACTTGTTCAGCCACGTCCTTTTCGAGGTAATTATCGCTTTTCAGCTTTGATTTTCTGGCAAGTTCCAGGAAATGCCCTGATTGCAATGAACGGCTGATGTTCCTGTAGCTTTTCCTTATTTCTGTCTGGAATTTCTTAAGCCCCTCGAGGCTTTTTTTAACTTCTTCAATCGAGTTTCCCAGGTATGCCACATCCTTTATGGTTATCTTGCCATCAACCCTTTTCGATACTCTGAGATAATAGTATTCTTTGTCTCCGATGGTTTTTTTATAGATATATACCATGAAATGCATTTAATCATATAGAAGTATATAAACTTACCCTTTACAATTGATTTTTATGATGTAAAGGGTAAAATCCCTGCGGCCGGAAGGCGACCAGAGGTTAAGGTTTATGGCTAAAGTCGGGATTTAAGTTAATATTGGTAAACATAGTGAATTTATAGCTAATTATTTCAATAAATATTTAAATTAAACAATAACAGACAATAGCATATGGATTTCAAGAAACATTGCAAGACCTGTTCCCCTAGGAAACATTGTTGCATATTCAAGGATAATACAGAATTTGCTTTTGTTAGTCTTTCTAATGCAAAAGATATTAAAAAAAAGATAAAAAAAGACTACTCTTTTTTCTTAGATTATTCTCCTTTGTCAAAAAAAACAATAAATCTTCTTAAAGAAGAGGATCCAGCACTTGAAGGATATCTTAGACATTCTTTACTTGATAAAAGGGGCAGACTTCTTCGGTTAAAGACAAAGAAGAACGGCAGATGTATCTTTCTTAATGATGACAACAAATGTAAGATATATGATATCAGACCAAATATATGTAAGATGTATCCATTCTGGGCAATGAGGCTTACAGATAACAGTATAAAAGTTATTACGCATGATTCTGAACCAGGATGCTCTATATTAGAATCAATAAATACTGAAAATATTGAAGAAGTTTTATCAAAAAAAGAAATTAACTCAATCAAAAAACTCTTTAAACTAATCGAAAAAGAAGCAATTGATTATCGTAAATCTTCAAAAAAGAAACATTCTCTATAAATTCTTCTATTTTTAAATGTATAAGGACTATAAGTAAATGTTAAATCCCCGCGGCCGGACTTTCACGGAATATGAAATTCCGATTTGAACCAGCAACCTTCCGGTGACTGCTGACCCGTTTTCATACATGGCAATCATGCCTTGTCTACGGGTGCTGTATTAGCTACAGCCGGACGCACCACCATTATGCTACACGGGGATTAGTGCATAATGTGAAATATGAGAGAAAGTCAGGCCTTTTTAAAGCTTTCTGAGAGTTATAAGGGAATAGTTCCTATAAATTATAATTATTCTTTCTCCATTCATAATAATGATGCAGACCTGGACGCTCAGGCTCGTCTTCTAACCGCACACCAAAAGCCTGCAGGTAGAGCCCAGACACGACATCAAAGTTCCATTCTGTATATGGACACTCCAAAAAGAAGTGCCTTCTCACACCATCATCTACCGACGCGCAATATCTTATCTCATACGGACCTGGAGAACCTATCTGGAGAGGGATGTACGTATCCTTTCCCATCAGCCTGACAAACCTATCCAGCGTCATGTTAGGGTCAGGTTGTCTCCTGAAAGACACCTCCGCATGCAGGAAATCAAACCACCTACTGACATCTTCAAGATCCTCAGAAGTATAGATTGCCCTGAGGAATTCCCTGTTCTTCCTGACACCTTTCTTGTCAAGCATGACCTGGTTGACATATACCATGAGACAGACCACTCCTGATACGTATAAAATATCTGTCACTCAGAAATTTATCAAAATGAGACTTATCGTGTCAGCTCTCTCCAATTCTGCACGTAATCCATATACTTCCTGTCGAACTCTTCTTTAGGTGTCACAAGGATATCAATCTTATTGAACGCGTCTCTTATCTCCAATAAAGCCCAGTCTTTACCTTGAGCAGTGGTCTTCCGCTCGATCTCGATTATCTTTCCATAACCCTTGTTGTCATCTATGCAGACATCAAACCCTTTCCATCTGAACTTGTGCCGTTTCCTGTGCCATTTCACCTTTACAGGGTATCCCATCATGGCAAACATCTGCTCAAGCATGGGGAATTCATCTCTGCCAAAGTTGACCTCAAGCTCTTCACGGGCATTATCATGCATCTTGCCTTTTTTCATCCAGATCTTTGATCCTGAATTGTTCTGCTGTATCCTGATGTCGATCGGTGCCTCAAAGTAGTATGTGATTTGGTCATCCTCAACAACATCGCTGCTGCTTGTCCGAAAGAATCCCAACAATCTGTCGTATTGGTCGTCTGTGAGGAAGCTTCTTACCTCAACTTCGATATTATTACTTGTCATGGGGAGATACAATACTTACTCATCTAAATACTTTACCACAACCATTATAAATGCAGTAGGCAACAGTGATACAAAAGAGGTGCTTAGGTATGTCGATATCAGCAGTAAGAGGCGCGGTCTTCGAGGGTCTTAAGAGGCAGGAGGAGATATTCGCCATGTATGATCGCTTTTCAAAGGAAGCGACTGACAAGATACTTTCTGATTTCTTCCGTTCCCTGGCAGATGATGTCAAGGGACATATTGACATGATGAAGCACCTGAACCTTCACAGCATAGTGAAGTTCGGGCTGCCGATAAAGTTCAATATAAAGAGCTTTCACTTTGACCAGGAGAAACTACATCACATAAAAGATAAGGCTAATGCAAAAGAGCTCTTGAAGCTGGGTATTGATGAAGTGAATGCTGACATCGAGTATTATGAGCACATAGCAAACCATGCATTATTTCCAGAGGTCAAGCGGATATTCCGCGTCCTTGCAGACAAGGAGCTTGATCACAAGTCTAAGATGAAAGTGCTGTATGATGTTCTTGAATAGAAATAGTTGCAGTTGTTCAGCTAGTTCTCGCAGCACTGCAACCACTTTGTGCGTGTCCTCTAGAAACATAGCAGGATGGGCTGCATTTGTCATGGAATAATCGATTATTGCGCAAGCACAGTATGAATCTTTGACGACAAGCATACCTACAAAGATATAGCAGCGTAGCAGTGCTGCATTGAATCAGCTGAACAGATAAAAATTCAGAAATATAGTAAAAAAAATTCAAAAGATTTAGTGTATCAGATATTCTGCAGCACACTTATCCAGCTTATTACATCTGGTCTGCGTCTACAGACTCTGCCTGCTTGGCGATCTCGCTTCCTTTCTGGAGCAGAGTCACGCTCTGCGCCTGGAGTCCACGTTCACCATCTGCAGGTTCGAATGATACGCGATCATTATCCCTCAGGAATGTACCCTGTGCTACAGCGCTGTAATGGACAAAATACTCCTTTTCGTCTTCACCACTGATGAAGCCATAGCCCTTTTTCCTGTTAAACCACTTTACTGTTCCTTCCATTTTTACTCCTCCTAATGCTTTGGATTTTCCAAGGCTGAACCTTAGTATTGTCGCAGAAAAAAAGACCATCTTTTTAAAGTTTTGCCTAAAATGTATGTATTAAGCTTAGAGGAGGGCTCTTAGTTCTTTATAGGGGTTTAGTCCTTGTAATCTCCAGGTTCCAAACAGGCTCATCATTATCTGTGTTGTCCTTTTTCCTTGCTCTGAACGCAAGCAGCCCATAATCTTCTCCAAAATGACAAATTTTCTGATTCCTCTTTCAGCCCTGTTGTTTGTCGGTTCTATCTCTGGATGCAACACGCATGTGAAC
>JBDRET010000021.1:0-10628 GCA_043819495.1 Candidatus Woesearchaeota archaeon | reverse complement strand
ATTCCGTTTCATCTTTGTACTGCCGCGGATGTAATGATCATAGTCAAGCACGAGCTTCATGGTCTCAGGGCACATATCATATTTACAGGCCTTATCCACGAGATGCAGAGAGCTGCGGTCTATCACCAGCGGTCTTGATGTGACGAGTATCTCTCCAGCATCTACTTCTTTGCGCACTATATGGATGGATGTCCGCGTTTCAGGTTCTCCTGCGAGGATTGCGTCAAGCACTGTATTTGCTCCTGTGTACTTCCGTCTCCCATCGTTGTCAAGTATCGACAGGTCTGCTGGATGGCTGTTGATTATCTTTCCTGAGAACTGTTCCACTATCGGATCATATATCCTTAGCATATAACCAGCGAGCGCAATCATATCTATCCTGAATCGGTTTTTTTCTGCACATTGCAGGAGCATGTCTTTTGTCGCATTGTCAAAAGCGGCGCGCATCTGGGAGTCACGTCGCTCTTTGTTGTCTTTAGGGTCCATGCCCTGCTCTTCCATGAATTTATCAAGATTGTTGTATACTAAAGGTATACCTTCTCTATCTGATATGATATGTGCCTGTGAATCATGCTGATCAGTGACTATTGCTGCCACCTTGAACCCTTCCTCTCCAGGTATCTGGTCAAGGACGTGTTGATGTTCAAGCATCTTCTCGATGGTGCTGCAGCTGCCTGAACCGAATGCCACAACATACATCGGTCCTGCATTCTTGTTCGGGTCGTATATCAGCTCTGACATGGTGTGTGCTCTCTCATCATCATTTTTTGCCCCGTACACGGTATCCAATATCATTACGGAAATCCTTTCCTGCAAAACATACTTTCTGTTCTGCACGGTATGCTTTGCCAATCGCATCTTCATGGTCAATATCGCTGATTGCTGTGATGCCCATGATCCTGCCTCCTGCTGTGACGACAGTCCCTCCGTCCATCTTCGTGCCTGCATGGAACATGAATATATCATCCTTACCAAAATTTGAAGGTGAATAACTGATCTCTTCTCCTTTTGAGCTGGCTATCGGGTAATCTTCACCTACTAGAACCACGCAGCATGAGTATGCTTGCCTGAGAGCGAATTCTGTCTTGTCAAGACGTCCATATATGCAGTCCATCATCAACCTAAAAGGGTCTGCATCTACCAGTGGGACTATCACCTGGGTCTCAGGATCACCGAACCTGCAGTTGTACTCGATAAGGTATGGCCTGTTGTCCTGTATCATCAATGCGATGTACAGTATCCCATTGTATTCAAGCCCTTCCTCCCGGATACCTCTTATCGTCGGGTTGATCACCTCTTTTGCGATGATCCTTTCCAGCTCTGGTGTTACGAGTCTGGTCGGAGCATAAGCACCCATCCCCCCTGTGTTAGGTCCGCGGTCACCGTCAAATCTCCTCTTGTGGTCCTGTGAATGATGGAATGCCTTGTATGAAATCCCGTCCGTAATCAGTGTTATAGATACCTCTTCACCGACAAGACGTTCTTCAAGAAGAAAATCTGTGGCTGCGTTGCCGAACTGCTCCAATGATCCCAGGCAGTCTTCAAGCTCTTTCAGGTTCTTGTTCACATATACGCCTTTGCCTGCACAGAGTCCATCTGCCTTGACTACCAGAAGTTCCTTCTCCATCCCTTTCTTCATCCCTGTCAGGTGCCGTCGAGCCATTGACAGGTTGCGCTCAAGATCACCTGAATCGAGTGCAAGATATTCAGGTATGGGCAGCCCGTACTTCTCTGCAAACCTGCGGGCAAATATCTTGCTGCCTTCAAGCCTTGCTGTTGCCATGGGTGGTCCGAATATCTTAATCCCGCTCTGGCGTGCTTCTGAGCGCTCCCAATAATCGACGATGCCATTTACAAGAGCATCTTCAGGCCCGACTACCACCAGGTCTATCGAGTTCTTCACTGCTGCCTTATCTATATCATCAAAGTCATGTATGTTCAGGTCGATATTTGCCCTGCAGTCTATCGCAGTGCCGGCATTGCCAGGTGCAACATGCACTTCGTGTCCGTACTTCTTGAACCACCACGCCAATGCGTGTTCCCTGCCTCCGGACCCAAGTATCATCACTCTTGCCATTGTTTCACCTTTCTTCATCTCTTCTTTTATTATCCTGTTTCATCATGACAGTGTCATTGAAAATAGCTCACTGCGTTACGGAACAGGTCCATGTTAGTGGTCGGTTCTGTGAGGATTGTCATAATCCTTTTTCTCCTCTCCCTGATTCTGGTGTATCTAGTATCCTGCATTGCAACTATCGCCCGCTCTGGATGTGGCATCATGCCGAGATATCTTCCTGTAGGGTCGCAGATGCCTGCAATACAATCCACCGATCCGTTCGGATTCCCAGGTCCATCAATATAATATGAATCCATATACCTGAGCACCACCTGGCTCTGATGCTTAAGCTTCGCTACAATATCGTCGCTGGCGTAGAACCTCCCTTCTCCGTGTGCTATCGGCAGGTGCATATTTATCATGCTTCTTGTCCAGATGCAATCCGAGAGTTCTACAGAGAGGTTGACCCAAAGATCCCTGTATCTTGCATTCTCATTGAAAACCAATGCAGTCTCAGGAGTGCCATACTTCTTTGTGCTCACTGGAAAGAATCCCAGATGTGTCATCATCTGGAAACCATTGCAGATCCCTAATGCAAGTGTATCTCTCTGCCGGAAAGCTTCAAGCTCGTCTTCAAGATGGTTGCGGATCATGTTCGCATAAGCGAGACCTGACCCTGTGTCGTCGCCCATGCTGAAACCGCCAGGGAATACCAGGATGTTGCAGTTTTCCAGATGCTGTTTGTTCGTGACAATGTCGTTGAGGTGCATTATCTCAGTCTCAGCGCCAGCATGATCGAACGCATAAGCAGTCTCACGCTCACAGTTGATGCCATATCCGCTTAGTATGATCGTCTTTGGTCCTTTTTTCGTCATCTCCAACACCTCAGTATTCCCTCAATGGCGACTTGTAGCTTTCGGTCAATTTGTTGACTGTCGTATCGATCATCGGAGGCTCATCATCTGACTGGAACACAGTGAATCTTCTATCATCAGTCACTTTACCTATATGGCTATAGGGGGTATATGATTTGTTAGACATCAGTTCCTCGAACTGCTCTACTTTCTCAGGGTCCACAGTCACGACAAATCTCCCTTGGCTCTCTGAGAACAGCACGCTGTCCATGTATTGCATATCCCTCTCAACTGCATCATATAGATACATCTCGTCAAGGTTGATCTCCATGCCGAGCTGGCCACCTATAGCAGTCTTGGCAAGTGCAATACCAAGGCCGCCTATACCTACGCTGGTGCACGACGCGACAAGACCTTGCCTGATTGCTGCCTGCATCTTCGTGTACGTGTTGAGATTCGTCAATTCATCCACTTCAGGTACATTGTTGCCTATGTACTCTCTTTTCCTGTTCTGATCCTGCTCTCCCATCATGGCGAAATACTCAGAACCTCCAAGCTCATCTTTGGTCATACCGACAACATATATGCGATCGCCTTCGACCTTTGCATCAAGTGTCTGGCAGTCTCTTACGTCATCTATTATGCTTAACCCTGAAATGAGCAGGGTGGGAGGAACATCTATCTTTACGGGATTGCCCTGCTCATCGAATCCCTTAAAAGTATTGAACATGCTGTCCTTTCCGGAGATGAATGGAGTCCGGTAAGCGACCGCTGCGTCGTAACATGCTTCAGCAGCACGCTTCAGCTGTCCGAGGCGTTCGGGCTCATCAGAAGAGCACCAACAGAAGTTGTCGAGCAGAGCCATCTTCTCGAGTGTCCCTCCTGCAGCGATCATGTTCCTTATTGCAGTGTCGATGGCGCACATCGCCATCTCATACGTGTCGATCATGCTGTATCTCGGGCAGAGTGCCTGGGTACTCACGACACCTTTACGTGAATCAAGGACTGGACGGGTGACTGTAGCGTCAGAATCCGCCTTCCCAGGTCCTACCATAGGCTTGACAACAGAACCGCCCTGGACCTCGTGGTCGAACTGCTCGAAGATGAATTCCTTGCTGCAGATGTTGAGCCTCGAGAGCATATCATGGAGAGTCTGTGTCAGATCATCAGGTTCAGGGAAGTCAGGCTCTTCATGCTCGTAGAGCTCTTCAGTGTATGTGGTATTCAGCTCTCTCTGCGGGAGGCCGTCATGCAGGAAATCGAGATCCACGTCCATGACTTCGCCATTTCTGAATTCCGCAGTGGCACGTCCAGAATCGTTGAACTCTCCTATGATTGTAGCTTCGACATCGTGCCTGTCCATAACTGCCTTGAAATCGTCCCACTTCTCTGGTGGCACTGCCAATGTCATCCTTTCCTGTGATTCTGATATCAGTATCTGGTCAGGGCGCATGCCAGGATATTTCAACGGGATCTTGTCGATGTCTATATGTGCACCGCCGCATTCTTTTGCCATCTCATATACTGAGCATGAAAGGCCGCCAGCACCATTGTCAGTTATGCTGTTGTACAATCCCTTATCTCTAGCTTCCTTTACTATTGCGTCACTCAGTTTTTTTTGGGTTATGGGATCGCCTATCTGTACTGCGCTTGAGGGAGAACCAGAATCCATAGATTCTGAGGAGAAAGTTGCACCGTGTATTCCGTCAAGACCAACGCGTCCTCCGACCATCACTACAAGATCGCCTGGCAGCGCTTTTTTCTCATAGGATATGCGTCCTGCGCTCTCGAGCGGAAGCAAGCCTTGGACGCCGACGAATACCAATGGTTTCCCTCCATAATGCTCATGGAAGAACGCTCCGCCCTGCGGTGTGGGGATGCCTGACTTGTTGCCGCCATCCTTTACACCTTCGATGACACCATCCATGATGTTTCTGGGACTGAGTATGCGGTTTGTGAGGTTGCCTTTGTGATCCTTTCCTTTGAATAGCTTTCGCTGGCTCTTAGGATCTGCGAAACAGAAAAAGAACCTGTGGCTGTAAGGCATCGCACCGAGTCCTGCACCTATAGCATCACGGTCCACACCGACAATCCCTGTTATGGAACCGCCATAAGGATCGAGCGCAGAAGGTGAGTTATGTGTCTCTACCTTGTCAGTTATCGCCCACTTGTCGTTGAACTTGAGGATGCCTGAATTGTCATGGAACACTGAAAGGAGCCAGTCCTCTTTGCCTTCCTCTTTCCAAGCTTTCCGTATATCTTCGGTTGCCCCCTTGATGTATGTCTTGTATAGACCATCAGGGACTTGGTCGTCGCTATCCATATCAAGGGCAGCTGCGAAAATAGTGTGCTTGCAGTGCTCAGACCAGGTCTGGGCAAGGCACTCCAGCTCAACATCTGTCGGATCACGACCCTCGTTCTCGAAATATTCTCTTATGATTGTCATGGGGAGCATACCATCGATGTCCAATGCAAGCGGTCCTCTGTGAGCTCCTGTCTTTGGATCGATTATCCCTTTCTTTGCGACGGATCTCAGGATGTCTGATCGCATGTCGCTGATCGGGACTATCGATGCTTCAGGATTTTCTTCAAGGACAACTCTTGGGATGTAAGGTTCCCTTCGGTCTCTCTCACCGACCTTGTAGAATGATATGTTCTGGATGAGTGGGTTTGCAAGGGCCTCGCCGATCTGCTGCACTGTCTCTGGATCCAGATTGCCACCGATTACTAGGACCTGAGATGAATGTACGCTCTCATCCTCTCTGAAATGTTCTCCTAGCCTGTCTTCCAGGCCTTTCCTTACAGTCATCGCAATGTTATCAGTCACTCCTGGCTTGAATCCTATCTCAAGCACATAATCTGCATTGTCGAAGAATGATGTGTTTGCCTCTTGGGTCACATTGTCCCGCAGCATATCGGGAAGGGTATTGAGCGTATGCTCATCGAGTTCCTTATTGATGGAATAAGAATCTATGACGTCGACTGATGTCAGTTCGGCTTTCTTTATCACGCCCTCTTCCATCAATGACATTATCTTGCGTGCTATGACCTTCCCGCGTGAGTCTATACCTGGTAGGTATCTCACTTCTATCCTATTCTTCTTTGTCATTGCAGTACCTCAATCATATCCTTCAAATGTCTCTTCTACCTTCATATTAAGTGAATGCAGCCTGCTGTCAAGTATCACAGAGGGTGTCTGCTCATCGCTCGCCTCTATGTGACCGACAACTTTTGCACGGTGTCCTTCTTCTGAAGCGATCCTTATCACTCTTGAGGCCTGGTCGTAATCCTTGACTATCATCGCAAAACCCATCCCCATATTCATCTTTGTATACGCTTTCTTCACGTCGTATCCGCCCTCTCTCATGATGAGCGCATGTATCGGGTGGGGCTCCATAGCATGATGTATCAGGTACTTGATACCTTCACCGAACCTGTTGAAATTCTTGAGGCCATAACCTGTGATGTTCACTCCGTAGGTGCCAGGTATTTCTTGCGCTATCTTGTATGTTGTACTAAAATAGAGCAATGTTGGCGTAAGCAATAGTTCTCCTATCGTCTTTCCACAAGGTGCAGCATCTTCAAGCCAGAACTTGCCAGTGTACTCAGACTTCCATTCCTCTCTTGGTTCAACATCTGGATGCAAAAGCATATGCCTTGCTGCTGTAAACCCATTGCTATGAAGACCTGATGATGCAAAACCTACAATCACATCTCCCTGTTCTGGCTCAAATGAAGGCACATCGTTTTTTCGTATGAATGCAGTGACTGTACCTGATATATCATAACCATATCCGGGAACAGGGCCTGTTATCATCTCATCAAGACTTGCAGTCTCTAGTTTGCCGTAGTTGATAGGGACTTTTGGAGTTTTCCTACACTGCATCAGTGCGCAATCTATACCTTTCATGATCTGACCCATCTTCTCATTCTCTATTGCTGCCTGGACTGCAAAGTATACATCCATCGTGTCTAGCTCTACTCTCCCAAAAGTAGCCAAATCATTAACACTCATAGCCACCAAATCTTGACCTATAGTATCATACCTGTCAAGCCACTGACTCAGGAATAGTTTTGTGCCTACTCCATCGATTGCTCTTAGCATGTAATGATCAGGATATATCGAGGGGTTTTCCCTCACTTCTGCAAAAAGACTTCCCCTGCCTACTTTCCTTGAGAACAGTTCCCTGCTCATGTTTGACTTCCCATCAGCGACTGCTTTTGCCTCTCTCTTCTCATAATCTTCAGTCTTCTCTTTCTTCTCTGTCTCTTCAGTCACACTCAACACCTCGTATGTTATGGATATCTCTTCTATGGCTGAAAATTTGAGCCAACTCTGTGTATGATATCAATAAGAAATAGTCTCTTAGTCTGTATATCATTTCTCTTTTTTTTCAAACATCCTCGATACATCACCCGGTAAGGATATTCCTGAAGCGATACTGAAAATGAAAATATCTGTTGACTATGGTTTGGCTGGTTTGGTCCCTGTAATTATTATCTCGTGTCGTGTCGTCCGGAGTCCCTTGTCTGTCATCAATGTGGCAGCTATCTTCTCCAGAGCTTTCCTATCATCATATTCTGAAAAATTCCTTATGGTGTGGGGTACTTCTTTCAGGAGATGTACAAATTCGTCAATTCCTGAGAAGTATTGGTCAAAATATACTTCTTCACCTTTGACATCTACTAAGCCTGCCTCTTTCAGCTCTGCTTCAAGAGTCCTTAGACGATCTCCTGGCTGTAGTGTACACAGGTATCCGCGAGGCCCTTCATCATCCTCTCCGAAGAAAGACTTCAGTTCTCTCTTGTCTCCAGCACCGACTTTCTCAATATGGTAGTGACCTCCTGGTCTTAGTACCCTATACGCCTCTTTCGTATCGTGTGGGGCGAGGAGAGATATCACAAGATCCATAGTCCCATCCGCAAATGGCAGGTCAGCAGCGACTCCCTTTATCAGTTGTGTATTGTTATGTCCGCTGTTGTTGGCATCAGTCAATGCTTCGGCAAGCAGACCCTCGCTAGGATCAATACCATAGAACATCGCGCAATGTTTGGCCAATCCCAGAGTCAGCCATCCTGAACCTACACCAATATCTGCCACAAATGATTCTTTGGTTATCTTCTCTAATAGTCTTGCAAAAGTATCATAAGGACGATCCACATTCCTCTCATTGTCTGCGATTGCCTTGTAACCTCTCGCATAAGGATATTCTTTTACAGAGTCAGTTTTTGATACCATTTTATATAAACCTCATTTCAGTACCTTATCCAGTTCTCCGAGGTCTTTTACGATCTTATCTTTATCAAGACCTAATCTCTCGAATTCAGCACGAGGGGTGATGCCGGTGAGTACCGCTACAAAATCAAGACCTGCTGCTTTTGAAGCACGGTAATCATCAGGATGATCACCTACAGAAAGTATCTGGTTCTTGAGAATCCCTTTTGATCCGAGATATTCAAGCGCTGGACGGAATGCCTCAGGGTTTGGTTTCATCGCCTCTTTTGACTCCGGGCTGAATATGTTGTCTATCTCAGGATATCCTGCCTGTTCAAGACGCAATGGTGCCATGTTCACCCTGTTGGTCACGATGACCTGTTCCATTCCTTTCTGTCTGTGCTCATTGAATGCAGCAACACCATCAGGTGTAGATAACATATCGAACTTGTATGCATCTTCCCTGTATTTGTCGATCACGAACTTCCAGAACGGTTCCTCTCCCATGTACTCTTCAGGATCAGGGAACAGCTCCTCAAATGTCTTCTCGAAAGGGAGATTCTTTGCCTGGATTCTCATCATCTCTTCTTCTGAAGGCACTTTGACCTCGGTAAACTTACTCAACCGCCCTATTGTGCGCTTCATCAGCAGGCGGACAAACTTATTGGAATCCACCAGAGTGTTATCCATGTCGTATATTATCCCTTTATACTTAACATTGCTGCCTGCGCTCTTGAAATCAGGCACAGGTGGCTTATCTATCGTGATTGGTATTACTGTGGAGGTTGTAGCTGAAGTCACTGATTGTCCGCTCTCTTTGCACATGAGCCATACTCCAGGCACCTCAATCGTCTCGTGACGTTCAGGACCTACACTTATCAGGCCGATCTGGACTCCACCAAGATCCTCAATCATCTGGAGATATTTCTTGCAGTTCAGAGGAAGTTCTGATAAGTTCTTTGCTTTTGTTATGTCTTCAGTCCATCCAGGCATATCGATCCATTCCTCTGGTGTGCAGTGCTCAAGTACTGAAGAATCTGTAGGGAATTCCCTGAGTATCTTTCCTGTGAAGTACACTTCCCCATTGAATATCCTTCTTGGACCTGTATACCTGTAAGAGTTGCATATCTTAACCTTGTCAAGACCTGTCAGTATGTCCAGCTTAGTGATTATGATCTTAGGGCCATTCACTTTGGCAGCATGTCTTGTAAGGACAGCATCATGCCAGCCGCATCTCCTTGGTCTTCCTGTGGTGGCGCCATATTCTTTCCCTTTCTCACGGACATACTCACCCTGCGCATCCAGCATCTCTGTGGGGAAAGGTCCACTACCTACCCGTGTAGTGTACGCCTTGATTATGCTGTACACCTCATCGACCCTTGAGATACCTAATCCTGTCTTTGCTCCACCTGCAGAGGGATTTGATGATGTGACAAATGGGTATGTACCATGGTCGATATCAAGAAGAAGTCCCTGAGCGCCTTCAATCAGCACTTTCCTGCCTGATTTCAGTGCTCCATGCAGCATGCTTCCGACATCAGTCACGTGCGGCCTCAATATCTTGCCGAGCGCAAAATACATCTCAGTGAGAGCATCAGCGATCTGCTTAAGCTCCTGTGACTTCACTGCAATGCCTAATCTATTACGATGCTCTTCAAACATCTCATCTTCAGGCATTGCCTTCATGATATCATCAAGTATGTCTTTTACATCCGCACCATATACATGCATGAACATGCCAAATTTCTCCTGCAGGGAATAGAGCATCTTTTCTGATAGTGTCTCCTTGTGCAGCAGGTCGTTCACCCTTATCCCTGTCCTGTGCATCTTATCTGCGTATGTTGGACCTATCCCGCGTTTTGTTGTCCCTATCTTCTTGCCCTGGCTCTTGCTTTTCTCCTGATAGCCATCGTGCATATTATGATACAAGATTATTACGTGCGCATTGCCTGAGATGAAAAGGTTATCATAACCGAATCCTTTTGCTTCTAGTGCCTTCATCTCTTTTAGCAGCACCAATGGGTCTATGACCATCCCATTACCGAGAAGACAGTCTACATCCTGCCAGGTTATAGATGATGGAAGCAGATGAAATATGTGCTTCTCTCCAGCGATGTATATCGTGTGGCCTGCATTGTTGCCACCGGTCGCCCTTGCGCTCACGTCAAAGCAGCCTGCAGCATAGTCAACAATCTTACCTTTCCCTTCGTCACCCCATTGGCCACCAAGTATGGCCACCACCTGCGGATTAATTCCTGTCATGTTTTCCAAACCTCTTTGCCTCTTTGGTATAAGGGAAGATGCCTGATTTCGCATCTTCCATCTAAGCTATCTATGTAATCCTTTTCACTCAATGATTCTCTTCACTCAAGCGAGTCAAGTATCCCTGTCACTTCAGATAGCCTGAATATGTTGTATTCTGATTTCTTCCTGCTTACATCCTCAAGATTCACGCAGATCATACCCGAATCCCTTGCCTTGTTGAACAGCTCGTCCATAGCAC
>JBDRET010000020.1:0-2297 GCA_043819495.1 Candidatus Woesearchaeota archaeon | reverse complement strand
GTCTGGCAACAAGCCAGACACTTCTACGCCAAATGCCTAACCCACAACCTACTCATGAGGTGCCAACAATGAACTTGCAAACAAGCCCTCTGGACGACACGTTTATAAATGAACGATGCTTATCAGAACACTATGGCAACTAATGCTCTGACTGACAAGCAGAAGGAGATGCTGTTCATAGTGGGGCAGTTCCTTACCGAGACAGGCCGCAGGTTCTCAAAGTCCATGCTCCAGATAACTGTGATGAAAGCAGAATTCATCGACGCGATACACAGTCTCGGCATCGTCGGCAAGCAGAGTAGGGCGATATACAGGAATCTTGAATCCCTACAGAAAGGCAAGTACATAATATATGACAAGAACAGCCTGAAGATCAGCAAGAAAGGGCTATCAGAATATGAGAAGATAGTCAAGGAACTCGACCACTTCCAGGCAATACAAGGGATCATACGCGCCAAGAAGATAAGCTTCAAGAGGAAGCTTCAGACCAAGCTAAGTTATTGACTGGAATCTGATACTGATTCTTATGAAAGAGAATGCAAACATATAGTGAATAGATCGAATAACAGAATGGATCAAATAAAAGATTTCAAAAAATAAAAATCATTTCACATAATCACACTTGTCGTAACATGCCACCTTACTTGTCATGCCATCGACCTTGACGACTGTCTCGTATGGTGTCCCGTCCTTCTCTGAGACGATGAATGTAGAGTAGTAATCACCCTCATCAGGTTCGAGATATGAGCTCACAAGCTGTGACTTTCCGCCGTAAGGGGCGAAAAATGCTGTGACATAACGTGACGAATATGACTCTGCATCCTTCTTAGTCACTCCAGAAACCCTATTGGTCTTACAATCCTCCTTGACTGGAGTTATCTTTCCGCTTGCGCAGATATATTGAGGCTCTGGCGCAGAACACCCTGCGACCGATATCAGCCCTAAGATAAGGACGGATAGAATGATAATGCATGATAGTCTCTTCATCAGATCACCTGTTCTTCAGTTATGCTGCCCAGCCATGATGTGCTACAACAAGCATACCAAACCCTATCTGAGGATAGTATTTAAAATTAACGATGCAAAACGAGGCAAATACCGGTTATGGCTGCTCTCAGGCAATAATAGCACAATATTGCAGATTTACGGCAGGACAAAAACATTTATAAGGGAGCGATTTTCCCCTGTATACAGCAAATATCGAGAGGCAGATCGGTCGAAAGGCTTAGCTGCACTGGAGATGCTCAAAACTTTTGAGTTTTGGCACCAAAAACCTGCGGGTTTTTGTGTAAGCAAGTTCTTACATCCCTTACTCGGACAATAGATGCGAAAATAGATACAACATTTGGAGTTGATAATATGGCACGAATGCACTCAAGAAAGAAGGGAGTGAGCGGCTCAAAGAAGCCGATAAAGAAGACAGTACCTACATGGATAAGGTACAAGGCAAAAGAAGTCGAGATGCTCATCGCCAAGATGGCAAAGGACGGCAAGACCAGCAGCCAGATAGGGATGACACTAAGAGATACTTACGGAATACCTGATGTCAAGACAATCGCAGGAAAGAGAATCACAAAGATACTCAATGAGAAGAACCTCAGACCAGAAGTCCCAGAAGATCTTAGGGCACTCATCAAGAAAGCAGCACTCGTAAGGAAACACATGGATGAGAACAAGCAGGACATGACCGCTCTTCGCGGCCAGCAGCTCACAGAGTCCAAGATCAATAGGCTTGTCAAGTACTATAAGAGAACAGGCAGACTGCCTATCGGATGGAAGTACGACCCTAAGAAAGCAAGTACATATCTGGAGTAAGTCTGGATAATAATTTTTTCATTAATATTTTTTAATTCTGTTTTTCTTAAAGCATTTCCATAAGCAAATACGAAACCGTCACCACCAATTAGCACGCTAACGACCCATTAAACTAATCAATAAAGAAAGAACGCCTTCGGCGAAACCACAAAATTCGCCTACGAATTTTGGGGCGCCAGAGCAGAATTGCTCTGAGCGTCAACTATTGACCAACTCAAGCGTGCGGCGGTGGCACGGAGTCCTGAAATTGCGTAGCAATTTAAGGACACCAACGCAGGATTGCGTTGAGTGGTGAGCGTAGCGAACCGAGTAGGGTTCGTATTTGCGTAGAATAAATAAAGTGGCTCTTCACGGAATGTTCTGATGGTTTATGCCGCAGGTTTGTAGGATTTTGAGTTTGAAGTATTCTAGGTCTTTGAATCCGTATGCTCTTCTTTTTATTATGTTGATTTTGTTGTTGAAGCCTTCGCTTTGTGCGTTTG
>JBDRET010000019.1:0-7438 GCA_043819495.1 Candidatus Woesearchaeota archaeon | reverse complement strand
TTGTATTTGTTTAGCTATTTCTGGCAGCGCCACCGCTCCAGCGTCGGTTAGTTATAGAAGCTGATACCGGCCACTTGTTCAGTGGTGGTCAGTGAACCGTCATGCTATTATGCTGAAATAAGCGAGTCCTTGCCGGCAGATTGACCTAGCAGCGTGGTGCTGCCATGGTAGAAGCTAAACAAATACAGAAAATTTATTATTAGACATTCAATGTCTTAGAAAGTCATCTTGTACCTGAGTATAGCAGCAATCCCTCCAAGACCATCAAGCTTCTTTCCGCCATCATGGTCTGAGGAGATTATCCTTATCTCTGCACCGCTCCGGTCAGCAGATTTCATCAGGTTATTGATGCGTGTAAAGTCTCCTTCCTGTCTTTCTTTCTGTATGAGTGCATCAGTCACCAGCAGTACTTTTACGGCACCTGCATTTGCAGCATTCTCGGTCTCATCTGTCCCGTATGCTGCAGCACCCTCTTTTGATATCTCTGACAAGAGCATCTCCACTGCTTTGATCTCTGTCGTTATCCTGTCTTTCTGCAGCACAGTCTGCACTTCAGGCCTTCTGAGCACTTCATTTATCGCCCCTTCATCACATGAGGAGCATGTTGCGAATACTATCTTCTTCTTCAGCTCTGCATCCTTGAGGTTCTTCATCAGTTCATCTTTCCAGAATGCGGGGCTTGCGACTATGATGTTCGCTACACCATGGCGTGTGGAATACTCCTGCAGTGCTTTGATGATCTCTTCGTAGAAGTTCTTGGTGGGTTGCTTGACATCTGCTTTTTTTGCTACATCGCCCTTGAGGTTGAGCAGGATTTCAAATCCATATTGCTTTATCAACGCTATGTATGCCTCTTCCCTGTCAAACACGCAGACAAGGGTATCAGGTCTCTTCTCTTTTGATGCTTCCTCTAGTCTCTGTTTGTGGTACTTGAACCATTCAGTTTTTATCAGCTTGAGCTGTGTCCCTTCTTCAACATTGAATGTGTGGTATGATCCTTTAGGTATCTCTTCCTGGCCTTCAGCGACTTTTCCTGATACACGAAGGACATTGGAGTACTTGTGGAACTCGACTTTCTCTACTTCGATCTTGAGGAAGACTGGTTTCTTGACTATCTTCTGTGACCTGTCATCTTCTCCACCTATCTTGATCTTCCGGAATGTCCTGCCTTCTACTATGTCTGCTGGATCGATGATTGTTGAGAGGCACCATAGGTCATCAAGGTTCTCAACCACCAGCTTTGCTTCGTTCTTGTGAATGTTTAAAATTTTCATTGTATACGCCCTAAAACCGTGTTTTTCGGCGGTTCAAATAGAAAGACATAAATATATAAAGATATTTATTTTGGCCTATAGAATGCATATTTAGCAGCATATCTGCATATGCTTCGTATAAAAAGGTGGACACCAAAATGTTCAGAGAATACCCCCCCAAAAAGAGAGTCATTTCCAGAAAAGCACAGGATGCCGGAAATGCAGCGACTCTTATAGCAGTCATCGCACTTCTCATCATATTTTATCTGCTCTTCATCCCTCCCAGTTTTAGGGATCAGATACTTGAGGGCAATGATACTTCTGAGGGAGGTTCATCTTCCACAGATTCTAATGCGACAATACTGAAATCAAGTCCGGGAACACTTTCAAAGATGTCTTCAGAAGAGATAGAGCATAACATCCCTTCTGTGGTGCTTTATTCAAAGACAGAGGCAAAAGTGATTGACTCTTTCCCTGCAGCTCTTGCAAAGAGGTCTGTTTTCAGCTCTAAGCCTGCTTCTGTCCAGTTCACGATAGATGATATAGCAAATACCGAGGAAGTCCTCCTCTCATTCCTTGACAAGAAGCAGAAAGGCGCTCTTGTCGTCAAGGTCAATGGTAATGAGGTATTCAACAGTGAAGTGACTATGGAGAATCCTGCGCCGATAAGGATAAACAAGAAATTCCTTATCCAGGGATCCAACCAGATCGATTTTGAGGCAGAGAGTGTCGGCATAATGTTCTGGCGGGTGAATAGGCACCAGCTTGAGAATCTTCAGATAACTGGTGAAGTGAGTGATGTGTCAAGGCAGATGAGCCAGAACATCTTCATCGTCTCTGCGACTGAGAAGTCAAATGTCAAGCGCGCGATATTGCGTTTCACTCCTGATTGCGTTATCGGCAAGACCGGCAAGCTCAATGTCTTGGTCAACCAGCACTCGGTATACTATTCTGTTCCTGATTGTGGTGGTAGGATAGCGATCGAGTTCACTCCTGACGTCCTGCGTGATGGTGAGAACACGATAGTCTTTGATAGTGGTGAAGGTAGCTACCTGATCGATCTTATACGGATAACCTCAGAGCTCAAGGACATCCTGCAGCCAGCGTATTATTTTGAGGTGACTCCTGAATTGATGACTGCTGTCAGGAATGGTCATGATGATATTTTCCTTGAATTGAAGTTCACAGAGGGCAAGGAACAGAAGTCAGGGACGCTTAACATCAATGGCAGGGAGACAGGCATATTCCAGACCGAACGTGTCTACTCTAAGAATATCAATGATTATGTTATTGAAGGTAACAATGCTGTAAAGATAATTCCTGAGACTGTGCTTGAGATTGTGAGCATGGATGTTGTCAGGAGATAAGTTTAAGATCGTGAGATCCTGGTATAATTTTCAGTTTACACGTGCAATAAAAAAGAGGTGACAGTAGTTCTTATGAGTTTACGACAGTTTCCACGAATTCTGAAGCGGTTGCATAATGATAAGAGAGCGATTGTTCCTATCCTTGCAGCTGCAGCCAGAGGGCTTGCTGTTGCAGGTAAGGCTGCAGGTCAGGTTGCTGTCAAAGGTGCAGTTGCAGCAGGAAGGGTTGCAGCAAAAGGTGCAGCTTCAGCAGGAAGGGTTGCAGCAAAAGGTGCTGCTTCTGCAGGACGTGCAGTAGGCAGAATAGGATCAAGCATAGGTAAGGGTGCTGCAAAGACAGGTCAGGCTGCCGGACAGACAGCGGTCAAGACAGAACAGGTCGCTGCAGGTGCCGCGGTAGGTGGAGCGACCGGGGCGGCAGCAGGAAGTGCTATGAGTAGTTCTGCAGGTATGGCTTCAAGGGCAGCACCTGTTGCAAGCGCAGAGGCCAAGTTTTCACAGACAGTCACCGAGAAACTTTCTAGCTTGAACAAGCAGCTTGGTCAGGCAGGCATGACTTCGGGCGGATTGCCAGGTCAGGGCACATCAGAAAATATTGATGCAAGATTTAAACAAGATACTGCAGAGGCTGTTGCAGAAGAGCAAAGACGTGTAGAGGCAAACAGGAAAGAGGATGATGCACGGGCCAAGGCGCAGGTAGAGGCGAGTCAAGCAGCCGCAAAAGCACAATCTACAATGACTTCAGGTGGTGGAAACGCGGGTTTTGCCCAGAAAGCATTGGAACAGGGTTCAGGCAAGTCACCAAATATCGCTGCCACAATAGCTACGGTAGCAGGCATTCTCGTCTCTCTTTTGACATTCAATTCTTCAGGCATGTCAGGTCTTCTGAAAGTGCTCCCGTTTGTGCTCTTTTTGATATCTATGGTCATGATAATATTCAGCATGGGTAAGAGCGTGCCTGGTTGGGTCTTGCTCATAGCGACTTCGGCTTATTGGATATACAGCTCGTCAGGCATGGCAGGTCTCCCTGCATTGGTACCTCTTTTCCTCGTGCTAATAGGGATCATCATCCTTGATAAGACAAAAGAACATAGAGGTACTGGAGTCTGGCTTGCTTTGGTTGTGATATTCACATTAGCATTCTACATGTTCATGGTATACACTGCACCATATGCTATGGCCGCTATATCTGAAGCAGGAGGGATAACTCAGGTGGTATCTGCCTCTGCAGAGGAGACTTCCAAGGTTGGCAGCAAAGGGATAGCAGGTCTTATAGAGAATACTGTCAAGTCATATAACAAGCAGAAAGCAGCAGCAACTGGTCAGAGAGTCGAGGGTGATGTAGACACCAAGGCGCAGATTGATGCTAAGATTGAATTGCTTGATGATTTCCTTGAGAATCCTAAGAATGTGCGTGATAATCTTCTTGATTTCCTTGAGATGCGTGCCAGGGTCATGGCGTTTGATGCAAAGACTGAGATACATGTCGCAGTCACTTGTCATCTTCAGTCAGAGGAAGAGGCAGCAGACTGGAGACGGACGTATTCCACAGCAAAGGCAGGCGGTCTGAATAAGAACCCTGGGCTTTCTCAGAAAGTGGAGCCTGGTGAGATCACAGGACAGGACTTCACAAAGAAGATCATATGTACGCCAGACATAGTGGCGTATAATAAGGCACGGAATGAAGCTACTAATTGCGGAAATTATATTGTGTCAATATTTGCTCAGGCAGATCACTTGCGTACTGATGCGCAGCTTCAGAATTACATAATAAATGAGGATACTTATGAGCAGGCGCTCTATAATTATGCTGAGGCAAAGGATGAGACCCTGTCTTACAATGAGCGTCTTGCAGCGACCCAGAAGATATTCCCTGAGGTTGAGGGCTACAAGTCAAAGTCATACATCGGCCCGATAAAAGTGACGATGTCTACGCTCCAGGCTCCGCTGATACCTATAAGTGAAAGGGGGACTAATCTTGCACTGACTGTTGCTATTGAGAATAATGCTGCAGGTTGGATCCGAGGGGTGAATGATCTTGAGATAACTATTCCTTCATCGCTTTCACCAAGGATTGATGCATGTAAAGGATGGACAGTTGAAGGGAATAAGTTGGTTGCGTCAGAATCCTATCTTAAGACGGTTGATTTCGAGGCAGTTCCCAAAGGCCAGCAGGCAGTATTCCCCTCTTGTCCTCTGATCCCTGCAGATGTTTCTGGACTTACTGAACCTGCTCAGGTAGAGTTCCTGGCCATGGTGGATTATAACTACATTGTACAGAAACCATATAATCTTGAGGTCCTGAATGAGACTGGCGGCAAGTGTGTGAAGAAGAAGACTACGACCGCAAGAGTTTAAGTTTTGGTGCTGAAATGAATAAAAGAAAAGACATATCGATTGCAATGATTGCAGTATTGGCATTCATCGTGCTGCTCCTTTCAGGCTGTGGCTTCTCCAAAGGCAATGCCCAGCAGATAGAGAGTTACAAGTTCCGTCAGGGTTCTGATGGGATATCGATGAAGTTCGCCGAAGGCATGCCTCCGGATCAGCTTTACATAGGCACTGAGTTCAGCACAGGATTGAAGCTGAAGAATCTTGGTGCATATGATGCTGACAGCAGGGCCACATTGAAAGTCACCATGCCAGACATGACTGCATTCCAGTTCAATGATGGAAATGAACAGCAGGTTTCCCTTCGTGGAAAGTCACTCTATGTGAAAGAAGGTGAGGAGAACATATTCATATTTCCGATGAAAGCCCTGTGTTTCCCAGGATACAATGGGCCCAAGGATTTCATCCTGAAGAATTATTCCCGTAAGATGAAGGCGACACTCTGCTATTATTATGAGACCACTGCAGATTCAGATATCTGCATCGATACTCTCAAGTTCAGACGTCAGGCCAATGAGAAGATTGAATGTGCTATGAAAGATGAGGTCCTTTCAGGAGGTCAGGGAGGACCGGTCGGTGTGACTCGTATATCGCCTCAGATAATACCTCAGTCAGAGGGAGAGGTGCTTGTGCAGTTGAGCATATCTTTCAATAAGCTGAAAGGAGCAGACCATACTATATTCAGCCCGAGCAGGACTTGCGGGGATCTTGAAGGGCAGAATGATGTTGACATCGAAGTGCAGATGGGAGGCCAGGCATTGACTTGCGAGCCTTCAACCATAAAGCTTAAGGATAGGGATTCAGTAGGTACGGTGTGCAAAAGACGTATTGAGGCGAACATGGGTGCATTCACATCTCCTGTCAGTGTGAACCTGCGTTACCATGTGCAGCAGTCTTTGCTTAAGCAGCTCACTGTAGAGCCTCCCCCGGGAGGGACTGATTGTACCTCATTAAGCTGATTATAATCATTGTTTTCACCGAAAAGTATTTATAGGCAAAAACCGAGATTCATTACTCAAAGAGGCGTAAAAAGATGGTAGACAAGAAAATACTGGTTGCTTCAGGGCTTTTTCTGATAGCTATTATGCTTACAGGCTGCGGTTTCTCAGGTGGAAGCGGCGAGCCTCCGGTTTCTGCGCAGTTCGCAGCAACTGGTACTGAAGGTATTGTCATGCAGTTTGTGCAGGACCAGCCGCCATCTAAAGTATACACAGGTTCGCCGGTCACATTCCTTGTTGAGCTCAGGAACAGAGGGACTCATGATGTTCAGAGCGGTATGTTCTATCTTACAGGATTTGACCCGGGCATAGTTACTGGGTTGCCACCATATCAAGGGATACAAGGGACATTGGAAGGCAAGTCTCCTTACAATCCTGAAGGAGGATATTCTACATTGGAGTTCGCAAGCTCTACTGTAACTTTACCTGCTGCAATGCCGAATTACAATCCGACATTCATGCTTACTGCATGTTATCCATATCAGACAGTCGCTACCCCTTTAGTGTGTGTAGATTCGAATCCTCTTGATACATCTTCTGATAAGGCCTGCAGGGCACAGAAGGTATATTCTACAGGCAGTCAGGGAGCTCCAGTGACAATCCAGAGCATCGAGTCTGAGGCAAGGCCTAATGGTATGTATTTCAGGATACACATAGCCAACACTGCAGGTGGCACTGCGCAGGCTAGCGGTACAGTGTTTGATATGGGTTCGATGGGAAGCTGTCCAGGAGGACTATCATATACTGATCTTAATCTTGTAGAGTATACTATATCGATATCCGGAAGCATATTGAGCTGTGATCCTAAGAGTCCGCTGAGGCTGGTCAATAACCAGGGGACAATTTTCTGCCAGTACACACCAGGATCATTGCCTGCTTATCAGACACCGCTTGAGATACGGCTGAGCTACGGTTACAAGAGTTCGATAAGCAAGGTCGTAGAGATTGAGAATCTCAATTTTGCGAGATGATTTTCATATATCAGAATCCAAAAGGTTAGACTAAGGAGGAAACAAAATGAGGAAAGCAATCACGATGATTTTCATTGCATTGATGCTTGTCTTTGCAGTAGGATGTAACCAAGGCGAGAAGCAGCAAGGCGCGGTAGGTTCTAAATTCGTCGGAGGTACTGCCGGATTGGACATGACATTCGCACCTGGTTCACTTCCTGATAAGGTGCTTGATAGGGATCAGCCTTTCGGTGTGAGCTTGGTAGTGACAAACAAAGGGGATCACACGATAGATAATGGTGCTGATGCGACAATAAAGATAACAGGTATAGATCCTGCTGATTTTGGCGTGAGCGCAGCAGACCTTGTCCAGGACAGCGCATCCCAGATCCGTGGAGCGCAGAAGGACATAAATGGTAATACTATCCAGGGAGAGACTGTAAGTTATGATTTTCCTTCAAGCGGAGCGACACTCGCGC
>JBDRET010000018.1:0-37129 GCA_043819495.1 Candidatus Woesearchaeota archaeon | reverse complement strand
TCCGGGACGTGCAGCCTCACGAAAAGGAGATGAAGGGCGTGCTGAGCTTCAATGTCATCCTCCTTGTCACGATAAACTCGATAATGGGCACAGGGATATGGTTCCTGACAGCGGCGGGCGCGAAGCACGCAGGGCCTGCTTAAATGTGAAGAACACATTCATCAATATGACGCCCAATGCCCTGCTGGTGGCAGACAAGAAGGAAGTCCTTAACCTATTTTCTGATGCTAAGCTCGACGCAGAGTACCACCGCAGGAAGAAGATGTTCAAGGAAGATATATTCATATACGGGAAGAAGAGATGAAGAACCTGCTGTTGCGCATGCTTGAAATGATATATATAGTGTTTGCGGCAGCGATAATGCTCCCATTGCTGATAGATGTAGACGTGACAGGAAGAAGTGGGTTGACCTAAGCAGAGACCATGATCAGACCGTGCCGGGCTGGACGTGCAGCCTCTCCTGTTCTTTAAGCTCTGCTTGAAGGAATGTCTTCTTCAGTTCCACATATGCAAGGATGCTCGCAGAGACGCACACGACCGGCACCCAATCCATCAAAGTGAGTCCTGTTGTACCGAAGATACGCTGCAATGGTGCCCAGTATATAACTAGGATTGTGAGCAGCGCGGACAGACCTATGCTCCCCAGAAGGTACGGGTTGGAGAAAAAGTCCTTCGAGAATACAGACCTGTTCCAGCTCCTCGCATTCAGCGCGTGGAACAGCTCAAAGAATATTATCGTCGCGAAAGCCACTGTCTGCGCCTTCTCGATGCTCGCACCTTTCACTGCAATTTCCCATATGAAAAGGACGATAGTCCCGAGCACAGCCATAGGGACCAGCTCAGCAATCCTGAACATAAGATACTCACTAAGGATGCCCTCCTTCGGACTTCTCGGCCTCTGCCTCATTATGTTAGGGGACGCTTTCTCTACACTAAGACCCAATGCCTGCAGGTCGCTCGTGACAAGATTAAGGAATAATATCATCAACGCTGTCAACGGCAGGCTTATACCAACCATCACAGCAATCAGCAGCATGAGCACCTCAGAGAAGTTCCCGAGAAGCAGGTAAAATATGAATTTACGGATGTTCTCGTATATAGTCCTACCGCTCTCCACAGCACTGACTATCGTCGTGAAATTATCATCCTTAAGGATAAGCTCAGCAGACTCCTTAGCGACATCAGTACCCCTCAACCCCATAGCAATGCCGATGTTGGCCTTTTTCAATGCAGGAGCGTCATTCACTCCATCACCTGTCATTGCGACGATGTTGCCGGTCTTCTGGAGAGTCTCCACTATCCTCAGTTTATGCGCAGGCGTCACCCTTGCAAATACAGTGATCTTGTCTATCTTCTTGATGAGATCAGCCTCACTTAGCTGGTCCAGTTCAGCACCAGACAATGCGTAATTATAATCAGTGAAAATCCCGAGTTCACTGGCGATTGCCTTGGCAGTAAGCTCATTGTCACCTGTTATCATCACGACCTTTATGCCTGCACTCTTGCACTGCACTATCGCCTCTTTGACACCAGGAGCAGGAGGATCCCTGATAGAGACAAGCCCGACAAATATAAGGCTGGACTCCACATTCTTGATCTCAAAAGAACCCTTATGCGGCTTGAAAGCCAGGCTCAATACCCTAAGTCCCTTCTCAGCATATTCCTTGTTCTTCTCGAGGAATAGCTCTTTTGTCTTACCAGTCATCTTCTTTACAGAACCGTTGCAGAGGTAGAACTCAGACCGTTTAAGGATGGACTCGGGCGCGCCTTTAGCAAAGACAAACTGTTTACCACCATACATGTGAACAGCGCTCATGCACTTCCTGTCAGGATCAAAAGGGTGCTCAGTCTTCCTAGGAAATTTCTGGTGATAATCAGCCCTATGGATATTAGCCTTCTTCGACAGAGTTATCAAAGCACCTTCTGTCGCCTCACCATCCACCTCCCAGTTGTTCTCATTCTGTTTTATGTCTGAATTATTGCATAACACACCTATCTCAAGGAGCCGCTGTATAGTCTTGTGCTTGGACACATCCACTTTCTTCTCATCCAACAAGAAAAGCCCCTCAGGCGAGTATCCTTCACCAGTCACCTTGAGTTCAACATCAGAAGTGAAAATATTCTCCACAACCATCTTATTCTGAGTGAGAGTCCCAGTCTTATCTGTGCATATCACAGTGCATGTGCCTAAAGTCTCGACCGCTGGAAGCCGCTTCACTATAGCATTCTTTCTAGCCATGTTCTTCATGCCCGTCGCCAACGTCACCGCAACAACAGTCGGCAGACTCTCAGGGATACCAGACACAAGCATAGCCATAGAGAATATCAGCATCACAGACCAATGCTCCCCGTGCCACGTGCCGATGAAGAACACCGCTATCGCAAGGATGAACGCGAGGAACGAAAGCTGCTTGGAAAGCTTATCAAGCCGCTTCTGCAGAGGGGTCTTCTCCTCCTTTATCCCCTTAATCATGGAAGATATCTTACCTATCTCAGTATCAGCACTGATACTTACCACGACAGCAAGTGCGTTGCCATTAGTAACACTTGTCCCAGAGAATACCATATTCACCTGCTGAGCAAGAGGAACAGTCCCCTTTAGTTCAGCGACCAATTTCTGCACAGACAAGGACTCGCCAGTCAACGCAGACTCATCCACTTTCAGGTCATTCGCCTCGATTATGCGGGCGTCAGCACCAACTATCTGACCACGTTTCAGGACCAGCACATCACCTATAGTTATGTCCTTTGAAGGAACTTGGATAGCAGTCCCGCCCCTTAGCACAGTAGACTGACTGGAAGTCATCTTTATCAGGGCATCCATATCCTTAGACGCCTTGAACTCCTCGAAGAAACTTATAAGAATAATTATGCCGATGATGACCGATATCACATAGAATTCCAGACTGTGTCCTATGAACAATGATATGCCTGCCGCAGCAAGGAGAACCCAGACGATAAACGCCTTGAACTGCCTTAGAAATATCTTCAATGCTGTGTCTTTCTTGGCCTTCTTCAACTCATTAGGACCATGCTGCTTAAACCTCTTCTCAGCCTCAGCAGAGCTAAGGCCTTTCTCAGAAGATTCTAGGTCTGAGAGAACATTTTTTACAGGTTTAGAATACCAAACGACAGCACTTTCTGGCATGATTCCCCTCTTTCTGAACCAGAACAGGCATTAATTGGTATATAAATGTATCTGAACGAACAAATAATTGCGCGAGCATAGACATTCAACTTAAATTCTCAAGCGCGCTCCAGATCAAAGAACTGTTTCTTGTTATTAAAATACTTCAATACATCAAATATCACGATCAATGATAAAGAGACTGAAATCGGGATGATGACCCCGCTCAGCCCTAAAGGCACGGTACCGAACACAGCATTCAAAGGAGAATATATTATCAAGAATGTCGCGATCAGAGATATCGCAGAAGCATAAGCAAGATAAGGATTCACGAACAGGCTTCTCCCTAAGACTCCTTTCCTAAAAGACCTAAAACTGAAAGCTGCCGTGATCTCCAGACATATGAGCGTAAACAACGCGACAGTCCTTGAATATTCCACGCTCTCCCCGAAAACATTATACGTGACGTAATAGCTTGAAAGGACAAAAAGAGTCAGCAAGAAGCCGGTAAAGACAAGCAGCGCAATCAGCCTCTTATTCAAAATCTCAGCATTCTTTCTAGGCTTCTCCAGCATGACATCCTTAGACGAAGGATTGAAGCCCAATGATATGGCAGGAAGATTATCAGTCACAAGATTCATGAAAAGTATCTGCAAAGCCAACAATATCGGGATCTGCCAGCCTAAAAAAGGAGAAAGCAACACTCCTATGAACAAGACAGACAATTCCGCAAAATTACATGACAGCTGATACGTGACGAATTTCCTGATATTCTTGAAAATGGTCCTGCCTGTACTGATCGCGACCACAATCGTGCTGAAATTATCATCCTTGAGCGTCAGGTCAGCGACCGAACGAGAAACATCTGTCCCGTTCCTGCCCATGGCGACCCCTATATGCGCCTCTTTCAGGGCCGGAGCGTCATTGACCCCATCTCCGGTCATCGTCACTATCTCGCCATTGGATTTCAATGCTCTCACAATCCTCAACTTGTGCTCTGGCTTTACCCTCGCAAAAATAGAGACTGAACGGATTACTTTAGCAAGCTCATCATCAGTGATGTTCTCCAGTTCATGACCATCCATCAGCAGGCCAACCAGCCCTATCTCTTTAGCAATCGCCAATGCAGTCTCCTTATTATCCCCTGTTATCATCTTTATATCAATACCAGCACTCCTGCATTGCTCGATCGCCTCCTTCACCTCTTCCCTAGGAGGGTCCTCCATCCCCACCAGTCCTGTGAAGATCAGGTCCTCCTCGAAATGGTCCTCAGAAAACGTGTCCACCTTCTTATACGCAAAAGCCAGAGTCCTCAATGACTTCAAGGTCATGGACTCGTCGGATTCAATGATCCTTTTCCTATCCTTCTCAGTCAATTTATGGACACCATTCTTTTTCAGTATGAACCTGCAGTGCTTTATCAGGTATTCAGGAGCGCCTTTCGAATATACAAACTTTTCCTTACCTACCTTGCACAAGACAGACATCATCTTCCTTTCAGAACTGAACGGAATCTCCTGGACCCGCCTGAATATCATATCCTCCCTGAACACCCCTGCCTTGGCAGCCATTATCATAATCGCTGATTCTGTCGGAGATCCTATAACCTTAAACTCATTATCCTGACCAGTTCTTTCTATATGAGAATCATTACACAGCACAGCATTATGGAACAACGCACCAAAAAAATGCTCTTTGCCAATGTCTATCTTCTTGTCTTTACGCATGAACTCCCCTTCTGCCTCGTAACCCACACCAGTGACATCAAAAAAAGAGTCCCCTGCGAATATCCTCTTGACAGTCATCTCACCCTTTGTTATCGTGCCAGTCTTATCGGAACATATGACCGTCGTCTCCCCAAGAGTCTCGATTATCGACATCCTGTTCACTATAGCATTCTGTTTCGCCATCTGATGCACACCTGATGACAGAGCAGTTATAAGAACAACAGGAAATCCCTCAGGGAAAGACGAGACCGATATTGCGATTATAAGGATCAATATATTGACTATAACTTCGCTGTTGATAACTTCACTCATCAAAAGAATAAAAATACCTGTCAATACAGAAACGACAACACCTATAAACGACATATATTTCGCAATCTTATTTATCTTGTTCTGGAGAGGCAGCTCTTTTTCAGTCGTAGAGATCAACTTTGCTATCTTACCGAACTTAGTGTTCATACCAGTGTGCAGGATCTTCGCAACGCACCTGCCATTGACAACATAAGTCCCCATAAAAACCAGGTTCTCATCAGTGTATGTCCTCTCGTTCCCTACTTTTTTCCTTATCTCTCTCGATTCGCCTGTCAAAACAGACTCATTCACGCGCAATTCCTGCTCTTCCAGCAGAATGCAGTCTGCAGGTATCTTCTCACCAGTCCTCAAGACAAGGACATCCCCTGGAACAAGGTCAACAGACCGCACCTCCTGCTCTTTCCCATCCCTTATGACTACAGAGACCGCAACAAGCATCCCTTTCAAGGCGCTGATAGCTTTCTCAGCATGATATTCCTGCACAAACCCTATAATTATCACCATACAGATGACTGCAAGAATCGTGTAGGCCGTGACTGACTTGCCGACAAAAAAAGAAACAAGCATAGCAACAAGCAGCAAATAAATGACGAAATTGCTCTGTATCTGCCGCAACAGAATCTTCAGAGGAGTGGTCTTTGAGACATCCCTGATCTCATTCGGACCGTACTGATCAAGCAGTTTTTCAGCATCTTTTTTTGATAGCCCTTCATTTTTCAGCATATAACCATTGAAAAACATCTTCATTGATAAATTTTGCGCCAGTAAGAACAGAAAAGAAGTCTTAAAAGAAAAGAAAGATATCAAACACTGCCTGGTTGGACCTGGGGCCTCTCATTCTCATGAGCTCATCATACCCATATTTCTCTATTCTTTTCTCTGCTTCTTGCTCTGATAAACCTCTCTTTTCTGACGCCATTATTGCTGTATAAGATATCGGATATATAAAAAAGTACCTTCAATTCCCCTCTTAAAGCGGCTGTTCAAGGAAGATATATTCATATACGGTAGGAAAAAGTGATGGACCAGTAAAATAGGCAATCTAATTGCATATAGATTAAATTTCTGAAAGAAACCTCTTTAAATCCCGATTGGCTTCATGATATCATGGCTAAAGGTGATTCGCTAGAGGAAATATTAGAAGGGGTGTTACACCTACATTCTGAGACAGGTACAGAAGGAGGATTTTGGGCTTTTCAGGATTCACGATTTTCTACACCCAATACAACACGCTATGCTTGTACAGGATGTGGATTATATTGGGACAAGTCAAGGCAGAACTCCATGCCTGAAAATCCAGACTATGAGCGTCCTAAAGGATGGCCCGACTTTTGTGTACCTGAGGATCACAGATTTGAACTAGTATGCCCAGAAGACTGGTCTTACGAAGGTCTGCGGATACTTGAAGAAGGAGATAAGTTAACAATCTACCATCCGGACACTGGTGATGAAGTGTGGTCTGGAGTGATCGAACTTAAGTATCATCCATTGTTCACAGAAGATGCTCGCGGGAAGTGGATCCATGCTGACCAGAAAGGCATAGATCGCGATACGTGGGCAGAATATTTCTTTAAAGGGTATAAGGCAAAGTTAGAACCATTGAAGAAGAAGTAAATGGACGCCAGCGCCCGATGACAAACTCAATACAAGAGTCATATGCCATTTCTGAAAATTATCTGTCCTATTCCTAAGAAAACTGCGGCTGTAGGAAATGTTATGATTGATGTATCAGGAGAAAAACTACCTGTAACTATGAGTATAATCAGGCTTAATAATCCTGCTGCCAAACTCATGAAAACAGCGTTTGGCTTCAGCCGCCATTTCAGTGATGCCAGAAATGCAGGGGTTATCACGAGGAGCAGGCTCACTATTCCGAAGAGGATAGTCAATATGTTTGAGAAAACTATTGCTGTGAGCGCTGATATTATGGCAATAATCAGTATGAACCTCCTGATCATTCTTGCCATTCTTCTCTCGTTCTTGTGATGTAGGAAATCTTTCTCTATGCTCGTGCTGAGATAGAACAGTTCGGTATCTATCGTTGACATTATCGCTGCAAGCAGAGCAACCACAGCTATGCTGATCAATGGTGTAGGTACAAGCTTGAATAGTCCATAGAATAGTGCCATGTTTGGGTCGATGTTCGGAAAGTGGTTCTTTGCAGAGATTCCTATTATTGTCAATGAGAGTCCAAATATAAAGAATAGTATTGCGGAAAGGAAGCATGCGTTCCGTGCAGTTCTGACACTTTTTGATGCGAACACTCTTTGCCATGCTTCGTGTCCGCTTATCACGGCGAAGAAGCCCATCATTACAAAAATAAAAATCAGGGATCCGCCTGTAGATTCAAACGTGACTTGTTCAGGCAAGAAACGACCGATATCAATGCTGAACGGGATGAAAGCAAGCACTACTATCATGATCAAAAACTGGATAAAATCTGTCTTGATTACCGCCTTGAATCCCCCGGCAACAAGATATATCAATGTTGCCACGGCCATGATCATTATGGCCAGAGGATAAGAGATTCTAAGCAATGGAGAAAATAAACTGCCTGCTGCGATGAACTGCCCGACCAAGACAGCATATAATGCGATGAACAGGATTACAGCACACAATATTCTTGTCTTGTTGTCAAACTTCTCAAAAAAGTAATCAGATAAAGTCAAAAACTTGTTCTTGTCAGCAAGCAGCTTTATCTTCTTTACCGCAAGACCAAGACCTACCATGCCAAGAGCTATGCCTACCCAGTACCATGTCGCTGTTACTCCCATCTCAAAAGCAAGGGAGGATTGGGCAATGATGACCATGCCACCCATCACGGCAACAATCGACGCTGTGGTCTGCAAGAGCCCTACTTTTCTGCTGGCTATAAGATAATCACCTGTGGACTCCTTCCTGGCGGAGAGAAGCCCTACCGCCCAAATAATGGCAAAATAGACCACTATGAGCACTATTCCGATTGCTGAGACCACCACCATACCACTCTGTCAGAGCCAGATTTTATTTAAAAATATGTTGTGGAACTTCCACAACACATATAAGCGAGATGGCCTTTCCGGATTGTATGGACGATATATACACGACACTTGAAGAGTTGGGACTCAAGAAGCAGGAAATCAATGTATATCTTGCCCTGATCAAACATGATTCGCTGTCCGCTTTACAGATCTCAAAAGAGACGGGCATAGACAGAACTACAGCTTACGATATTCTAAGAAAACTCATGGAAAAAGGAATAGTCTCAACAGTCAACAAAGGAAAGACGAAACATTTTATGGCTCTAACGCCTGATGATTTATTGTTCCATTACAAAAGAAAATACTCCTCCCTCGAAACCATGATGCCGCAACTGAAAAACATAGCAGGAACATCGACCGAACCAATCAAATGTGAACTCTTCCAGGGGAAAGAAGGTCTGGTTAACGTCATAAAAGACCTTGTCACATCAAGGCAAAACTACAAAGCGATAGGGATTAGAGAAGAATACGAAGAGATCATAGGATACTTCCACAAACAATTCCTCATAAAAATAGACATGACAAAAGTAAAAGAAACGGCGATAGTTGAAAGGAACGCAGTATTCAAAAAAGCAAAGAACGGAAAATACAAGTATGTAGATACAAAACTTCAACCAATAACCACAGTAATGTACGGAGATGTTGTCGTGTTCTTCATCTGGGAAGGGCCACATACAGCCATCCGAGTAAAGAACAAGACATTCGCAAAATCACAGGAAGAGCAGTTTGATCTGCTCTGGAAAACAGCAAAAAAATAGATTCAGCCACATAGTTGCAGATGTCAAATGCTAGTTGAACGCCAGCGCTCGGGGCGGTTACTCAATTCCCAGTCCGCAGCTAATTCTTGATCGTTGATAGGTGTATCTACTATAATCATTCATCGGCGTTAGAGCTTTTGATAGCTGTGCCACGACGGCGTGAGCGTAGCGAATGACGGCGTGGCGACCAAATCCGGAGGATTTGAGCATACCACAAGTGCGCTACGAGATTTAAAAACTTTCGATGTGTCATGCACAAAAATTCAGAAAATTTTTGGCATGCTCAAAACGCTTCGCGTTTTGGCACCCCAAAATCACTTTGTGATTTTGTGGGTCCTAAAAATCCTGCAGAGGATTTTTATGATTTGGGATTATCTGCCGCCTGCTTACGCTTCTCTAATTCTTTCATGGTAAGATCATACAATCTATCTAATGCTTCTTTTGGTGGGATGTCATTGATCTTCTTGATATTTTCAAGGAACTCCCCGAGCTCAAAGAACGCATCTTTTCTTCCGAGGCTTACCTGCAGTTTGGCTTCTTCGATGAGTGCGTCCCAGTCAATATTCTGCGACCCCACTATCCTGATTGCATCATCAAGGTCTTTGGCCCTGTCTGTTGCGCATTTCATCAGGATCATATCTTGAGGATGCGCTATGAGCAGCTTAAGATTCTTCCCAAACTCATGTATCTGAGTGAATCGCTTCTGCATATTCTCAGAGAAGACAAAATCAATCACGTCTGTAAGAAAAAGATCGAATCTCTCATTTCCTAATATAAACATCTTTGGCTGATTGCTTTTAACACCATAAACTATGGATGAACTGAACTTTCTGTAGCCTATCTTAGTGATCGCTTCTATGAATGTCTCCCGGTCTGCTTCATTTGTGAAAACAATGTCAATATCCAGTGTCGCTTCCTTCATACCTAAAAACATCATGGCTGTACCACCGATAGCATAGGCCGTTATTGGTTTTTCAAGTTCTCTACCTATTGCTGTCAGTAAGTCATTTTGATCTTCTATCGTTATCATCTGTACACCTCAAAATCCTTCTTGTTGAACGGAAGATAAATCTTCCAAGTATTCTCAATATCAGCATATTCTTTTGATCTTAGTCCAGGAATAACATACTTGAATGAATACTCTTCTTTGGGTAATGTGAGATTTCTGAATCTCTTGGGCATCCTCCTTACCTTGGGTATGTTCTTCCTTGATATATCATAGAGAGCGCCAACCTGCCGCTCAATGTAGTTCTGCTTTGCTAAATGGTATAGCTCAAACCAGTCATCAATCTTCCTGAACAAAACCATAGCTGCCAGGATTGTCCTAACACTCCGAGTCTTTATTGCAAAGATCAAAGTCTCTTCTGGTGAAGGAGTCCTTCCATAGATCTTGTATACCCCTGGAGCAACAATCTGTATGGGTGAAACACTGTTAATGATATCATAATAGCTGGTGCCCTTATGCCTGTTCTGGAACGAGATCCTATATACTCTAGCCCTAGAGCTGCTTCTCAACGTTTTCACATAGCCTGCTTTTCTAAGCCTATAAACGTAATAGACTGCCTTCTGCTTATTCACCCCAAGGAGTTTCATTATAGATTCAGTGGTCTGTACCCCTTCAAGTTTATCAAGAAGTTTTGCTACCTTCATAAGTTAAATGTTAACTAACTAATATATAAACTTTACGTTTATTTTAAATAAATTACTTAAATGTTGGAGAATTAATATATAAATTTTACCATATTATTTTCTAAAAGTTGAATGTAGAGCTGGTAATATATAAAGAAGCTGCATTTATCAACGCGATCGTTTATAACTTTGCTTTTTTTATAATAATTTTATAAAAAAACCTAAGTTTTTAAGGAAAAAAGCTTTATTCGTTATCAAGGTGAAGAAACTTGTTCTAGAACAGTTGAATGCTAATTGTCCACAAAGTGAGTTATTATATTCAGAATGTGGACATATTTATTTTAAGAAGTTCACTAAATTCCTATCATGTATTCTCTTGTTTATGAATCCTAATTTAATATTAGAATCATTAGCACAATCTGCGCCACAGAGTACTGCGTGGTAATTGAATAGAAACGCCCGCGCCCGGGCCAAAACCATCAGTTCAACGCCCAGTAATTATCTCGACAACATCCCTGTGCTTGAGCTTATGCTCTTTTCCGACAGTCCTTTTTGTCTTCACATCTATCGCACGGATGAAGTTCTTGCCAAGATCAGTATGTATCTTGAATGCAAAATCAAGTGCAGTGCTGCCATCAGGTATCAGGAAGCAATCAGGCAATACATTTCCATGCTGGTCCACAAGATTGTTCACTCCACCAGGGAATATTGCGATGTACTTCAACAGGTTGAATACAGAATTATCAAGCACATCCTGGACCCCCGTCGAACCGAAACGGTCAAGCATATTCTTCTGGATAAAATCAAGTGCTGCCTTCTGCCTGTCGTTGAGTTTTTCAGGCTCAAGCAGTGTGAATGTATCAGAACCAGGAACATACTCTATCAGCTTGTGCTTTGCTGCCTCCCGGAGTGCAAGCTCTGACTCTGCAGAGCAGGGGATGATGATATAATCAGGGAACAGCTCTTTCACACGTTCAAAATTCTTGTCAGCTCCAGGCACGTCAATCTTGTTCGCAGCGATTATCATCGGCTTTGTCCTCTTGCGAAGCTCTGTTGCCAGCTGCTTTAGCTGGTCCTCTGTCCAGACGCTCGGCTTCTCAGCATCAAAACCCAGCTTAGTTATGACATCATCAGTCATCTCTTCAGTGACTTTGAGTCCGGAGAGCTGCTTTCCTACAGCACTTGCTATCTTACCTTTCTCCTGCATCACAGTACGGGCGAAACGCTCCCAGCCCTTATTGATTATGCCAAGGTACCACATGTCAAGCTCTTCCTCAAGGAACTTCACGTCATTCACAGGATCATAACTCAGCGGCTCGACAGGTTCACCTTTCTCATTGACGCTCCCCGAGATATCGATGACATGCACCAATGCATCTGCCTGCCGCAGGTCATCAAGGAACTGGTTGCCCATGCCAAGACCTTTATGCGCTCCAGGAACAAGGCCTGCGACATCCATAAGATCGACAGGGACAAAACGCTTACCTCCTGAACAGAAACCCTCACGAGGATTGCACTGCTTGCCGAACTCCTTGTCGACACAGTCAAGCTTCACAAAACCGACAGCATGGTTCGGCTTTATAGTGGTGAACGGGTAGTTTGCTATATCAACATCTGCAAGCGTAGCTGCCTTGAAGAACGTGCTCTTTCCACAGCTTGGCTTTCCGACAATCCCTACAAACATTTTAGACCCATAACCTCAATGATTTTAAAAAACTATTGATGAGATGATCTGAGTGCAAAATCACTGTTTGAGATCGGAACATATCTCTTGAATGTGTAATGCCCCTTCGGCTTTCCCGGTATCTCCATACAATCTATACATCTCGCCTCATACACCTCTGTCACTTTCTCATCAGTCTCTTTGCTGCCCACAGCAATATCCTTATCCATATACGGCGCAGGGAATTTCTCACCCTGACAGACTATGAGCCTCTGGCTTTCTGTCGCTTTCAGGCCACAAGATTCACAATAAGCATACATGACAGATATCTTATCAGCGATCGCAAGAAGTTCTGCCATCTCACCGAATGGCTCCATCTTGAATGTCCTGAGCAGACCAGTCACGTAGAACCTGTATCCCTGATATATCATATCATTGACACCATTGTATATCCCTTTTATGAACTGACCTTCATCAATGAATATATGGCTGACAGGGGATCTTGCGTTCATAGAATCCAGTTCAGCTATCCCAGTCTCACATTTGATGTACTTGATCATATCATCCATATCACGCACCAGTACTGCTGGTATCGATGCCTTGTGGTTGTTCATGCCTATGACTCCCTTATCGAACACTGAATATTCTTTTCCCCTCTCAGAGAATCGCTTATCATTGAACCATTTGAAGACAGCATACCTTATGCCTTTCGCATCAAGCTCCTTCATCTTCTCATACCATGCCGTCGTCTTGCTCGCATACATGTTTCCCACAAAAAGTTCCATACCCCCTAACCTATCTATGCGCACATCAGGACGGCCTTTGAAATAATGATGTGTCAGGCAACGACGCTCACCCAAACTTCCGACCTTCTGGCTCCTTGTAGCACCTAACCTGCACCCCTGCACCATACAAGGGGCATCCTTCAATATGAAACTATTGGAGATGGACATTATCTGCGGCATGAAGTTGAACGGCCTGCCTTCCCAGTCAAGATTATGTCCTGCAACGTACACCTTTCGGTTACTGATGACCAATGCATGAAGCAGGTCGACTATCTTAGGATCCTCAAAGAAATTTATGCCTGAGATCACTACAGCTTCAGTCTCTCTTGTGACCCTTGCTGCGATGGCATCAGGATCTGCAGTCTCAAGAGCAGGATATCCTGCGATCTTACCTGGATTAGAGATATCATCCCGCGGGTGCTTAGCGACGACAATATTGCTTGATTCCCCCTGATCAGGATCCCAGATTATCCCGTGCGCAGAATTAAGCAACCTCTCAAGCTCTGTAGTCTTACCTGAAAGATTAGGCCCTGTTATCGTTATCAATTCACCGTGTCTTGAACCTCTGAAAGAAAGCATGATATCCCTCCTTGTATGTGCTTGGGGCAAACTTTTCACTAATAAAGCTTTTCATATTGAAATAGGCACTATATTGGGACGAAACGTTTATAAAAACAGCCACCATCAAATGGATTACATGTCCCCACAGTTCGACCTAAATAAGCCATGGAAAATACGGCAGTTCAGCCTAAACTTCAAGCATGTCTTCAGCCTGGAGTACCTATACAAGAGGCTCCATGAATGGCTTGTTGAGGAAAATTACTGCGGCAGCGGGGACAAATGGATGGAGAAACTCTATCTTGAGAGAGTCGACAGCGGTGGCGGAAAGCAGATATGGATATGGTGGAGGACTGATAAGACCTACCCTCCAGGATCCAAATTCATCAAGTTCTACCTTGACGTGGATTTTCATGTCCTTAACCTCAAGAATGAAGAGATCGTAGTGAACGGGACAAAAGTCAAGACAAACAAAGGAGAGTGTGAAGTTTTTGTCACAGCAAAGATGGAGCTTGACCCTGAAGGTGAATGGAACAAGAACTTCATACTCAAGAACAAGTACATACAGAACTTCTACCTAAACAGGATGTACAAGTCACAGATAGAGAAAGCAGAAGACCAGCTTGTCAAAGACGCTGCAAGGCTACTTGGCGCGATCAAACAATATTACCAGCTCGAGTCATGGCTGCCAGAGTATGCAGGACCTGCATTCCACGCTGAGAAAGGGGAGTGAGTACTTGCACTGTAGCGCTTGTTTTACTATTGATTGTCATTCAGAATTTGGTTGCATGCTGACAGGCGGCTACGGTCATGATGCTGCAGTTATAGCCGAAGCAGGCTTTGTAAATATGTTTTGAAAAGAACTTCTTATCTCAGGATCACTGCTTTCCACTTATACTTATATCCGAAATGCGTCTTCTTCCTCTCGATCAGCCCGCGTTTGACGAGGTCATTAAATATTTGATTATGTGCCCTGCTGTGGTTCTTGAGCTCCTGCTCACTCACCCAGTTGTTCTGGTACTTGTACATGAAGAACTGCTGTATCTCATGGGCAAGCTTCACCCTGTCAGTCGTGTCCGGATCCTCTTTTTTTCTTGGCATTTTATCTTGATATCCTGAGAACGTCATCAAGCAGTCTCTGGAACTTGGTATACCCTGCTGCGGCATTGAAATGTCCTGCTTTGTTCACAAGTATGGTCCTTATTCCAAGTCTCTCTGAAAGCTCATCTGTCTTGTTCAGAGGTACATAAGGGTCATTGTCTGATGCATATGTGAAGAAGTTCTTGCAGTTTGTTCTTATTTTGTTCCAGTTGAATTGTTTATTGACGAATGTCTTGTTTATTTTATCGAATTCTGTATTGTTGAGCAGACCTATGAACCCTGCGACAAAGAATGCGGCCTTTATCGGCTTATCAATCCGCTCTAGTACAGTAAGTATGAGTGCAGGCCCAAGACTATGTCCGACTAATATTGTATCTTCGTCTAGGTATTCTTTGTACTCCTGGAATGATTTGAGCCAGTTTTCTAAGTCTTGGCCTTCTGGTGTGGGGAATGTTGGGATAAATACCTTATGACCTGCTCTTTCAAGTTCTGTTTTCAACCAGGGAAACCAGTTCTCATCTGGATTTCCATATGCTCCATGGATTATGATTATCTTCATATTTGTACCTGCTCAGAAATTCCCCAATGTCTTCTGGTCTTTGTTGAATCTCTCCCTGTACTTGGGAGGGTCCACAGCAACAAAGGTGAATCCCCAGTCTTTTGCCATCTGCTCTGCATTGCCGGTTATCTTAGGTGCAGCAATCAATCCTTTTATCGCATCAGTCCCTTTGACCTCTTTCATCTTCTCGACATACCTGCGCAGCTGTGTCACTGCGCTCAGGTCTGCGCAGTACCTCTTACACTCGACTATCACAAGGTTCTTGTCCTTATCATGACCAAAGACATCGATGAAACCATATTTTGTCTGCTCTTCCATCGATACTGGTCTGAAATCATCTGATATGAGCTTAGGGTTCTTGTAGATCATCTCTGACATGTCTTTCTCTGTGCCTATTATCTGTATCTTCTGGCCGTCTTTGAGTGGGTGTGAGCTCACGAAGTGTATCTTTGTCATCTTTACGTCGAGATATTCTTTCAACGCAGTATTCTGAGAGCTCAGAAGTAATTTTCCGTCTTCTATACTGACGCTGTGCTTGGCATCCGGTTTCATGTAGTTTATCGGGTTGTTCCCTTCTGGCTGATGCACTAGAAGTGTGTTGTCTGATTTTATTATTATGAGCCGCTCCCCGATAGGGAGGTGTGCCTCTGCCCTGCCGCTGTATTCTACTTCACACTCGCAGCCTATTGCGATAGTCTCATTCCTGCGTATTGCATCACGTATCTTTACTGCATAAGAATCCATCAGGACACCTCATCACACCATCTTATGTATGATGTCTGATTTTGTTATCACGCCGACAGTCTCACCTTTCTTTGCGACTATCAGCATAGGATAATGCATTATCAGCGTGCTCAGCACAGATATCTTTGTCTCATCGCTGACTATGGGTGGTGGTGCTATCATGACATCTGCTGCCTTGATCCTATTGACATCAGGGCTTCCTATCTTGTCAAGGAGCTCTTTCTCTGTCACGAGTCCCACGACATTCTTACCATCCAGGACTGGCACTTGTGATATCGCACGCTTGTGCATGATCTTGACCATGTCAACGATCCTATCTTCAGGGCTTGCGGTGAGTATGCTGTGCTGCATGATCTCTTTGGCACTGATCTCTTTCTTCTTGCTTATCCTGTCCAGTGATTCGAATATCTGCATGACTTTTGAGTATGCAGGATCGATCTTGCCCGCCTCTACTTTTGCTATCAGGGATTGTGATACTCCGGAAGCTTTTGCAAACTCCGTCTGGGTGAGGCCGAGCTGTTTGCGTATGTTCTTTATGTTCTCTAGATTGTATGGCATGAAGGGCGATAAGTCAAGAGAATTTATAAATATTCCGATATTAATAAATGAAGAACTATTTTATTCTTTCAATCCCTTTCTCTATCAGTACGCTCTCGATCTCTTTCTTGCTGACAAACCTGTTGTACGTGTCCTTGCCGATTATCATTGCAGGAGTCCCTTCAACAGCGTATATGCGTTTTATGGTATCTAGTGCAGCATTATCTATGGCGTAGTCAAATGAGTATATGTATACATCTTGATAGTTGCTCCTTATCCAGGTCAGTATGAAGCCCTGTTCCTTGCAGTCTTTACAGTCATCTTCATTCGTGTAGAAGAACAGTATCCTCTCGCTGGTCTGGTTGCACTGCTTGGCTGTCTTCTGCATGAACAGCCAGTGCCGCAGCTCAAGCAGGGAGTAGTATTCTTTCAGTGAGATCACATCACGGTCATCTTCACCGAGCCGGTTTTCCATATAGTCAAGCTTGCTTGCCATCTCATATAGCTCATCTGCAAGAGGTGTGGAGTTTACATAATCGCATGGGTTCTCTGCTATGAGGTCATACTGCAGTTCCATCGCTACAGTATCTGTCTTTAGGTCCTGGCCTATGTAATCTACCTGTTTTAGCTTCTGCCCTGAGAAGAAATTACCTACTATTATGCCTATTATGAATATGAGAGTGGTTATCGCGAATACTGTGAGGTATCTGCTTTTGTCTATGCGTCGTCTCGTGTTCATCTTATGCGAACTCTATCTCTTCCTGTCTTCTTTCTCTTCCTCTCCATCCGACATCCTTATCTGAGACTCGCGCGTGTATTGCGCTTGCCCACCAGTATGCGTATAATGGGAGGTATAGTGCCATGAAAAGTAAGTATGACCATGCAAGGCTCTGTTTTTCATTCGACAATCTTTTTGCGAGTAAGACCATGGCTATTCCAATTACCAGAGCGACTGCACCGATGATCATCAGAGGGCTCTGGTTCAGGTAGAATGGATCCCATGTGAATTTGATCAGTCTCCATATGTCGAAGTTGACATTGTATAGGTTTACGAGCCGCTGGTAATTGTTGCTTAGCGAAAGATATGCTGTGTAGCAGACAATCACCATAGCAATCAGGACTGAGAGGTATGCACTGGGCAGGACAAACAGGCCAAGATTCCCGTACTTCTTTGAGAAGAGGAGATGCTTGTACATCTGTGTATTCTCAAGGAACCCCTTATACCACCTTACTCTCTGTTTTTTTGTCGTCGTGAATGTGGGCATCGCGACAGCATATACATTTGCGTCTACAGCGTTCTCTATCTCATAGCCTAATGATTGTATGCGTAATGATATCTCGATGTCCTCTGTGCAGGTTGTCGTGTCATATCCTCCGTACTTGTCGAAGAACTGTTTCCTGAATATCGTGAATGGTCCGGGTGTCACGTGGATGCTTCCAAGGTATGCAAAGACTTTCCTCAGGTAGACTCCCAGAAGGAACTCTATCACCTGTATCCTCTGCCATATTGTCCTTGGTTCGGTGCACTTCAGTGATGGTGTTACTGCCATCACTTCTTTTCTCTTGAAGTATCCGACCATCTTGAGCAAGGCCTCTCTATCTACTATAGAATCTGCATCAAGACACCCTACAAGTTCTCCTGTGGCGTGCTCCAGACCCAGGTTCAATGCTGTTCCCTTGCCCCCATTGGGCTTGGTGAGCACAAGGACTCCGTCCTTCTCAAAACCGCGTGCGATCTCTAGTGTCCTGTCTTTGCTGCCGTCATCTATTATTATTATCTGGAGCTTATCTTTTGGATATCTCAGGTTAAGGAGCGACTTGACTGTCTTTGCCAGGCATATCTCCTCATTGCACGCAGGGACCATGACAGTCACGCATGGAAGCGTCTTCTGTGCCTTGGGATTCTTTATCTGGCCCCGGTTCTCTATCAGCGTAAGAAGGAAGAATACTGCTGTAAATAGGCCGAAATACGATACTGAATAAAGCACTGTTTCCCAAAATTGCATGTTTACCCGTTTTTTATCTGTTTGATATGTTTGCGTATCTGATGTGTTGTGATTTGTTGATCAGTATGGGTTTTATGAGCTTTATATAATTAACTTCTCAATCTCTGCTGATTATCTACACCTTACAGGTGCCTGTGCTTATGTTTAATAAGCTTTTCATCAGTTTTTAGCAGTTTTATCCGACCTTTTATTCCAATAAGAATATTGTTGGCAACAAACTTATTAAGGTGCCTGGCTGGCCGATATATATCAGTTGATATGATTACTGGAAGATTTGATCTGCTTACTCAAAAGATAGGAGGTGGTTGATATGGTGAGCAAGAAAGACAGGTACCTTTTCACATCAGAGTCTGTTTCTGAAGGTCATCCTGATAAGGTATGTGATCAGATTTCTGATGCGATTCTTGATGCCTGCTTAAAAGAAGATCCGTTCTCCCGTGTAGCTTGCGAGACTGCAGTCAAGGACAATAATGTATTCCTTCTGGGTGAGATAACGACAAAGGCAAAGCCTGATTTTGAAGCGATCGTGCGCAGGGTGATACGGAAGATAGGTTATACCCCTGATTGCGGGTTTGATCCTGAAAGCTGCAAGGTTTCGCTGTTCATCAGTAAGCAGTCTCCTGATATCGCTCAGGGAGTGGATGATGATGCAAGTCTTCATAAAGAGCAGGGTGCTGGTGACCAGGGCTTGATGTTCGGTTATGCTACCAATGAGACTCCTGAGTTTATGCCTCTGCCTATAATGCTTGCGCACAAGCTTCTTATTGAGCTTGCAAAGCTGCGTCGCGGAGGGACGATACCCTATCTGCGGCCTGATGCAAAGTCCCAGGTAACTGTGGAGTATGAGGCAGGTAAGCCTCTACGGGTTGATGCTGTCGTGATATCTACGCAGCACAAGCCGGACATCCAGCATGCAAGGATCAAGGAAGACATCATTGAGAAGCTGATAAAGCCTGTATGCGGTAAGTGGTTGGATGCAGGCACTAAGTATTATGTGAACCCTACTGGAAGTTTCGTGATCGGTGGTCCTGTGGGTGATGCAGGTCTTACCGGAAGGAAGATCATCGTCGACACTTATGGCGGTCACGGTTCGCATGGTGGTGGCGCTTTCTCAGGCAAGGACCCGACAAAGGTGGACCGTTCTGCTGCATATGCTGCAAGGTACATAGCAAAGAACATAGTCGCTTCTGGCCTTGCTGATAAGTGCGAAGTGCAGCTCGCTTATGCCATAGGTGTTGCTGAACCGGTATCTGTCCTGACTCATTGCTTCGGCACCAATCGCGTCCCTGAAGAGAAGATTGCATCGCTTGTCAAGGAGCATTTCCCTGTCAAGCCTGCAGACATCTTGAAAGAGCTTGATCTGAGACGTCCCATATATGAGAAGACTGCAGCATATGGTCATTTCGGAAGGGAGGATATTGACTTCACCTGGGAGAACACTGATAAGGTTGATATCCTGCAGAAGGCTGCAGGCACATTGAATGATGCGGATCGTCCTGGAGTCGAGGTAGCTCTCGACGGGGATTGATTCTTTTTTTATTTCTTTTGTATTTGTTTAGCTTCTATCGGGGCAGCACTACGCTGCTAGGTGACATTACCGACAGAAATCGAGCGGAATATCGATAAAGGTTAAAACCTCACAATAAATCCATCAATAAGTGGTCGGCCATATCATCTTAATACTACCGACGCTAAAAGCGGTAGTGCTGCTAAAATCAGCTAAACAAATACTTTCTTTTTTATTGTTGTCTTCTGCAGTAGTGTTAGCACCGCCGCCTAGCGAACTTAATATGACTGTAGCGATCAGTGATGCAGTTGGGCGTAGATATTAGATATCAGGAGTAGAGTGAGCGCGGTGGTGCTAGCACGTAATGTTTATTTTAGTAAAGATACGCCTGCGGCGAACCAGTCATATTACGTCCTTAAGCATGCGTGGCGGTACGGAGGCGAGTGTAGCGAGCCGAGTAGGGCATGATGCAGCAGCTCAGAAAAGAAGAATAAAAATATAAAAAAATCAACCGTGTGCCAGCAATATTATCGACTTCAGGGAAACTACTAGTGCTGCAGGTGCGACGAATATCTTTATGTTCGCGAATATTGCATTCAGCACGCTGCCAAGAGGCGAGAACACTATGTTAAGAGAGCCGAAGTCTGCGGTGCCTGCTACCAAGAGTGCGACAGCAGCGACAAGGAAATGCGAGACCTCTTTTGTGGAGATGTTAAGGAACCCTACGACAACACCTAACAGAAGGATGCTGAGAGCAAAGAACTTCTCCTGTGTCTGGAGAAGGCCTGCAAGGACAGCGATAAGTACCCCTCCGACAAAAGCATAATGACCTATCCTATGATGCATGGAATCACCTCTTTGAAAATCAAAACAATGTAAAAATATTATTTCTTCTGCATATGCTCATGTATCTTATCTATCTCTTTGTTTATCTGTGCCAAAGGCATAGAAGATACGAACTTGGACTTCTTGAGCCTGGACGCAATGAAGCTCACCAGGAAGAACACGCATACACCCAAAAGCACTGCTCCAGCAAATATCGATCCCTCAACTGAAGGGGATGCTCCTATGTACGCGCCAGTGATGTCATTTGCGACCTTTACCTGATAATCCATTATCAGGAGCGCAAGAATAGGTATCAGCATAAGAGAAACAAATATCCAGGTAGCAAACAGTCCTTTCTTATCCAATTTTTACACCCCTTATAGTCTTTCTTGTATCTTTCATATTTAAACCTTACTTCTTTTTGGCTGCATTTATCTGGCCAGATGCATGCGTCCAGTCATTTACCCCGTCTCAGGCTCTCTATATCAGATATCAACTTCATGATATCATCATGGTCAGGGACTTTTACATCAGGCTTCTTTGATTCAGGTCTTTGTGCTGGTTTTCTGGAAAAAGTCTTTTTCTGCACTTTCTTCTTCAGCAATTTATTTTTCGATTCTTTCTTCTTCAGCAGTTTCTTGACTTGAACCTTCTTTACAGGTCTCTTCTTGACACCGACAGTCTTTCTTGAAACATTCTTTCTTAGGACTTTCTTCACATCTTTCTTCTTGACACGCAAAGCATTCCTCTGCACCTTCTTTACCCTGACCTCCTTAGGTCTGACTTGCGGATGTGTAACCTCCTTCTCAGGAGGGGAAACAATCATTGCTTCAGCTCTTGCAGATGGCTGCACAGGGAAGTCCAGGAAACCACGTTCAACCATCACTTCTGAGGCAGGAGGTAAAGGTGGCTTATCCTCCTCTTCCTTTGTCTTCCTTGAGTGTATGATTATCGCATATACTGCACCTACCACAAGGAACAGCGCTATGAGCCCTGCAAGGACTGACAGAGACATCTCAATTATACGTTTCATAAGAGGCTGCTCCAATGGACGACAATCCTCAGGACAGGTAGCATAGTCCTCAAGACCTCCACATATCCCATTGCCGCAGGCACAATAAGCAGGACGCTGGATCTTGTCAGGAGTCCTGCTCTTACCTATCACGATATAGATATCATCAGGCGAACAATCATCTATAGCAAGCTCAAAATATTCAGAATATCCGAACAGGCTGCTCTGCGTCTGCTCGGCATTCAGCTCCTTGAACACCTTCTCTGATATGAGCTGGCCCATCAGCCTCTGCGAATTCCTGTCATCTATCAGCAAGGTGTGTATTGTCGGCTGTGACCAGAAGTTCACGCAATCCTCATCCAGGACAGAATCACCCACACTCTGTGCGGACTTCACAGGCACAAGACCATCATTGGCCTGACCCTGGAAGAACAGGTTCACAAGACCCAGACGCTCCATGAACGGATAAGTCTGAGTCCCTGCGATCACATAATAGCTCACATTCGGAACCATCTCAAATGACCTGCCTTTCAGAAGCAGATCCTTGACTGCACTGCTGACCGGTATGAAATCACCCTCATCTGTGTTTATGTACTCTGACAGGAAACGGTCCATATAACCTGCTATCGGAGATCCAAGATTCGGAGTACCTACGAGCAGAATCTTCTCTAATTTAGTCATGAAGATATACTTGGAAGGATCTTTCTGGTTCTCCTCATATGCATAAGTCATCGCTGCCTGACCTATCAGACCACCTAAAGAATAACCTATGACATATATGCGCTCGAAGCGGTGATTATTTGCCTCAAGATAATCTGCAAGGTCTTTTGCAGATTCCTCAAGCGGCTTCTGTGCAAAATAAGTAAAAGACCATAACTGGTAAGGCTGGTTAGTCATCTTGAACTCATCAATCATACCTTCCCATACCTTCCCACTACCCCATAACCCGTGCAACATGATTATCGCATTACCATAATCAGGACTTGGTGTGAAATGATTTATGAATTCTGTATCTCCACAATCTTCACAATATATCGTCATAGGAGCAAGAGTGACCTCACCATCAACAGCATATCTTGACAGGTTGACTTCCGACTTGACAAGATTGAGTGCGGTATCGACAACACCATTGACGTACAGCCATTTGGTCACACCATCCTCCACTACCTTTGCATAGACTGAGACGCTCAACTCATTCTCTGTAGCACTGACCTTGTAAGGAAGAGTAACATTCACCACCATTGATCCGTCACCCTTCTCTTCATACTTCACGACAATGGGTGTGCCTGCAATCTTCAGGTTCTTATTGATAGGTTCTGGCTGATTCTCTTTAGGCATAGATATGCTTGCCTCAATGCCTTCACCGAAGTCAATCTCATAATCTCCGCTCTTCAGGGAACCATTGATAGTATCATTATCGATAGTCACGGTAGTTATGTTCGTCGCGACAGTGCTTATATCATACATATCCTCTTTTAGCGTGACCTCAACATCATTTCCAGGACAAAGACGATTCGTAATCGTTGTAGTCCGGGAAGTGCAGCCTGACCCTGAACACTTGAGCACAGTCACGTTCTCGAACTTATCAGGAACCACTACGCTCGTCGTGAATGACTCGCCACCACTACATCCTGCCTTGAATGGGTTTGCTATGATCTCATACCCTTCAGGGATATCTATCATCGCAAGGATATCCTCAAGAGAAAGTTTCTGCTCTGTTATGCTGATCTCCTCATCACAGCTTATGGAAGAGGAAGTATTCACTGTCTCCTTCACCCTGCCTTCTGCCTTTGCCGCAGCAATATTAGTTGGAGCTTCAGGGCTACGCAGTGGCGCCTCTGCTTCAGGGCTTGATTCAGTGACTGGAGAAGGTTCTGGTTCAGGTGCAGGTTCAGGTGCCGGAGGTACCACAGGAGGGGGAGGAGGCACAGGAGGGGGAGGCACAGTAGGCGGAGGGGCAGCAGGATCTCCGACGGGTCCAGTATCACCACCACCAGCTCCACCACCAGTACCACCACCAGTCTGTGTCGCAGTGGTCTGCAGCGTGAAATTAGAGCTTGCGAATCCTGAACTGTTGAATGCAGATGATGCCTTGCAGTTCCAATTGAACAGCCCATCACCAAGAGTCCGCTGGAAGGATGTCTCATTAGCTATCCCTGTAACATTGTTAGTGGCGACAAGAGACCAGCTTCCTGCCAGACCGATATACAGCGAGATATTAGCAAGGCCTCCTTCATGTGATGCATTACAACGGAATGTCTGGGTATGCACTGCTGTCGATGTACCTGTCAACGGAGATATGAGCGCAACTGTCGGAGGAAGACCGAGATTCATCATTATGCTGAACGCATCACCCTCTGCATCCACAAGGTTCTGCGAAGCATCTGTAGTGTTGAATCCATAGAAGTCACCCTGCTGGACAGTCACGTTATAGCTCCTGTTTATCCTATCACCAGTACTGTTTATCAGGAAATCCTCGATGGGAATATATGGAGTCAGCCCCGCGGCACCTGTCGTTGATGAAGCTACCCGAGATGCAGCACCGGTAACATTCAGGCGATATACATCTACTGAAGCACCCGATGCGATACCTCCAGTCCTGTTCAGTGCAAAGACCTGAAGATACCAGTTGATAGATATCAATCCTCCTGTGTTGTCGCTTCCGACAGGATTCACCGACAAAACTTCAGGATAACCTGGAACAGGTGTGCTGTTCAGGAAAGAAAGGCCTGTGCCTGAGTTCCCTGTGATAGTATTGTTAGTCATGTTTATGAGAGAATTATCCTTGAGCCATATCCCGTCGCCGGAACTCCCTGAGATGGTATTGTTGAATAAAGTGATTGCTGACTGACCTGATATGTTCACACCAGCACCGGTTGTCCCTGATATCGTATTCTGCTCTATCGTGAGACCACCTGATGAATCTATACAAAGACCGCTTCCAGAATTCCCTGCCAGGGTATTGCTGCGTGCAGTCAACGAGCCAGATAAGTATGTGCATAGTCCCGGACCATTGAATGAGATATTGTTCTCCAACACCGAAGCATTATCCGAATCATACAGGTAGACTCCGCCAAGAGTGTTGTAGACTATTGTGCTGTTGTATAACCCATCAAAGTTAGATGCATTAGTCACGTAGCCACGACCACCATTAGAGCCAATAGTGATATTCTTTATGATATTGTTATGTGCTATATACAGATAAAGCCCTGTATCAGTATTGTCATGTATCGAGATATTTGATATCGTGTTGCTGTCAGAGAACCAAAGGATCATGCCATAATATGAATTATCGTAAAGCGATATATTGGAATACCTATTGTTATGCGCATAAGATGTATATATCCCACGCTGGCTTCCTGAGCCATCAAAGTCATCCACAATGTTATTCTCTCCCCGATCTATGAAAAGCCCGTACCAGGAATTATCCAATGCAGCAGAACTGCGTATGGTGTTATCGTAGGCAAAGTAAAGATATACCCCTACACGATTGTCTCTGACAGTTATGTCTGTGATGTTGTTATTGTTTGAGTATGTCGAGAGGAATATCCCTGAATTTACGCTTCCCTCTATCGTGGAATCAGTTATGTTGCTATGGTTTGAACTTGTGAGCTCTATGCCTGAATGTGCAGCACCAGTTATTGTGGCATTAACTATCTTAGTAAAATTCGCGACAGATATGTGGATCCCCCTATAGTAATCACTTATATTGCAATCAATCATTGTGCTGTTGTCCTGGTCGCTGAATATCCCTGTACTGCTGTCATTCCCTATGATCGATGCACCATTGCACCTCAGCTCCAGTCCTGAACCTGCGAACCTCAGTATACCTTCTTTGAAAGAATCATTGATGTAGTAAGTGCCAGGGCATAGTGTCGTATTGACTGTTATCGGCAAGTCATCCTTAGGTGCAAGCACTGTCGGGTCAGAAGGGGCACAATCCTCAGTATCTGGCGATCCATCACCATCAGTATCTACAATAGAAGATACCGGACCCCAATCTACCACATATGCAGAGACAGAACCACCAGCAGTCTGGCTGTAAGGGTATTGATAGCCAGAGTCACCATACCCGTCGGTGTCATTGTCAAATATAGCAAGGGATGGAACATCATCCCAGCTATTCCCTATAGGTGTACCAGCCAGAGTGGTGTTGAACCAATTATTGGAATTGTCAGATAGCGCATGCATTGTGTTAGATATGAATTCATTATAGTAGATCGAATTACCAGAAGATCCTGTAAGATATGTACCATATGTGTTACTGGTGAATGTGTTGTTCCTTATTGTAGATGCAGTGACTGAAGATAATGAGAATGCACGGGTGAAATTCCTGATATCACAATTGATGATAGTCAGGTTAGTCCTGCTGTCTGCCTGCAGACCAAAGCCACCGAGCAGTCCTGTAATGACATGGTCGGCGCAAGCTATCGTCACATCGTCAGTGTCGATAGTCAGACCATGCGAATCACATCGTGTGCTGCCATTCTCCATAGTAAGGTCAGCCGTCAAAGTGATGCTTCCGGATACAGTCCTACCGCAGTATGTCCTGTTGATCATGATAGTGTCAGTCAATGCAAGTATCTCATAATCATCTGAAGTGCAGGTCACATTCCAGTTGTGGCTGACAGGAAGCTCGAATGTATGGTTATGCTCATATAATCCTGTACCTGATGTGTTGAACACCATGCTGTAGACTGTCGGAGTATCACTGTACTGGATGAGACAATCTCCATTGTGCGTAATGTTGTCTAATACTATGCCTGATGTGCTCGTGTAGTTTGCATAAAACATCACGAGCTCTCCCTGCGAGACATTGGTCGAATCTGCATCAGAGTATAACACCAGTGATGTGTTGATGCCTGACGTGGATACAAGCATGCCTGTCGGTGAGCCAGTCAGGACATCTATCTGCGATGCTATCGCAAGAGCAAGCACAAGGAGAAATACAAGGACTATGCGATCAGGCAGGACTTTCATCTTCCCTGTTTCCTCTCAGCCCTCTTTGCCACAGTCGCTATGGCGCTCGGGTGTTTCTTTGTGAGCTCTGCTATGCGCGAATTAGAAAGGGAATAATTTGTCTTCAAGTAATCCACAACATGCTCAAGTATCGAGCATGCACGATCACTGAATATCGATATCGGGACAAGGACATCATCTTTTGAAGCAGTAATAGGATCAGTGCTTTTCTTTGACGCCCTTGAATAAGATGTCCAGATACTCCTATCATCACGATTGAGAAGGACCGCTATCTCATGAAAAGAGAGATTACAGTTCTCTTTCAGGTATTTACAGAGAGATTCAGAAGGGCTGAGCGAGCGAGCGAATATCGAGACAGGGATAGCATCTTGCGGGCTGTTCTCAGTATATAATGATACAAGCTCATTGAGGGCAAGCTGTTGATTCAGACGCATGAAACGTATTATTGACCTGAGAAGTTCACGAGATTCATCTGGACTGTCCGTAGAACCAGCTGAATTTTCCGCAGAGCTATCTAAGCTTTCCGTCCTCTTTTTGTCCATAGCACAATATGACGGGAAATCTATTTATAAATATTTCGACCATTTTACTTCTTTTGTATTGTTTTCTACCTCTTTTGTTCATTTTCTACTGTATATGTGGTTGATATTACGCGCATACTTTATACTGTATATGTATAATACTTACTTTTAATGTATGTGATGGATGTGACTGAAAAAAAAGTATCCTAAAAAAAAGAAATAAAGAAAAATAGACAGAAAAGAAATATCGGAAAAACAATTCACTTGTTATCAAGCACAGAATGAGCATCAAGTGCAGCAGAATCCTTATCAAGGATGCAGCCTATGCTTGCAGCCTTCACCTGGAACATCATACGCAGGCAATCCACTTCCCTGTTAGATACACGGGCAAAATTATCTGCCTCGACAAGACCATAAGGATATCCTATGAATACCGCATCCCTGCTGTTGCGCGCAAGCGATGAGAGCAATGAAGTGAAGTACTCTCCAGAACTGTGCTGCTCAAAAGCATCCAGACGGAATACATAAGATGATGTCGGGTGAAGCTTGACAAAACATACATCGACAAGATCCGAACTTGACCTTGCAGCAGAATCATAGCACCAACTCCCACCAGGTGATGCCCTATTCAGAAGTGCTGAAACAGATTCCCCCTCATAAGTCAAGAGATTGGATGTCTTTGACAGGCCACAGATAAGCACACTGTGCCGCTCAGCAAAACCTTTCAGAGCTCCTACGAGCTTCTTCTCATCAGATGATCTTGCACACAGGCTTCCATCAAGGATGATAGAATCACCAGGACCTAATTTTCCTGCAAGCAACAATGATGTCGAAAGCTCAGCCAATCTGCGCACCATACCCGGGACCCGGGATATATTGACCTTTGACTTACCCTCCCTCAATGAAGCCTCAAGCGAATCTATCTCAAGCTCCTCATCAAAGAATGCATCAGTCAATGTGAACGCCTTTGATTTCATCAGCTTCACAGAATATAATATCTTCCCCCCCACATTCTTAGTAGATGCCAGCACATAGAACTCATCTGATGAACAGGAGATACGAGCACCTCCTGAATATATAGAATGGAATATCCTTACAAAATGGACACATAATGATGGTGAGAGAAATATCTCCGCATTACCACCATCAATAAAGACAACCCGTGAATCTTCCGGGTCAGAACCTTCTGATACTATCCTGCTGAAGTTCTTAGTTTCTATGGCAGAAGCCTCAAGGTCTGGCTCTCCAAAAGAGAGCGATGTCTGCCCAGAACTAGCTTTCGATGCCTGTATCCGAGCAATCTCCCAAACAAGCTCGCCGATTACATCACGGACCATCAGATATAAGAATGAAAATCAGTTTTTAATAGTTGTGATATAAAATGACTCAAGATATACAAGAGATACAGATACATAATAGATCAAAATACATATCAAGCAGAACACCTATCATAATTAGGGAATTACAATCAGACTCTCTTAGCCTTGAGCGTGAATACTTTCATCTCAAGTACCACAACCATTATCAAAGTTACCACCAACGCTTCCCAGATAGCACCAATAGCTATTATCATACCTAAAGCAGCCACACCCCACACACTTGCTGCAGTTGTCAGACCCTTTACCTGCACACCATGACTCAATATAGTGCCTGCGCCGATAAAACCTATGCCTGTCATCATCGCAGCAGCCATCCTTGCCACAGAATCAAGCGCAAAATATTCCAGGAATGCGGTTATCAGGAATGCGCTGGTCATGCATACTAGGATATGAGTACGTATGCCTGCATAATGGCCACTACGCTCCCTCTCGTACCCGATGATACCACCAAGGACTACTGCAAGGAGTATCTTCACAAGAGTAAGGAGATTTGGATCCGTAACTGCCGCCATATATTGACCGATATGAATTTTATTTAAATAATTTTATGTTAATTATGCAGTGAATTTGCAGTTTAGTGCGTAAAGGTCGCTGAAAACTGACAATACAGGACTTCGCGATGTGAATTCCACAACCTTTTTAAACCAACTCAGATTTTTTGAAAACGATGGGTTACGAACTAATAATAACCGAGAAGCCAAATGCGGCCAAAAAGATTGCAGAAGCGCTCGCAACAGGCAAGCCGATAAAGAAGAACAATAAAGGCGTGCCTTATTATGATATCACGCATGGAGACAAAGATATAATCGTCGGATGCGCTGTAGGACATCTATATACTGTTTCTGAGACTGAAAAAAAGAAAGGATGGACTTACCCAATCTTTGACATCAAATGGGAAGAATCAGGCAATACCCGCAAAGACTCAGCATTCACAAAGAAATATCTGGCAACCATCAAGAAACTGGCAAAGGACGCAACAGAATTCACAATAGCTACAGATTATGATATAGAAGGTGAAGTCATAGGACTCAATGTCATGAGGTTCGCATGCAAACAGAAAGATGCGAACAGGATGAAATTCTCAACACTGACAAAGACAGATGTTGTCAAAGCATATGAATCAAAATCAAACCACATCGATTGGGGACAGGCACTTGCAGGAGAGACAAGACACTTCCTTGACTGGATGTACGGAATAAACCTGAGCAGGGCATTGACGCTAAGCATAAAGCATGCTACAGGAAGATACAAGATACTCAGCTCAGGAAGGGTACAAGGACCCGCACTCAAGATAATAGTAGACAAAGAACGCTCAATCCAGGAATTCAAGGCAGAACCTTACTGGGAACTCGAGATGCAGGCAGGCATCAAAGGAAGCCCACTGATCGCCCTACATTCTGAGAACCCCTTCTGGAACAAAGAGAAAGCGGCAAAGATATTCACCAAAGTCAAGCCAGAGACAAAAGCAGTGGTCAAAGAAGTATCACAGAAAGAATTCAGGCAGGAACCACCCACACCATTTGATCTCACTACACTCCAGATAGAGGCATACAGGACACACAAGATAAGCCCGAGCATGACACTGCAGCTCTCACAGAGCCTATACCTCGACGGAGCGATATCATACCCGCGAACAAGCTCACAACAGCTGCCTCCGGAAATAGGTTATGTCAAGATACTCGATGACCTCAAGAGACAGAGCCAATATGCTGATGGCTGCGCATTCCTCCTAGGCAGGAAGGACCTGAAACCAAATAACGGAAAAAAGGCAGATCCTGCACATCCTGCAATATACCCTACAGGGTCAACACCCACACTCAAGGGAAGAGAATCCATGGTATACGATCTCATAGTACGCAGGTTCCTTGCGACTTTCGGCGACCCTGCAATAAGAGAGACGATGAAGATCGACATCGAGGTCAAAGAAGAGCTCTTTGTTGCGAAAGGGACACTGACAAAAGTTCCCGGATGGCACACACTATACGGTAAATACGCAACGCAGAAAGAAGAGGATCTCCCTAAAACTGCAAAAGGTGACGTAGTAGATATCAAAGAAATGCTCATGCATGATAAAGAGACGCTGCCTCCGAAGAGATACACCCCTGCATCCATAATCAAGGAGCTTGAGAAGAAAGGGCTTGGCACAAAAGCCACAAGATCCAACATAGTCGATAACCTATTCCACCGCGGATACGTCACAGGAAAATCAGTCCAGGCGACAAATCTCGGCATAAAGACCATAGAGACACTTGAGAAATACTGTCCTGACATACTTGACGAGGAATTGACGCGCAATTTCGAGATAGAGATGGACCTGATAAACCAGAATAAGAAAAAGGAAGAGGAAGTCCTTGAGGGCGCAAAGAAAGTCCTGACCAAGACATTAGCACGCTTCAAAGAGAATGAGAAGAAGATAGGGGAGAAACTCGAAGAGGCCAACAGGGAGACAGAGCGGGCCATGTCCCTGATAGGCAAGTGCAAATTATGCGACGGTAATCTTGTCATCAAGAAAGGGAAATACGGACTGTTCATCGCATGCGACAACTATCCTGACTGCAGCATCACTTTCAAGCTCCCCACCAATGCACTTTTCAAACCGACAAAGAAAATATGCGAAAAGTGCGGGTATCCTATGCTCATGGTCATCAAGGCAAAGAAGAGACCACAGGATGTATGCATCAATCCTGAATGTGAGACAAAGAAGATAGATGATTCTAAATTGCGTCGCGAGGCAGAAGGTGTCGAGTCAGGCAAGGTAGAGAAGAAATGCCCTAAATGCGGAAAGAACCTGAGCCTCAGGCGGTCGATATACGGAAGTTTCTATGGCTGCAGCGGGTATCCGAAGTGCAGGTTCACAGAGAGCATCGAAGGGGAAAAGAAAGAGAAAGAAAATGATCAGACAGATAATGCGGATGATTCCCCTGAAACGTGAACTGCCACATCCTAACTGGAATGGTTGAGGGTGTGGCTTCCGATGACAATAGGAAGGCAATAGTTCACTAGCAAAAGTTGAGAAAAACCGAAAATGGGAACAACAACTACGAGAACAGAACTACAAGAACGGCAGGGTGCTTCACTAGCTTTGCCCTCTTCGGCAGAATTGTTGAATGCCATGATTAGCGATGAGCCTGACAAAGGTGATGCGAAATCTAAGTTTCGTTCTCATTTGCGAAGTGAGTATAACTCTGAAAACAGAGCCAGTATGTCTGGACGAGTTTTCGTGTTAGGTAAAGAAGGAAAACCATTAACGCCTTGCAAGGTAGGGAAAGCGAGAAAACTTTTAGGCGGAGGGGTGGCCAAGCCAGTATGGAACAAGTTCGGACAGTTCGGGATACAAATGCTTGAAGAAACTAGAAAAGAAATGCCAAAGACCGTGTTAGGCTGTGACTTCGGAACAAAATTTGAAGGGTACTCGGTCATTTCTGGAACGGAGAATGTTCTGAATGTTATGTGGAAGCTTCCAGATAAGAAGAAGCTTGTTAAGAAGCTTGAGGAAAGAAATCGTTTGCGTAGAGCAAGAAGGTTTAGGAATTGCAGGAGAAGACCTTGCAGAATGGATAATAGGTCTAAGAAAGGATTCATAGCACCGTCACAACTTCAAGTCATGAATAGTCGATTGAAGTGCGTATCAGAACTGTTCAAATGTTATCCTATTGGTGCGGTAGCTATTGAAGATGTCAAATTCAATCATAGAGACCATAAATGGGGTAAGAATTTTTCTACAATCGAAGTTGGTAAGAGAATGTTGTATGATTTTTTAAGGGTGAAAGTAGGGGTCGGGAATTTTATTCAGTTCAGTGGTTATGATACACAAGAATTTAGAGAACGGGCGGGTTTGAAGAAGTCTCAGGATAAAAATGCTAAGAAGTTTTCTGCCCACTGTGCAGATAGTTTTGTCATAGCTAACGAATTATCAACTGCGATTCCTAATCAGAATTTAGTTTATGTTGATGATAATTACAGATACGTGAGGAGAAGACTGCATGATTCTCAACCAGCAAAAGGCGGAATCAGAGCAAAATTTTCATCAGGCACGTTCAAAGGCATAAAGAAAGGATGTATGTGTGAGTTCGGACAAATAGTTGGCGGAACAAAAGAACAGGCGTGGTATTGTGACTTTGAATTACAAGATAATGGCAGAAAGATTTATCAGAAAGGCAAAATGCTCAACAAGATAAACTGGTTATCACACCACTACAAAAGCATGGCAGTGATTGCAGGATGAACAAAAACAAAATGCCAATTCATCCACAACCTAACAAAGTTAAGAATTGTGGACTTCTTGGCAACGAACTTAAAAACCACTCCTGTTCGTCCCAAAAACAGGACAAAGAAAACTATTTATAACAAGTTAATTCTTAACCGAGCATGAATAAGGGGGTAAAGACCGGTTTACTATCATTGATCGTACTATCTATAATAGTAGGCATTGCAGCGACCGCATCAGCAGTCACCGCTTCAGGACACATAACACTTCTTGCAGTATTCGAAGATGGAGACGGGTTCAAAGGGAGCCCTGCAGATGTCGAGGTACAGATAACTCAAGGTGCAGGAAGGGTCTTTATCGAGACAATACCCCTGTCAAAAGTAGACACCCAGATATCAACCAGATTCGCAAAGGAGATGGCCTGCAAATTCTCAGAAGTCGACTGCAGCAGATATGATTTCTTCTATACCATAAAGAGCACTGCAGGGATAGTCGGAGGCCCTAGTGCAGGCGGTGCGATATCAGCACTCACTGTAGCGATGCTTGAAGAGCTTGATATCGACCAGGAAACAGCTATGACCGGCACGATAAATTCCGGAGAGCTGATAGGACCTGTAGGCAGCCTCAAAGCAAAGATAGATGCTGCAAAAGAAGCAGGCATAAAGAGAGTTCTCATACCCGCAGTGCAAGCCACACAGAATGAAGATAATGTCACAGATACTGTAGCATACGGCAAAGAGATAGGTGTCGAAGTCATCCCAGTCACAACACTGACGCAATCAGTGCATGAACTTACAGGAAAAGACTTTGAAGAGGAAGAAGATCTTGAGATAGATGTACCTGAAGATTACCGCACCATGATGAATGACGTCGGAAGTGCACTCTGTGAGAGGGCAAGTTACCTCCTTGGTGAGGTCAGACCATCAGACCTGAGCGATGATAAGAAAGTCCTTGAAGACAGGGTCGGACTATATAAGGAAGCCATGAACCTCACTGAAAAGGGGGATGATGAATTTCTACGCGGAAACACTTACAGTGCCGCATCCTACTGCTTCGGTGCAAGCGTAAAAGCACACACGCTCCTATACCAGATAAAGGATCTTGACGATGATGAAAGCGCAAAAGAGGCAAAAGCGCTCCGAAGCAAGATAGATGAGTTTGATAATGATACAGAATCAGGCCAGAAAGATACTATCACCGATCTCCAGACGTACATGATAGTCAAAGAGAGAGTGCTTGAGGCAAGACAAAGGCTTGACACAGGAACGGATGATCCAGATACATTCGGATATGTCAATGAGCGGATGAACAGCGCTCTTGCATGGAGCACCTTCTTCAATGGAGAAGGAGAGAAGTACAACCTTGATGATGCGAGCCTCAAGGTAAGCTGCGGCCAGATACTTGCAGAGGTCGACGAGAGATTCCAGTACCTGAACCTTTTCTTCCCAGGACTGCTGGAAGACATCAGGAATGACCTGACCACAGCATACAAGCATTATGAAAATGAAGAATATGCTCTCTGCATATACCTTGCAAGCAGGACCAAGGCAGAAGCAAACATAATAGTGACCATGCTTGGCGTGCAGGAAGAGGTTGTCGATGAGATACTCGAACAGAAGATCCTCGCTGCAAAAAGGGCAATAACAAGACAGATCAACAAAGGCACATTCCCGATAATCGCGTACAGCTACTATGAGTACGCCACATCATTGAAAGAAGATAACACAAATGCAGCATTGCTCTATGCAGAATATGCACTTGAACTCAGCGACATAGACATATATCTTGAAAAGACCGGCAAGACTGCAGGAACAGACCTACGTGATACACTACGGAAGTATATGCCTACAGTAGTATTCATATGGGGAGTGATACTCGGAATATTGCTGAGCTGGATAGTGATGAGAGAGAAGATGCGGAACTGCGTGGTCGTAGCAAGACCTGTCAAGACAGTGCAGAAGCCAAAAGCTTCAGCAATAAAGACAAAGACCAAGTTAAGATTAAGATAGCATCAACGATAATCTTTTATAGTATTTGTTTAGTTCTATACGTTCCGGCAGTGCCGCGCTGCTATGTGTGCGTACCGGGAATCATATTCAATCAGTCTTGCAGTGGCTAAAGCCAATCAGTTGTCAATATGGCTACGCCCCGGTCTTCGTATCTTGACCCTACCGGCGCAGGAGCGGCGGCACTGCCAGAAATAGCTAAACAAATACCTTTTATACGATGGAGGTCTGAGATATAACATGGACCACGAATTTCTGACAGTAGTCGACAATAATGATGTAGTCCTCGGTTATTCAACCAAAGCAGACATAAAGAGAAGAGGACTGAACTGCCGGTGCGTGCAGGTTTTCCTGTTCAATGCTTCTGGCGAATTGCTGATATGCAGGCGACCTTCTGATAAGAAGAAGTTCCCGAACCAGTACGCATCTGTGATGGGATACGTCCGCAGGGGAGAGACATATGAAGATGCTGCTAAACGGGAAGTGAAAGAGGAATTAGGTACACTTTCCCGCTTATCGCGGATCACCAAATTCAGCATCGTAGATGGCGGCAGCAGGCTCTTTCAGGAGATATATTCCGGGAGCGTATCTGGAGAGCTGACTCTTGACAAGACAGAGATAAGCGAGACAAAATATGCCAGCATAAGGGATCTTAGGAGCGATATGGTATCCAACCTCAATAAGTATGCCCCTCCATTCATAGAGGCCTTACGGGCGTATATGAAATCAAAGAATATCTATTAGTCCTCAAAAGGGCCATCTCTAGTCATTTATTCTGATTCAGAATCATAAAACCCTAGCAAGCCTGCCGAAACAGGCCTGCCGGGGAAAAAGAGGTGAAAATGAAAAATTGCCTTCAAACCATCCTGTCCCAACAGGTAGAAATATGTAGTACCAACCGATATATAAAACTTTCGTTTTTTGAGTATTCTAAAGTAGTAACAAATTACATATATAGGGGATATGGCGTCCAGGGCCTATGAAACGGCGAAAAATTTCCAAAAAGCAAATCTCTGAAGTTGACAAATCAAAGATTTATAACCCGAATTCCAGCTGCCATAAATGCTCAGGAAAACCATTGACTAAGCTAGTAGACAAGTGGTACTGCAGCAAGTGTTTCCCGGGGTTGATCGATCAGAAGCTCAAACAGAACCTACGCAGATACAAGATCAAGAAGAATAGCAGGCTCCTTGTGAGCGACAAGGCAAGTGAGTACGTGATCAGGGAAGTGATAAACCTGCCAGTCCAGATAGTGACAGGTAAGTTGAAGCATGATTATGTAGTGCTTCCCTGGACAATGGATGATGAGAATGAGGAGTTTTTCTTGCGGCTGGCAGACAATAATGGATTATCTGTGAAAGATGATGATAAAGTGATAAAATTATTCTACCCAATGTCAAAGATGGACATGAAGACATATCTTCTGCTCAAGAAAGTGAAGCATAATTTTGAGAAGACTGAAGTGAATTCGATGCTTGATAAGCTTGAGGCAAAATATCCAGGCACAAAGACTGCTTTGCTAAAGAGTGAAGAGAAACTCAGGCAGATACTGCGATGAAACTAAGTGCGAAGGTAAAGATAATCATTGCATTGGTAGTTGTAGTATTGATACTGAACTGGGATACTGTCTCAGATATGCTGAAGACAGGCAATGTGACTGGCTCTGCGGTCGTGGAACCAAGTTATGAGGAACAGACTGCACCGCCTAATGTCTATTTCTGCCCTGCTGATGACTGCATAGGAGAGATGCTTGCCTGGCTGGATGCTGCAGAGGAGTCGATACACTGCGCCCTTTTTGAAATAGGTCTTGAAGAATTACGTGCTAAGCTTCTTGAACGGAGTACTGAAATCGATGTCAAGGTCGTGACCGATAATAATTATCGTGATGAAGTTGCGGACCTGGATTTTGTCAGGGATGATAACCGTTCTGCACTCATGCACAACAAGTTCTGCGTCCTCGACGGAAAAGCAGTGTGGACCGGAAGCTACAATCCGACTTCACGTGGCACTCATAAGAATAACAATAATGTAGTCTTCTACCAGTCATGGTATCTTGCGCAGAACTATGAAAATGAATTTGCTGAGATGTGGGGTGGGAAGTTCGGTGGTGGGGAGCGGACTTTGTATCCAGAGACAAAGATAAATGGGAATGTAGTTGAGACTTAT
>JBDRET010000017.1:0-22407 GCA_043819495.1 Candidatus Woesearchaeota archaeon | reverse complement strand
AGCTGCACAAAAGGCGCACAAGAGACCATATAAATAGATTGTATTGATAGGATACTGAAGATGAAGAGACAGAATAAGAAAGTTAAGAGTCAATCAAGAGGAGATGTTACTAAGAATATCGGCAGATCCATCATCGACGATATCTACGGATCAAGATTATTCAAGATAGTCAACGAGTCTTTCTCTGCCTGGCTGAATCATTGGCCTCTGGTACTTTTATGTGTATTCCTTGAGTTCATATTCCTTGTCGGTGTCAGTGGTTTCATGACAATCATACAGATACTCCTGTTCGAGCACCTTGAGGCAGTGATGCGCATCGCAGGTGAACTTACAGGTGGCCTGACAAACCTTTATGATGAGACGTCACAGGTCACTACAGGACTTTCAGGATTGACCAACAACACAGAATTCCTCTATCATCTGAACATCATATTCAAGTATATCGCAGTCATGATTGCAGTGACATTCGTATTATGGGTGATATTCCAGGGGATAATCTGGTTCATATCGCATAAGATCACTGCAGGAAAGGATCATCAGCATTTCTTCCTGTTCTGGAGGAATTTTGCTCTCCAGTCGATACCGTTCTATCTCCTGTCCATAACATTCATATTCCTCTCAGTAAGGATGTTGCTCTCAGTAAAGACAAGCATGGCGCCGATCCTGAATGAAACATTCCTGAATTTCATATTCCTGCTTTTCATATGTGTAACATGGTATTTTGGCGCCCTGAGCTACACAATAACCACAAGGAATCCGTACCTGAACATCAGGACTGCATTTGTGTATGGTGTGCGTAAGTTCCCTCAGGTAATCCAGACAGTACTTTTCCTTATTGCAGTGTTCTTTGTGATTGATCGGTTCCTCAGGCTTCCGTTCATAAAGGGAGATTCATTCCTGCTCGTGATACTCGGTATCATCATCCTGATGCCTGCATTCGTATTCGCCAGGATCATGTTATTCAAGACGACTCAGGAGTATTGTCTTGAGAACGGGAAAGGATAGATTTGTTTAGTTATTTCTGGCAGTGCTGCCACAGCTCTTAGCGTCGGTCGAACATCATACGCGAAAACCTGCCACTTGTCATACTTTATTCAAGCAGGCGTCAGCCTATTACGATAAAATTAGATATTCTGCAGGCAACTCGATGAAGCAGCGTGGCAGCACTGCCACAGCTCTTAGCGTCGGTCAAACAAGTATATGCGAAGACCTGCCACTTTTCAGGTAACAGCATATCAGGCGTAAGCCTCTTATGATAATATTAGATATTCTGCAGGCAACTCAATCTAGCAGCGTGGCAGCACTGCCACCGCTCCAAGCGTAAGCGCTTTTAGAATTGCATCTTAATTTCCTGCCGGCAATGCTACTAAGCAGCGTAGTGCTGCTGGAATCGGAGAGTAGAAAAGATATATTCTGCTTAAACTATAACATCATCCCCGCCGCCGAGCAGAGAATAGAATGCATCAAATATCTGTGTCTCTGTAGAGACTGATAAGAATTTTGCGTTTGCTGAGTCACAGATCTTCTTGAGTCCGTATATATGGTCCAGGAGCTTCTCTGAATAGCTCTCGATCACCCTGTTGCTTATGAATGTACGCATGTGAGAATGCGTCTCAGAATCATCAAGTATGACATCTCCTTCAAGCGATAGCTCTCTTTCAGAAGAATCCAGGACTTGCACAACGATCACTTCGCTCTTCTTGTACCTGTCAAGTGTATTACGCAGCTCCTCAGGATCGAAGAGGAAATCAGATATGATGACTATTATGGATTTTGTCTTGATTGCATTCTTGTACTTCTCAAGGCTCTGGCTGAAATTGGAATGGCCTTTAGGTGTTATCTTATTGAGTGTGTCTACGACACTTATGAGCTTGTTCATCCCTTTCTTTGCCTTGAATATCTCAAGATCCTCAGCAAATGTGCTTACCTCAAAGCTCTCATTGCCCCTCAGTGCCATGTAGCAGAAACCGATTCCGACCATCGCTGCGTACTCGAACTTCTTTATCTTTGTCCCGAAGTTCATGGATGCTGATGCATCGATCACGACGTGTATCCGCATGTTGCGCTCTTCTTCATACCTGCGCACATAGAATTCATCTGTCCTTGCATATACCTTCCAGTCTATCGCCCGGTAATCATCTCCTGGCACATAGTCCTTATAGTCATAGAAGACAAGTCCTGAACCGTATGTCTTTGACTGTCTTGATCCTGCATAGTTAGAGAGGACTCTCTTCTTGAGGACTACATCGAACCGGTCCAGCTGATTTAGGAATGATATATCTATTGCCATATGCTCATTTCCCTCTTAAGATATCCTCCACAGGCTTATAGCTTCTGCAGGAGTTGAGTTATCGCATCATCAGTGGTCCGTCCTTCGCGCTCTGCCTTGAAGCTGAGTATTATCCTGTGCCGAAGGACAGGATATGCCATCTTCTTGACATCATCCATCGATACATATGTCCGTCCATTGATCAGTGCATGGGCTTTTGCAGCAAGCACGAGGCCTATAGATGCCCTTGGGGATGCACCATACTCGATGAGGTCCTTATTGGATCTTGTCTTGCTCACAAGCGACACGACCTTCTTGCGGAGGTCCTCTGATATCGGTACCTGTCGCGCATACTTCTGGAGGTTGAGCAGGGAATCCTTTGACAGGAACTTCCTGACCTTTGGCGGTGGTGTCTGTGCAGCATACCTATCGACGATCTCAAGCTCATCCTTCTCTTCAGGGTAATCTACCTTTATCTTAAGGAGGAACCTATCTGTCTGTGCTTCAGGAAGAGGATACGTACCTTCCTGGTCTATCGGGTTCTGTGTCGCAAGGATGAAGAACGGCATGTCAAGAGGGAATGTGGAGTTGCCTATAGTGACCTGTTTCTCCTGCATCGCTTCAAGCAGTGCTGACTGTGTCTTTGGTGTTGCCCTATTGATCTCATCTGCAAGGACAAGATTTGCAAACAGGGGACCCTGCTGGAACCGGAACTGCTTCTCGCCGCCTTTCTTCTCCTCAAGGATGTAAGTCCCTGTGATGTCTGATGGCATCAGGTCAGGTGTCGACTGTATCCTGGAGAACTTGAGGTCCATTATCTGCGCTAATGTCTTGACCATGAGTGTCTTTCCTAGTCCAGGGTACGACTCGAGCAGTGCGTTTGCGTCGCACATTATGGCGACGAGTATCTGGTTCACGACCTCATCCTGGCCTACGATGACCTTGCTGATCTCGGTCCGGAGATTCGTGAACATTGTCTTTATGTTCTGTACTTGTTGTAGATGAACTGCAGGCATTTTCTTATCCTCCTTTAGTATGATATTGTTTTTATTAGTTTTATCCTTATTTCTTTTATTTTTCTTTTTTATTTTATTTTTCTTATTGTGTTTATTTTTATTTTTTTTATCGTCTTTTTTATTTTTACTTGAGGTTTTCTTGACTGTTCTCATCATGAGACCTTCATGAGACCTCTTTCAACTTAAGGTTATACGCGATAGCTATCTTTGATTCCTTAGGAAGCTTCTCCTCGCTTGATGCATCTGACACTGCAGATATATCACCGGGGAATGTCCCTCTCTCAAACTCTTTATCTTCAGGCTCTTTGACGCTGTCAAAGCTCATCTCATTTATCGACGGGTTGATATGCAGTTCCAGGGTCTTGTTTCCAAGGTCTGCAAGATCAGGGTCACCATAAAGCAGGTCATCGCTCTCATTGAACTCGATAGTGTAGAAATCAAGCCTTTCCTTGCCAGGGTTAGAGAACCATTTGTAGTAAGTTGCAGGGTCAAATACTGAATTAGGGACGTGGATATTGTTTGATGCGAGCAGTATTATCGAGAAGCTGAGGATACATAGGATAATGGTCTTGAAGAACAGGTTCCTGGGATTGAGCAGGGATCCTGCAGAGACGCTTTTCATCTTCTGTATGAGATCTTCGAACATCGCAAGGACCATGAAGTCAGTGCCTTCTGAACAGTCCTGGGCGGTCCGCAGGATGTCGCGTATCTGAGGATTCTTCTCCTCTATCTGCTTGAATGTGGTCTTTTTCATCCTATAAGCTACATCAGCAAAGATGAAGATGAACGACGCGCCAAGTGCAAAGTAGTATTTGATATCAAGCAGTGTTGTCCCGTTCAATGCTATCATGAAGAATATTACTGTATCTGCCACTGCGTGCAAGAATGATATCTTGAACACTTCATAATGCAGTTCCCTGAAAAGCCTCTTTATTTCATTCATAGGATATCAGTCATATCATATCATTGATCAGGTTGTTTACCTAGTATCCATAGCATTGATCATCGCTCTCAGCCAGGCACCATCATGGCCTGCACTCATGGATATCATCCTTCATTGCCTGTGTCAGACCAGGAGCATAATCTGAAAGGAAAGTATCTATGCAGCTGTCGATATGGTCTTCATTCTGTCGGTACTGGAGGACCTCACTCTCAAGCTGCGCTTTCTGTGATGTCAATATTGAATTCTGTTCCTCAAGATCATGCGCTATCTCAAGCTGATCATTGAAATCCTGCTTGTACTTGTTCTTGAGTGCAGTCTCTTCCTGAAGCGATAATTTAGTGGACTGAAGAGTGGTCGTAGTCTCTTCAAGTGTGCCCTGTGTGCTCTTCAGTTCATCTGCCTTTGTCGTGTACAGCTCATCATACCTGCGGATGTCCTGTGTTGTCGTGTTCAGTGTCCTCATGGTCTTATTGAGCTCGAATTTATACTCTGAAAGGTCCCTCTGGCAACTGCTCAGGTTAAGTGATAATGAATCCTGTGTGTCTGTAAGTCCATCGAAATTCTGCTGGTAATAGACTGAGGACCCTGCAAGAGCCCCTGCAATCAGCAGTATGAGTAGTAGAAGATAGACATTGACGTTCTTCTCCATGAACCCCATTGGTGTACACCTCTTTTAGACCGCTTGAACTGTATGTCACCTATCCAGGCAGCATATTGATCTTTCTTTTGGTAACCCTTCTCTGGTGAGCTTCATTTATTAATCTTACCCTGTCTATATCTCATATCTCTATATCTTGAACCAGGTCTCCCTGATTCTCCTGACAACTATCTCGGTAGTGATCAATATCAATGCCAGTATTATGAATATTGACCTGAATGATTCCCTTTCAACGATGAGCCTGCGCGAGACTGACTTGACATGTTCAACTATCGCATCCACCTGTTCTGGAGTGAATAGGAGACCCTTGGTCGAAGCGACAACTGTACCCAGGTCAGGATTGAAACCTACATTCTGGTATTCCCAGTCATAATTGACACCATATACTGCGCCAAGCACTGACTTGAATCCGATGTCCTGATTGATATAAGTCGCCTTGTAAGTGTTCTTCTCTATCTTTGAGAAATCCAGCCCATTGACCTTTGGGAATTGTCTTGTCCTGACGATTATATCAGCAGTCTTGTTCACACGTGCATCTTTTACATCGACAAAGAACTCATTCTTCCTTTCAGGATCAGCTATCACCCAATTGATTATCCTGGTCAGGAGTTTTGAATTATCCTTGTTGAGGAGCTCTCCGAGGTTATTTCCTGATGAGAACACCGACAATGTGGCGACCCGTCCTACTCCATGTCTCCAGGCGACCACTGCAGGCTCTCCTGAATCTGATGTTATGAGCAGGTTGGCATTGGCCTTTGGCACCACCTGATTATACCCGTATAGCACTGCACTGAGTTCAAGGTCTTCAGTTATGAAATGATAAGGATCAACGACGAATAATGAGAATGCAGTCCCTACATCTTTATGTTCAGGTTCGCCGAACAGTATGCTCAGCCTGTTTGATGTATCTGCAGTGAAGTATATCCCTCCTCCATTTGTGGCAAGCTGCCTGAGGAATTTTTCATCAAGATTCCTTCCTGTACCTATCACGTATAGCTTGATCCCGTAATTCTTCATCGCCTTGACGACATCTATCGCTTCCTGCCTGATGAGGTCATTCCAGGTGTATCCATCAGAGATGAATATTGCATTCTTGCTTCCTGTCTTCCCGCGTAGCAGGTTGAATGCGCCTTTCAGTCCTGCTGCAAATTCTGTCTGGCCGCCCTTGCCTTGCAGTCTTGATATCTTGTCGAGAAGTTCTGCCTTGTTGATGAACAGAGGTTCTATGTCTGCTATCAGGTAAGGCCACTGGTCGAATGCGACAGCACCGACTGAATTCTTCTCATTTATGTTTGCGATCACGTTGTATGCGAGCGCTTTTGAGGTGGTAAGGGCGGTCGTTGTGACCCCTTTTTCAGTGAATGATCCTGATATGTCTGTTATTATGGCTATGTTTGAATCGCCTTTTCTTCGTTCTCCTGTCCCGAGCTGTACAGGGAGAAGGGACTCAAAAGAGCTGCCTTTGTAGCCGCCATTATCAAATGAGTTGTATCCTCCGACCACGAATAGGCCATTGCCTTCTATGACATAGTCGCTCAGTGCCTCTATATCTCGGAGCTTCTCTATGGGGAGGTCGTTGAGTACGACTGCATAATAATCTTCAAGATCGCCTTTGCTTTTTGGCAGTGTATTGGTCTGGGTGACATCGTACAGTTCATCAAGGACTGTATTGAAAGCAGAGTCTGCTGTCGTGACGAAGAGCAATTTAGGTTTAGGTATCACGTGGGTTGATTTATAGAACACATTATTTTCCGGGAAATGGTCCTGGGTAGCATCAGGGACTACACGTGCGACCAGCCTGTGGTAACCATCAGAGAAGTTCCTGCTGAATGTCATTTCGTCCTTGGTAGTGGATTCATCTATTATTATCTCATCATCAACGCCCACTATCACCCTTACGCTCTGCGTACCGGTCCCTTCAGGATCGACTCTCTGTATCTTTACCTTGTATATGTTCTCTACCTCTGCTATTGTCTTTGATGGGCCTTTTATGCTCACAGCCATATCTGACTTGATAGGGGTGAGGTCTATTGCACTTATTGAGCTGTTGAGGCTTGATGCGAACAGCATCACATCAAGGAGCATCGTCCCTGAAGTCGCCTGGCCATCGCTTATCATCAGTATGTTCTTGTCTTTCTCAAGATTATTGAGGACGCCATCACCCAGGTCTGATTCAAGTGGTGCTGATATGTATGCAGTCTTTACAGGGATGCGTTTTTCAAGCTCTGTCTTGAGAGAAGGTATGAATGAGGTGTCAAATAGCTCCATTGAAGAGGAATTATCTATGAGCATCGTGACTGTCAGGTCGCCAGGTATCTCCCGTTCTATCTCTCCATACGGATCTGCAAGCGCAATGAATAGGAGGCTGAATATGAGTGCCCTGAATATGAACACAAGTATCCTGTATCTTCGTCTGGAACCTGTGAATTTAGGGTTTTTCAGGCGTCTTCGGTCTATGGCGACAAAGCTCTTGACCAGGACAAGTATCAGTATTATTATTGCAGGGATTATCAGGAGGAGGATGTTTGGCTCTTGGAATGAGAATGTGCCTTTGCTCAATGCGTTGGTGACATCAGTCAATGAAGAGAGGATGCTCATAGGTCACCCCTGAATTTTATCCACAATAGTTCAAGGAAGATCAGTGACAGCAGTCCGATGATGAAATGATTTGTGATGTCAAGGGGGACATCCTTCCTTATCCTTGCTTCTTCCTCAAATACACCTATCTTATTTCCAAGATTATCTCCATTGATGTTCGACTCATCATCATTCAGGAGGTTAGCGACGAAGTTCCGCTTGTCTGTCTTGTATATCCCCTGATCGCTGAGGATGATGGTGGACGCTTCGACTTTGCCGAATGGTGCTTGGATGCTGGTCTTCTCAAGGAGATTGACAAGTCTTCCTGTCTTGTAGTTCAGTTCTGAGAGGTCCTGTTTCTTTATGGCAAGATCAAACAGCCGTTTCCAGAATACAGGATAATATATGTCGAGCTTGAAATCTGAGTATTCATCCATGAGGCCGAAGTACACCACCATCCCTGCCTTATGGTTTCTCATGGCGATCATGGTATTATTATCTGCAGTGGTTGCAAGCACTATTGCTCCATCCACCGGCTTGACATGGAGGTACTTGGTGACGCGTCCGAAGTTCACGTCTTCAGTTATGCTGTTCTCGTAAGTGGATGATATGTACTGTGCCTCATCTATGACTACTGGCGAGCCCGTATCGAATCTCTCTACAGGGAGCATGTCCTGGAAGTCGATGCTGAAGAGGTCAGGCTGGCCTATGACTATCAATGCTGCACCTGCCTCCACCTGCTTCCTTATGTTCTTCATGGTGCCCGGCAGTATGAGGTCTTTGTTTATGTTGCTGATCATGATTATCTGATGGGCTATATCAGGTATTTTTGGAGGTGCACCTTTATCGACACTGACAAGGTCGATGACATCCAATGCTGTAGAGAGATGCTTTGATACTGAGTTGGATATCAGGAGCAGAGGGACAGTTGATTTTGATGGTGCTGATATGTATACCTGGTCATCCACTGGGAAGGAATCTCCTCTCAGTGGCTTTATAGAGAATTTTGATAGTGCAGCAGGGGTAGGGAAATTGACCACCTCTACATCTTTAGGTCCTATCATTATCTCATCGATCGTCAGGTTGGCCCCTTCGACAGAGAGCTTCACGCTCTCGTTATCATCATTGAAGTTCCTGATCTGGACAGATACCTGTTCTTCTGTGACATCCATGTCGACTATGCCTATATTGCGTGCTTTCTCTGTCTCAAAGTCACGGAGGTTGACAAAATCTACTATGACTCCTTTGGACTCGAGTATGTTCTTTGCTGCATTGAAATCCTTCTGGCTGCTGGTCTCGATGAAGTCAGATATCACGATGACCTTGTCTTTCTCTCCGACATAGCTGCCTGCGAATATTATGGAATCAAATATGTTGGTGGGAGTATCAGTGGGCTTGAGCCGTGCCAGTTCATCCTTGACCTTCCCTGCATCGACATCATCCGCTATAAGCTTAGGGACAGCACTTATCGCTATGAGTGCATTGGTTGTCCCGACATTCTCTTGTGCTATATCTATCGCTCTCTCGAATCGTGTCTTTCCTTCAAATACGGTCTGTGATGATGCGGAAGCGTCTATCACTATGGCAGTCTTCTCGACAAACACATCTTCTGTCACTGTGATGAATGGTTTTGCTATCGCGACAGCGAATGCTATGAGCATTATTATCTGTAGGATGAACAGAGGATCACGCACAAAATTCCGCAGGAAGCTCTTCTTGTCTGATTTCGCGCTGTCACGGAGAAGGAACATGAGAGCAGGTACGGTCTCCTTCTTAGGTCTTGGCCTTATCAGGTAGACGAGGATGAGGGGTATTAGTGCAAGAAGTGCCCATAGCCCTGCAGTGTACATGAGGTGCTGAGTAGCCACCCCTTTCAATAATTCTAATACTGCCATTCTCCCCTTTTAATCTGTAACTGACTTTTTGTGATACCTTAAAAATTTTCAATGATAGAGTAAAATAAAAAAATGTTCAAGCAGCTTTTTTGTAAGCGGCATGTTCATAAGAATCTTTCTTATCAGGATGATAGTTCTTCGGTATATACTGCGACGCTTCAGACACTGCACCCATGGCTTCCTCGATGCTCTTGAACTTTTTCTGCACCTTGAGCGGTTTGAGCGCTTTCGCATTGTGTGACTTTGCATTGCCTAAGTATGACGCGACCAGGTCACTGTCTTCTGCAGTACGTATCTCTTTCTTCAGCAATGATGAGTGCCTGTAATTGAGGTGTCTGCCTGATATCTTGTTGATGTATGTCTTGAGTATGTTCTCGATGGTGAGCTCGTTCTCTGCTTTCACCTGATCAAAGAAAGCATCCTTGTCCATCCCGCCAAGATAGTGGGAGATCATATTGTCCCATGCACTCTCACCATCACCGGTCTTTGACTTCTTCAATTCATTGATCTGGTCATCGCTGAACTTCAGGTAGTTCTTGGCTATATGGTCTGCTGCCCTGTCCCAGAGCCCATCCGAAAATTTCTTGTGCTCATCCTCTCCTTTCTCAGACCAGTTGACCTTTCCATCATCTCCTTTGTTATTATGGAGGTATTCAGAAGCAGCCTGGTGTACATGGCTTGCAAGGCCGGTCATTTGCTTATCATCATGCAGATCCTGCAGTCTTCCTACAAGATCGTGGATTTTCTTGTGCTTATCATAGATAGGAGTATCGCTCTTATCGCTCTTCTTTTCAGGGAACGGAATAATCTTCGCAGCCATATTATCACCTATTTCATTACCTATTTTACTGATTTAGACACACGATTCAAGCGATACAGAGCTTATAAATGTTTCTATAGGTCTTATAGTGTATGTTCTTGCTCTACTCCCAGCACAAGTGGTGATAAAGCCGCTGCTGCCAATCAGCACACTGACGATTCACTAAAAATAATCTATATTCCTATCAGGCCTACGGCAAAAATCAACTATTGTCCAACTCAGGTGTGCGTCGGCAGCACGAGACTTGCGTAGCAAGGCGAGTCAGGCTTTATCACCACGAAGAGCGATATACCAAAAAGCAGGATTTGGTGCAGAAAAAAATAAAGCAAGGAGAGTCAGGCTTTATCACCACCAGCACCTCTGCGCTCGCTCAGCATATTTTATAGCATATCTCTGCCCAACTGCGATTATTCTCGCATTGGATATCATGAGCTCGCTAGGCAGTGGTGCTGGTGCAGTAGATATTGCTGATCATGACATTTTTGTCACACTCCTTACCTCTGGGCCTTATTAAGTATTTATAAACCTCTTTGACTTCTTATATATCAGATGCTGGGAATTACCCAGTCATTATACCGATAATATACACTATTTCCGGGGTGCAAAATGAACAAGAAAGAATCAAAATCCAAACCTAAAGATAAGGGTGATATTGAAGCACAGAAGAAGCAGGAAGAAGAGATGATGTCAAAACTTCCTCCTGAAGTACAGGATAAGCTTAAGGATATCAAGGGCAAGCTGGACATATTCCAGAAAGAGGCCCTCAAGAAGTTTGAGCATTACATCATGGGCATTGCACTGCTCCCTCCTGATAAGGAAGGGGAGAAGGTTGACAAGGACAAGATCAATGTCCTCATCCTTGTGGATGACAGTGATTCTCAGCGCATGACAAAACAGGAGCTCAAGGACAAGCTCGGGTCTATAATGGCCAAGATGGCGCAGGATATCGATAAGCGCCTGATGCCGCAGACGATAATCCTATCTGATGTATGGCAGTCCTGCTTTGATGGTAAGTATGATCTTCTCAGGATGTTTGCGATGGCAGCTCCGGTGTATGACACAGGCATGGTATCTGCACTCAAGATAGGTGAGATCCATAAGGAGATGGCCCTCAAGAAGTTCGAGAAATACATAATGTCTTATGTCCTGTTTGGCTCTCTTACAAGAGGGCAGGCGACTTCCAGGTCAGACATTGACGTCGCGATAATAGTGGATGATACTGATGTCAAGAAGATGACCCGTGCTGAGCTAAAAGATAAGCTGCGCGCGATAATCATCGGCATGGGGCTTGATGCAGGAGACATGACAGGCATCAAGAACAAGCTGAACATCCAGGTGTACATCCTGACTGATTTCTGGGAATCTATAAAGGAAGCAAATCCGGTGATATTCACAGTGCTCAGGGACGGAGTCCCATTATACGACAGAGGGATATTCATGCCCTGGAAGCAGCTGCTGAAGATGGGCAAGATCAAGCCGAGCGCTGAAGCCATCGATATGTTCATGGCATCCGGAGAGCAGATGGTCGCAAGGATTAAGGGCAAGCTCAAGCAGGTCGTCGAGACTGAGATATACTGGAGCACCCTGACACCTACCCAGGCAGCACTGATGTTGTATGGCATACCCCCTCCTACTCCGAATGAGACGATACAGTTGGTCGAGGATATATTTGTGAAGAAGGAGAAGCTTCTTGAACCGAAGTATATCGAGACTATGAAGTCCATAAGGGAATACTACAAAGGGATTGAGCATGGTGATATAAAGGAGATATCCGGCAAGGAGATAGATGATCTTCTTGACAAGGCAGATAAGTATCTCAAGAGATTGAAGCGCCTGTTCACCCAGATAGAGAAGATGAAGGAAGAGGAGTCTATGCTCCATGTGTATGACACTGTGGTCACGATAATCCGTGATGTGCTGATGCTTGAGGGTGTGGAACGTGTCAAAGACATAGAGGTCATAAAGTTCTTCGAGTCTGAACTCGTGCACAGGGGAAGGATCCCTGAGAAGTACCTGCGTATGCTTAACCATGTGATCAAGTCAAAGAAAGACTATGATGAGAAGAAGCTCATGAAGGCAGACATCGAGAATGTGAAGAAGGAGAGCCGTGAGCTCGTGAAATTCCTCGTCGAGTACATGCAGAGGAAACGTGGACGGGAGCTTGAGCGTGCCAGGATCCGTGTCAAGCATGGTGATAGGTATGGTGAGATCCTCCTTCTGGAAGACACTGCTTTCATCATCCATGATATCGATAAGGAGGAACGTGAGATAACCAAGGCACCATTGAACAAGGATGGCAGCCTGGGCCAGGTCACCAAGTCGAACCTGGAAGAGCTTGAGCATCACCTTGCAAAGTTCTCTATACCTCCGAAGGTATTCATCAAGGCGCCGATATTCGAGAACCTGAAGGAAGTCTTCGGCAAGGATGTAGAAGTGCTGCTCAATTATTGAATCTTTTATTTTTTATTATCTTTTTCAGTTATAATTTTCCACGTATCTTCGTATAATTCTCAACCAGGTAATTAGTGATATTGCCGGGTCCTGGGGAACCTCTGACTCTCACAAAGACAGTGCCGCTCTTATTGCACATGTCCTTTGCCGTATCTGCCTGGCTATGGCTGCAGCAACCATTCACCAATATGGCTATATCTGATCTTGATATCATTCCCGGTAACTTCTTCTGGCTTTTCTTATCGTATGAACGGTATATTTCAGAGAAACCTAATTCCTTGAGCGGTGTCGAGTAGTCTGCTCTCTCAACGCCACCAATGACTGTGACGACTTTTCCATAGTAGAGACTATCTACTATGGTACCTAAGCGAGGTTCTGATACCATGACAATTTTTTAACATGACGCAATTATAAATATAACTCATATTTTTTTTATCAAACTGTCAGTACACAATTGGATTGATACAAAAGAATTAAAATAGTATCAGGAAAGTCACTCAACTATCTCCACAACTGTCTGCCCGTTCTTCCTTGGAAATTTCAGCCTCGGAGGCTTGGTATCATCAAGATAGATGCTTATGTCATTCTCCATCTCAAGCTTGCCATGGTCATTCTTGAACACGACGACCTCCCGTGATGTGAGATATACAAGGTCAAGATCGCCATCATCATCAAGATCTTTCAATCGCAGGTCTACACAAGTGGATCTTTCAGCACTCCCATTATCATATATATTCTTGTCATATATGGAGCCATAATCACCTTCCTTGAACTGGTCTACCCTGTGCCAGTTGGCATAGAGATGCTCAGGTTTCCGGTCTCCATCTATGTCTCCTTTTGCATATGTGAGAGGGAACATGACATGATGGTCGTATTCTGTGATCGCCCGTCCGCACCGGTCCTGATTATGATAGACAGTTGTGCTTTTAGGTGCTGGGCGCGCACCTCCTGCAGAGAATATAGATAATGCTGCTATCGCGACTACCTTAGCGAGGCTTTTCATATCACACAATAGCCCTATTTAATATTTAAAAACTGCTTGAGAAAATCTTATCAAATAGCTACAGACACACCAATGCGCCTACTGTCTATGTGTCTGAGAATATATAGAAATAAAGATGAAAAGAAATAAAAAATATATCTTGTAGCCTTAGACGACCTTTATCTCTTTGACTTCAAAATATCTTCTGATATTGGTCTCAAGATTCCTCAGATTCCTTGCGTTCTTTCCGATAAGGAGTCCTTTGGTCTGGAGATCCTCGTGCTTGATCGTGACTATCCCTTCACCATCCAGGGTCACATCATCGACCTTCAGTGGCCGCACCATGTTCTTGACGAATGTCACAAGGTCAGGGTCAAACTCGACGATCTTTATCTTGCGCTTGAACTTCTCTTCAAGCTTCCTTGCATTGGCTCCTTTCTTTCCCAGTGCTGTCCAGAGGTTTCCAGGTAACACTATGAATACCAGTCTCTCCTGCACAGGATCATCAAAGAAGTCTTTGAGCTTTGCACGGGTTATGGCCTCGAACAGTGCCATCTTTTTCAGTATATCTTCGTCGTAAACTATTTTTGTAGCCAATTTATTTGCCTGGGTCATCTGTTGGTATTATCTCATCAGTCAATACTAAATCATCACTTTACAAGTCCCATGACCGAGATGGCGAATGGTTTCTTGCAGATGTCTCCGAGTTCTGTGTTCTGTATCCCAGTATCGACGATCTCTACTTCACTTAGCGATGCAAGATGTTCGATGTCGCTCTTGAGGATTTCCGGGCAATTGCCTGCCAGGAATATCTTCTCGAACCTGTCTTTCCTGAGTCCCTTGAGGGTCTCATCAGCTCCTATCACGAGCTTATCTTCCTTGATGAGCTTCTTGATCTCTGTTACGATATCTGCCATTATTTAACACCCTTACTTTATCTTTGTTATAAGGCCTGGAAGCCCTGTTCCCACAGGCACTGCCTGGTTCAACATAACGTTCTCTACGACAGAGTTCAGCTTGTCTTCTTCACCGACAAGCGCTGCTGATATGATGTGCTTTATAGGGGTCTCGAACGATGCCTTTGCGAGCACAGATGTCTTTTCGCTCACTACACCATATCTTGTTATCCCTTTTATCTCTCCTGAGCTGCACATCATGTCTGCGACCAGCATCATGTGTCTCTTGTCGATATTGAGGCCCTGATTCTCTATGACCTTGAATACCTCATTGATTATGGCCTGTCTGGCCGCCTCGATACCAAGGACAGTGAGGACCTCATATACATTATTGGTTGTTGTCCTTGATGCGTCGACATACTCGTTGTCGAACGCTGCCTTAAGGTTGGATCCTGCGGTTATTATTATGAACTCTTCCCCTCGTCTGACAGGGAGGACCTGATATACGTCCTTGATGCCGGATATGTGGACGTTCTTGATCTTCTCCTTGATCTTGTATAGCTCATTGAGGCTCTCGTCCTTCGTGGACTTGATGGTCACGACATTTCCTTTTGTCTTGACCTCGAACTCCTTGACTGCCTTGCTGAGTGGTTTCTCGACTGCAGAAGTATCAAGTCCTATAGCTTCCATCTTGCCTTCATCCAGTACTATCTCAACGATGAGTTCTGCTATATTTATTGAGAATTCTGATGCGATGTCACCAAGCTTAGTCTCTTTGATCGAGAGGGCTATCTTCTTTATGTCCTTGCCCTTGTTGTAAGGTGGATTCAGGTATATCTCCATCATCGGTGTGGAGATGTTCTTCCTGCCGTCAAGGATCTCGATGAGCCTTGGAAGTCCGACTGTGACGTTCATCTCTGCTACTCCTGCATAATGGAAGGTATTGAGTGTCATCTGGGTACCCTGTTCTCCGATGGACTCTGCAGCGATAAGACCTACTGATTCTCCTGCATCGACCTTTGCAGCCTGATACTCTGCAGCGACTCTTTGGAGCACTGCTTCAGTTTTCTTCTCATCTGCCTTTTCAGGAAGTTGATTCTTCACTTCATCGAGCAGGCTGTTTGGGATCTTACCTTCGTATTTCTTGAATAATGCGTCCATCTTCATGCCCTCCTCATCTGCCGATGATATCAGCGACTATCCTCTTGACATTTATTGTCCCTTTCTCGGATCTTGAAACATCGATACCGTCGTCACCATACTGGAACTGGACTATCTTCTTTGATGCGTCCCTGACAGTCTCGTCATACTCTACCTTCAGGTCCTGCAATGCGTTTGCCAGTCTTCTATAGAGGTATCCTGATTTAGGAGTCCTGAGTGCAGTATCCATCAGTGAGTCCCTTCCGGTCATCCCCATGAAGAAGAATTCTGAAGGTGTGAGTCCGCCCTTGAAGCTGTTCCTTATGAACCCTTTTGCTGCAGGGCTTAGGTCGCCCCGTTTGAAGCAGGACATTGTCCTGTCCTTGTATCCTGAGCTGATCCTGCCTCCTCTCATTGCCTGCTGTCCTACGCAACCGGCCATCTGTGCTAAGTTGAGAGGTTTTCCTCTTGATCCTGACCTGCTCATTATTATCGTCCCGGTCTCTTTGGTGGTAGAGTTTTTATCGACAACTTCACCTGTAGCGTTCCTTGCTTTGTTCAGGACTTCCATGGTCCTTAGTTCAAGGGTCTCTGCCATAGTCTTTCCCGGGAATGTCTCGATAGTCTTCTTATGGAATTGCTCTATGAGCGCCTCTACACTCTTGTATGATGTGTTGAGTATCTCAGTTATCTTTGCCTGTGCATCTGGCGGAAGGTCAGTATCCTCTACTGATGTGGTGAAACCCTGTTTCATCACTGTGTAGATGCCCAGTCGCATAGCATTGGTTATGAACTTTGCAGTGATCTTCGCCTCGTACTTCTTGTGCAGGTCCCTCAACATTATTCCTGAACCTTTACCTAGATTAGCTGTATCAAGTACTCCTGAGATGAGCATCCCTTTCCTGATCACGAATGGAGCGCCGCTCTTGTCCTTCCCATTGAAGTCAAAATCTGGAGGGAGGAGCATGCTGAATATCTCATTTCCTTCAATGATATCTTTCTTTGGGAGCCTTGACATGTCTTCGATGCCGATCCCCATGAGAAGATCGATCGCCTCATGTCTTGGTAGCTTGACTATCTTTGATAATATATAGTTCCCTGATATCCCATCCTGTATGCAACCGATGACGCTCAGTCCGAAACCTGATGATATTAGCTGTGTCTCAACTTTCATCAGCACTTCAGCCTCTGCCCGTGCCTCCTCTGTCTGAGGTATGTGCAGGTTCATTTCGTCTCCGTCGAAATCTGCGTTGTATGGTGCGCAGACTGCAGGGTTGAGCCTGAATGTCTTTGCAGGCAGTACCCTGATCTCGTGGCACATCATGCTCATCTTGTGCAGTGATGGCTGCCTGTTGAATATCGCGATATCGCCGTCCATCAGGTGTCTCTCTACGCAGTATCCTGGCTGGAGCTCTTCGAGTATCTGTTCTTTCATCTCATCTGTGATCCTTTTCTTCCTTCCATCAGGTCTGACCACGTAATTTGCTCCAGGGTAGTCCTTTGGTCCACGCTCGACGAACTTCTTGAGGTAGTCTATGTTCCACTCTGTTATCCTTTCAGGGACTGTGAGCTTCATGGCAATGATCTTTGGGACACCTACCTCATTGAGGCTGATCATCGGGTCAGGTGATATCACTGTCCTGGCCGAGAAATTTGTCCTCTTTCCTGCAAGATTATGCCTTATCCTTCCTTCTTTGGATTTGATCCTTTCAGTTATTGTCTTGAGAGGCTGTCCTGACCTGTGCCTTGCTGGCGGCAGCTGTGCTACGTCATTGTCGAAGAATGTCGTGACGTGGTACTGCAGCAGGTCCCATAGGTCCTCTATGATTATTTCCGGAGCTCCTGCGTTTATGTTCTCAAAGAGCCTCTGGTTGATCCTGACGATGTCACCAAGCTTATGCGTGAGGTCGTCCTCACTCCTCTCTCCTGACTCAAGAGTGATTGATGGCCTCATGGTCACCGGCGGGATAGGTAGCACTGTCAACACGAGCCATTCAGGTCTCACGAACTCTGCGTTCATGCTGAACAGGATAAGCACATCATCGGTGATCTTCTCAAGTCTCGTCCTTATCTCGATCGGGCTGAGCCTCTTGTCATTCTCAAGGAATGTGGTTGGCTTCTCGATGGATATCTTATGCTGTCTTGACTTGCAATGAGGGCATTTGTTCTGTGCGAGAAGGTCTTTGATGACTACGCTCTTGATATATGCGCGCATCTTATCATAGCCGTTCTCTCTCTTGATCGTAGCTATGGTAGCAAGATACTTGTCGACCCTTGATTTTGGTATCATCACCTTTCCGCATTCCCTGCAGGTCCCTTTGAGCAGCACCTGTAGCAGGTTGACGTACTTGATGTGTATCACGGGTCTTGCGATCTCTATGTATCCGAAGTGACCGATGCATTCCTTGAGCTTTGAGCCGCAGGTCCTGCACTTGAGTCCCGGGTCGATGACCCCTAATCTTGTGTCCATGAGTCCGCCGTCGACAGGATATCCTTCTTTGTCGTAGAGCTCTGGCGTCACTACTTTGGCTGATGCCATCTTCTTTATCATCTTCGGGCTCAGCACGCCGAAGACTATGCTTTTCACTTTTTTGTATACGTATTGTGATTCGAATTCTTCTGGCATCTTTGTCACCTTAGTACTTGCTTTCCAGTACCATCTTCGGGTACACGCCGAATGACTTGAACTCATCAAGCATTAGCTTGAACGCGTAGGATATCTCTACATTGTTTATCTCGACGTTCTCGCCGCATATCGGACAGTATGATTTGTTCTTGAACTCATTGTATACTGCGATGATTCCGCAGCTTTCACAGACAGGGACTGTTGTCTTGTCTGAGTCGAACCTTTCCTTGAGCAGGAGGCTTGCTCCGTGAGCGACGAAGGTATCCTTCTCCATCTCTCCCAACCTGAGTCCACCTTCTTTTGCCCTGCCTTCTGTAGGCTGTCTTGTGAGCAGCTGGATAGGTCCTCTTGCCCTGCTGTGGATCTTGTTCGCGACCATGTGCTTGAGCTTAAGATAGTACATGTTGCCTATGAATATCCTGGCAGGCATCTGTTCGCCTGTCTGGCCATTGTATAATGTCTCTGTCCCGTTATCCCTGAACCCTAGTCTCTTGAGCTCTGCTCTGAGAGACTTCTCGTCCTCTGCAGCGAAAGTGGTACCATCTATTCCTCTGCCTGCAAGAGCTCCTGTCTTTGCACCGACGAGCTCTATGAGGTGCGAGATGGTCATCCTTGATGGGATTCCATGCGGGCTGAATAAGATATCAGGTGTTATCCCTGATGCACTGAATGGCATGTCAGACTGTGAGATTATGGCCCCTACTATGCCTTTCTGTCCGTGTCGTGAGGTGAACTTGTCTCCGATTTCCGGGATTCTTGAATCCCTGAGCCTGACCTGGACGAGCTTGTTGCCCTCACCGTTCTCGGTTATCAGTATGAAGTCTACTATTCCTTCTTCTCCATGCTTAAGGCTGACTGAACTCTCTCTGCGTACATTGGATGCAAGGTTGTACTCATCAAGTGAGCTGAGGAATCTTGGTGGGGAAGTCTTTCCGATTATGACGTCGCCTTCTCCTACTTTTGCTTCAGGGTATATTATTCCCTCTTCCTCAAGATATCTGTAATCCACTTCTGACTTGTATCCCTTGATGTCCTTATCAGGGATGCAGATGTCATCTGTAAGGCCTCCTGCGTATCTCAGCTCTTCGGCGATGGCCGGCCTGAAATAAGTGGATCTTCCAAATCCCCTGTCGATGGATCCTTTGTTTATGATGATTGCGTCTTCTATGTTGTATCCTGTGTATGCCATCACCGCAACGACTACGTTCTGTCCTGCAGGATGTGCGTGATAGCTTGATATCTCATGCATTATGGTTGAGACTATAGGGATCTGTGGTGTGAGCAGTATGTTCACGTCCATGTCCATCCTTACTGAGAAGTTGGCTGCATAGAAACCTATGGCCTGCTTCTGGTTCTTTCCGCCTATCGCGAGCTTGGTAGAATGGCAGTAGTTACCGTAAGGCACCAGTGATGTTGTCAGTCCGACCAATGCTATTGGATGTATCTCCAGATGAGTATGGTCTGGTGTGAGCTCATCCTCAAAGAATGCTACCAATGAATTCTCCTCTTCTGCAGCATCCAGGTACTCTATCACTCCCTGCTTGATCATGTCATCCCATGACACTTCATTCTTCTCAAGCTGCTGCACATGCTTGTCTGTGAGCATAGGCTTGCCGTTCTTGATTACTATGAGAGGTCTTACGACCCTTCCTTTGGTGCTGTCGACATATATCGTATCAGAGTCGATATCGTATTGCACGTTCATGTTCAATGAGAAGTTACCTTTTCTCCTTTCTTCTATGGTCGATTCTACGAATTTCTTCGGATCGTCGACTTCTCCTCTGAATTTGTTGTTTACAAAGACTTCTGCCATTGTTGCACCTACAGGGTCTTGAGGCCCAGGTTCTTCAGGCCTTTCATGATATCTTCTTCAGGAGTCTCAAGTGACACTCTTGCTAATACTGCCAGGTTCTTCCTCAACCCTATGTTGGTTCCCTCTGGCGTCTCCATGCAACAGAGCCTTCCCGCATGTGTAGGGTGCAGCTCTCTTGCCTTGAAATTCTCCTGTGATGCGGAAAGAGGTGATACTACCCTCTGGAGGTGTGACATCGTCTCAAGGAAATTGAGTCGCTGTATCCTCTGGGAGATTCCTTTCCTTCCTCCTACCCAGGATCCGGTTGCCATTGATGAATATATTCTCTGTGTAAGCAGCTTGTCCCTGATAATCACTTTGATTGATGGGAACTTGCCCCTCTTGACTATCCTCTGGAAATTATATAGCAGGTCATTGACAAGCACCTTCAGGTTGACAGTGAACAGGTCTGCAAGCAGGTCTCCTGATAGCTTGAGCCTCTTGTTTGCATAATGGTCCTTGTCGTCCAGAGGAAGCTCACCATTGGATGCCAATATGAACCTCTTCAGGAGCTTGCATAGATTGTATGCCTTGTATAGCCTGTCTTTAGGTGTGGTACCGAGGTGAGGGAGCAGGTACTTATCGATTATGTCCTTCATCCTCTCTATCCTGATCTCCTTTGCCTGTGTTATCCCGGTCTTCTTTGCGATGTAATCTATCGCCTCCTCTTCCACCTTTATGTCTGCGAACTCGAATAGGTTGACGAGCACTGAGTCAAACTGCCTCTCTTTTGATATGAATGTCATGATGTCCTCGTCCTTGGTGAGTCCGAGAGCTTTTATCACGACGATGAGAGGTATTCTCCTCACTCTTGTGAATGTCAGGTAGAAAAGGCCGTCCTTGAGCTTCTCTATTGTGTGTGGTATCTTGAATGATGCACCTTCTGAGAACATCTTTCCGACATACTCAGAGACACCTATGGTCTCTTTCTCTACAAGAAGCCTGTTGGCTGCAAGGTCCTCTACGCTGATCAGGACCTTCTCTGTACCATTGACTATGAAATATCCCCCTGGATCATCAGGGTCTTCACCATGTGTGATAAGCTCTTCCCTTGACAGCTTGCACAGGTGGCAGAAACTTGATTTGAGCATTATAGGGATCGATCCTATCTGGGTCGTGAATGATTCACGCTGGACCCCATTGATGTGGGCACTGACCTCTATGAAGCATGGTGCTGCATAGCTGATCTTCCTGAGTCTTGCCTCGATAGGGAATATGTTCCTCTTGGAACCATCTGCCTCTGTTATCTGTGGCTTCTCCACCCAGATCCTGTCGAACTTGATCTTGAACTCCTCTACGTTATGAGGGATTATGGTCGGCTCAACTATCTTGTTGGCATCGACTATCTTCTGGAGTTCTATGTCTATGAAATTGTTGAATGATGCTATATCAGATCCCACGAGGGTGGTGCCCTCGAAGAACTTCTTGACCAGCACGTCAGATTTCCTTGTCGCTTCACTCATCTACTACACCCCTGTAAAACACCGTCTGACCTGCAGTCGGAGAATTCCTGTCTATCCTGATCACATCACCTACTTCAACCTCAATACCTGCAAGTGCAACATCTGTCTTGGTTATGGATGGCAGTTCGTTGACTGTAATCTTGTATTGGTCTAGAAGTGCTGTTTTCTCCTTTTCAGAGATTTTTTTATGTTTCGGGATGAGGGTGTGCTGCATTGTTTGTTTTGACATTTTTGGATCCTCTCATGCCTTTATATAGGCCGGACGGGACTTACGCAAGACACTTTCGTGAATTGTTTCGAACCCGCGACCACTCGATGTCTTCCCATATGTTTCCACAAGGGTAAAAGTCGAGTGCTCTATCGCCCGGATTAAGTGATTTTAATCCTCCAGGCTGAGCTACCGGCCTAGATGAGCCTTATTTTTGTTTTTCACCAGATTATAAACGCCCTGGCCGGGACTTTCGCTCTTTTTCGAGTGTCGAACCCGGGTCGAAGCCTCGACAGGGCTTCATGATAGGCCACTACACTACCAAGGCTTGTTTCTGGTGAACAAAACCACAAATCAATCTATAGCGCTGTATCTCTATTTTTTGAACTCCATTCGCCGTAGAAAGATTTATCACTCATAGTTTGCCTAGAATCTGCCTATTTAAAAAGGTTTCTCTTTTATAAAGGGATTCTATTATCCCGAAACTGGTTGACATCTCGAAACTAGTTGACATTTTCGTCCCATATTTGTTTTGGTGTTTTGTAATATAGGCTCATATGGGGTCTTTCTGTGTTGTAATGATCAATAAAGTCTTTTATGTTGCTAAATGT
>JBDRET010000016.1:0-19122 GCA_043819495.1 Candidatus Woesearchaeota archaeon | reverse complement strand
TTAAATGCTCTCGCCGGGATTCGAACCCGGGTCTTTGCCTTTCTTCATTCTTATCGAACACGAAAGGGCAAAATGATTGGCCGGACTACACCACAAGAGCGTTGATCCCCTCAGCTTAGCGGAAGGGGCTCGGGTCATATGAGCCCGCCGGGACATTCATCAAAGCTCTGCTTTTTGAAGCGTAGCTTTAATTTTGAACCCGGGACCACTGGTTCACTTAAGCTGTGCGAAGCACGGCCATATAAGACCAGCGCTCCAATTACCCGCCGTATGGGCGAGAAAAGCGCCATAAGCACCAGGCTAAGCTACGGGCTCGGTATATCTACGTGTCAACGAAAGAAGTGGGGTATTTATAAAAGTTTGCGTTTATGGGAAAAGCCGCTCTTCTATGTCTTCTGCAATCTTTTTGTGCTCTGGCTCTAATGTATCTCTCCAGTGTCCGAGTTCTGGCACACCTTCTGTCAGATATTTTTCAAGAAATATGAAATGATTGTACCCTACCAGCTCTACTTTATTTCCTTCAAGCTCTTTGCTCCACTTCACTGTCTTTGGCCCGAAGATGTAATGGTCGCGGTTACGGCTGGAGTGATGAGCCCACTTTTGGCCCAGTATATATAATGAGGACATATCCTGATACTCCACTATCACCTGCATGAATTGACCGAACGTCGCTTGACCATCAATTGCAGGATATACTTTGTCAAGGATTTGTGCCATTTTTTTCACGTTTGATATCAGCAGCTCTGGAGTCGGGCTCTTGTTCAATATCCGCGGTATTTCTAGAAATGTCATGTATAGGCCGAATAGATCTCTTCGTATCCCATTGGCCTCGATGAAATCTTCGCCATCTTCGATAAATCTTGTAGATGTCGGCCTGTTGTTGTATGCAAGAGCTTCAAAGTTGTATATGTTTGCAGGTTTCAGGTAAGAATGCTCATACCCTTCAAGAATAAGATGGTCTATCCCTGCAATCTCTTCCAGAAACTGCTCTTTTTTTGAGCAGTCATTCCGATAGTCAAGTAAATGGTTTGTGCCGATGATGGTCAGATCACCGAACCTGCCATAGCACGGCAAGCTATCTAATATGTTTTTGTCAACACCTATCTTTAGCACCCTTAGCGAAGTTCGGCCCACGTTTCACAACATTGGAGCCTTATGGGTAGGATGTGCTTTGGTGATTACATAAAACCTCGGCAGAGAATTTTTATCAAGATGCGAAGTTCTTCAATCCTTGAAGTGAGAATAGTTTTATAAGTCAGGATTGTTTTTGGACAGATAAAGAGGTGAATCTTTGGCTGTCAATGAGACTGTTATATTATTGAATGAGACAATCAATCAGACTGTCAATGCTACAGCTGCTTCTTCAGGCACTGATATCATCAGTTATGTTTCGGGGCCTCTATATTCCCGAATACATGATCTCCTTTTAGCACCATTTGAACATCCTGATATGCTTTGGACATTATGGCCTATGATAATAGCTCTGGTGTTGATGCAATTATATTTTGGACGCAATAAAGAAGAGTCGCTCGGTTGGAATACTGCATTTGGAAATTCTGTCGCATTGATATTCATCTCGGGATCATTGCTTCGCGGTCTTTTCATAATATCAGGAGAAGCGACATTATCAGATTTTGTGGATTCTGTCTTATTATTTCAGGACATAAAGATATTCGTCATTGCTTTTTTGTTGCTATATGGTGTCGTGTTATCCATGACGAGTTTTTTCCATTGGTTACCTGAAAGATTGGCGTTTTTCATCATGAATGGCCTGTCTATCAATGTAACTGCTTATGTAGGTATAGTCTTAGTGAATTCTGATAATATTGCCCTTGATTGGACAACTGTATTTGCAGGTCTTGCTATATTTGTGGGCGTGTATATTGTCGCGATGGTGGTAAGATATTTCGTGCCTGCATCTGATCAAGCTAAACTGAGCATCCTTAAACAAAAAAAGAGCATACTTCAGAGCAATGTCGAGTTATTTGAGAAGAAGGGCGAAGAAGCAAAATCTGATCGGAAAAAAGCGCACTATCAGATCCTTGTGGATAAATACACTCAAAAAGTGCATAAGATAAACTCTGAGATGAAGAAGTTAGAGTGAATATTGTGCTGTTGATTCTATTGTAGGATATTGTTTATTTTATCATACAAAGATTTATTAATTGATTTCGCTTATTTCTTCATGGGTTTTTCATGGCGATACTATCTACACTTATAATAGGAAATAGGCAGACTGATGCGCTGCTTGATATCCCTAATGATTATGTTGCAATGGAAAGGTTCCAGCTTCTTGATGAGCATACTTTTGAAGAGAAGTGCCAGAATCCTGATTCTTTCCTGACAGACCAGAGAACATTGCGGTTCCTTGAGATGCGAGGGCTTCTACAGCATTCCAGCCCTCACAAGTATAGGGTCATCAATGGATATAGGGTTGCACTGTCGTTGATCGCTTCTGAAAAACAAGTGTCTAACCATGGGTTTGATACGGTATTTGTCTATCGGCTTGTCGATGCTAATGGTAAAGACTATTCTTCTATGTCTCATCATGAAGCAGATACAGAACTCTCTTCTAGGATGAATGCCCGAAGGATAGTGGAGAGTGCGGATGGTCTGGTCGTGTTGATCGCAAAACAAGAAAAAGATGTTGATCTTGATTCTCCTGTAGATGTGTATCAGCACAAGGTTGTGCAGGAGATAAAGAGGATGGAGATGTCAAATGTAATCATCAGCTATGCGCGTAGTTTTGTCGATGTAATAGCATTGAACAATGATATCGGAAAGAATCCTGCAGTGTATCGGCGTGCGAGAAAGACCAGGGTGCTTAATTCTGTAGAAGATTATCTGAATAAAAATTTGTGATGTTAAATATCTATCAGGTCATATTCCTGTGACCCGAGTCCTATCTTCTCGGCGTAAGGCAATATGTCAGCGCCCCTAAACTTTTTGCCGTTGTCTTTTACCATATCATAGCATGCCATGTCTATTGCCACAGGATCAGTTGATATGAATATGCCGATGTCATCCATCAAGGGAGTCATCTTCTTCCCCATGCAATCACAGCCGCTTGTTATGCTCATCGCGAAATTGATGTATATGTTGTGCTTTCCTTTCTGGGCAGCAAAGGCGTACTCTGCGAGCTTCTCCTTGAAATTGTTGCATATGCCTATCGCGTGCAGCATACCTGTGACGCAAAATATCGAGATTGCCTTGTATGGACAGGTCGCAAAGCACGCGCCACAACCTATGCACTTATCATGATCTATGAAAGACTTCTCACCTATAGTTATAGCATCGACGTTACACACTTTCTGGCACGCATGGCATCTCTTGCACTTCCTGTCGATTATCCTTGGCTTGACATCCATGTGCATAGCAAGCTTACCACCTTTGGCAGCATGTCCCATTGCCAGTTGCTTTATCGCACCGCCGAAACCTGCAATCATATGGCCTTTGAAATGTGAGATGACGATGAGCTGCTTATACTTCAGGAACTCTGCCCCTATCATGCAGGACTTGAGATTCTTGAAATCTACTTTCACATTAGCTACGTCCTCTCCCTGCTCTCCATCTGCTATTATTATCGGTAATCTCGTGAACCCATGCTCTTTTGCTATCTTGATGTGTGTGTCTTTCTTTGCTCTCTCTCCGCCGTACAGGACAGTGGTCTCCATGAAGCATGATTTGATGTCTTTTTTTTCAAGATAATCTATGATGCCATCATAATTCTCTGGCTTGATGAAGGTGGTGTTCCCTTTCTCTCCGAAATGGACTTTCAGAGGGATATCTTTCTCTAGCTTGATGTCTTCTTCTTTGATTATCCTATCAAGAAGCTGCTGCGTGATGTGCTGTACTTCTTTCACGCTTGTCTTGTTGGTGACTTTCTTGAAGTAGACTTTTGACATAGGGGTATCTGAGTGTCTTTTTAATTTAAATTCTTTGGTTGTGGCAGTGTCGTGACTAAGTTTTCTTAACTTATTCCGAGTGAGAAATGTTTTTATATCCAATCAGAGGAATAAATATGATAAAAATGAATAATCAATCCAATCTTGATTGAGGTGTCCATATGGCATTTTTGATGAGGGAATCAGACAAGCATTTTCTTTGGTCTCTTTTTGGCGCAGTAGGAGTCATCCTATTCTGGAAAGGGATATGGGAAGGAGTAGGGTCTCTTCCTCTTGTTGAGAATGGTTGGGTCAGCCTGTTTGTAGGTCTTGCGATACTTACTTTCTCAGGCATGATATTTCGGGAGTTTGATCCACTTGGCGGTCTTGAGAAAGGTGCTTTGAAGATACTCCATTCTGTCCACAACCACCCTCAGAAACACGAATTCACCATACACTATTATGATAAGGTGAAGAAGAAAAATGTTGAGGTCAAGGCCAATTATCTAAAGCACATTGAGAAGAACAATCTGAGTATCCACACGAAAGATAAAGAGATATTCATCCCGATACACAGGGTCAGTGCAATAAGCAGGAATGATGTGGTTGTGTGGAAGCTGTGAATTGAATAATTCTTTTGGGCATCTAATCATGCCTGAATCATTCTGTTACCTGTACTATGATATCTCCAGATTTTGAGTGGGAAAGTCCTGAATCCACGTTGACATAATCCATAGTCACTGTCCCTTTATGTTGGCCATAGTAGAGTGCTCCGCTACAGGTGAATGTATCTATCTCATCAGCAATAAGTATTGAATCCCCTGCTGAATCTGTACAATCCATATCAGCAGTAGGAAATTTGACTTTGACATCCAGATCATGAGCATCAAAACCTGCATTGTTCTGGATTATCAATGTCACGCCATTCTCATTCCCTGAAAAATCCATACAATCAAAACCTGAAGGAAGAGTGCATTTTTCAGGATAGAATACTTCTTTGTCGACTATATCAGCACTGGATCTCACTACAATGTCAATATTGTAGAACTTTACCAGGAATACTGTCATTATTGCCATGAATAGCACGCTTGCAAAGAATGTAATCAAGATGACCCTGAATAATCTCTTTTTTTCTGTCGGCTGTTTCATTTGGTTCACTCCGTTTTACGTATGAAGTGTTATTCTTATTTATAAATATTATTGAGGCACCTGAAGCTTGTCGGTTTTATGGATAAGCTCACTTGCTGAATCTTATTGAAAAAATAGAAAAATATGCGTTGACGGGCAGTGCAAATCGGGGCATACAAAAACATGTAGTTTTTGGCGCATCGTTGGGAGGTTTGTTGGTCAGGCATTTATTGTAGAAACCTTATTCTTGATTAATTTACATAGAAAAAGAAAGTTTAAATAAACAACAGACTAATGTTCAATATATGGATGTTAAAGCGTTCTTTAAGCCGAATCTGTATAAGATATCGTATTCCATTATTTTATTTGCTGTTGTTTTTGTCGTTAGCCTCATTGGAAGGCAGGTTACGCTGTTGAATTCGTTGAATCTCGTCCTTGATTGGCCTATGGTATTATTTGTCTATTATATTCCAGTTTAAATTAAGGATTGTGAATCTGTATGTTTCGTTGGCCGCAATCCTGATTGAGATGATTTACTTATATCTCATTTCTTGTGTGATAGTCAATTTACTTCATGGTATGAATAAGAAGTAATTCTATTTTATATCATATCCATTCTACTCACTATTCTATGTGGTATTAATCGCAGAAAATGCATTCAAAAAAGTAAATATGCGCTGACGGGGAATTGAACCCCGGCCGAAGCCTTATTGCGGACAGCAACATCGTTGCCGTCTTGGCAAGGCCCCATTGTACCACTCAACCACCAGCGCGATTGACTAAAAAATTATTATAAAAATAATCCCGACTCGCAAGCTCGTCTGGGATTATTGAACATCCAAAAAGACATTTAACCGATTTCATCGGTGAAATGTCTTTATTGAATGGGCCTGCCCGGACTCGAACCGGGGATCAACGCCGTGTAAGGGCGCTGTCATGTATGGCGCTGAAGGCGTCATATGCCAGCAGACGGAGTCTGCGCGTAGCCACTAGACCACAAGCCCATTATTATGTTTTGTGCATTTTTTTGAGCGAAGCGGTTCTTTATAAAACTTATTGCAATATCAGGTGCCCGGACACCGTCTAGGTTATTTCACTCCTTATAAGTAGTTACAAAACGAAAGCTTTATAAATAGGAACTTCTGAATATATCCTGATTATATCTCAAAATGCTTAAATACCAGTTTCTTTTGTAAGAAAATGATGGACGAAGAGTTCACAGACGAAGAATCACAGGATATGCGGCCTGATGAAGAATGGCAGGAAGAACTGCCTGAGGAAGATATAGCAGATGCTCCGCAGAACCCTGAACTCCAGGCAGCAGTGGCAGAAGCTTCTGTCAATCCTAATCAGGAACATCATGAGCAGATATATGATATCCTTACACAGCAGGATGAGATAACCTGGAGATCTATCATTCTTGAACTCATCAAATCAGAGCAGATGGATCCATGGGACATCAATATATCACTGCTCACAAAGCTATACATCAAGGCACTGAAGAAACTCAAGGAGATGAACCTGCATCTTTCAGGCAAGATACTTCTTGCAGCAGCACTCCTATTGAGGATAAAGTCAAGCAGGCTGATCGGTGATGATCTCATGGAGTTTGACCGGCTGCTCGCATCAGGAGCTGATGGTGATGATCTATATTCTGAGGATGACGGTTTTGTAGAAGGAGAATTCAACCAGAAAGGCATCACACTTGGAGATGGACAGCATCCACTCATACCAAAGACGCCGCAGCCGCGCAAGAGGAAGGTCTCTGTCTATGACCTGATAGATGCACTCGCACTTGCACTCAAGGTGAAGAGGCGAAGGGTGCTGAATCAGATACAGACAAAGACCATGGCAATGCCAGAGAAACAGACTGACATATCAAGTCTGATGGATGACCTGTATGAGGAAGTCATGTCTTATATCACAACTGCAGAGGCGGGCAGGATAACATTCTCACAGCTTGTTCCAGGAGATTCAAAACATGATAAGGTGTATACTTTTGTACCTTTGCTCCATCTGACTAATGCACGCAAAGTCGATCTTGACCAGAGACAGCACTTCGGAGAGATATGGGTGAGCCTTGTCAATGATAAACAGGCTAAACAGAAAGAGAAGCTAGACAAGCAGAAGGAAGATGAAAATGAGAAGCTTGAAGCAGAGCAGAAACCTGAGCTTGAAGAGATTGAGCAGAAACCTGTTGAGACAGAGGAGCCGAAATTACCTCAGCAAAACGTGAATGATATTTCTGGTGTTATTTCAAGTTAATCTTTGGGTCCGCACCACCATCCTGCGCTCACTTCGCTTCTGTGATAGACTATCTTTGCCCTACTGCATCAGGAGTGGAATGAGTTCTTTTCAGCTCGCTAGGCAGGGACGGTGGTGCTTGAGATCATTCTTTATGTGATGATGTCGGTTGCGTGATTGGCGCTAATGGAGAATATCCGCAATAACTGTCATAAACTTTATATACCCCTAATCTATCTTTTTAAAGCATGAGTGGAAAAGTGGTGAGTAAGTCAGAGAAAAAGAAGAGGTCTGATTCTTCTGATGAAGAAAAGACAAAGATTTCTGCAGCTGTAATAGTCACACCTGACAAGAAGAAAGTTTCGAAGCTCAAAGGCAAGACTCCTGAAGAGCTATTCCGTAATATGAAGAGCACTGATGAGATAGATGTATCTGTGAAGATAGTCGATCAGGTCATCGGTCAGGAACCTGCAGTCAGGGTGATACGCAAGGCAGCATTACAGAGAAGACATGTCTTCCTCATAGGAGAGCCAGGTACAGGAAAATCAATGTTGGGCCTTGCTCTTGCAGAACTCCTTCCAAAAGAGAAGCTGGTCGACATCATAGCATTCATGAATCCTAATGATGAGAATCAGCCATTGATCAGGACTGTCAATGCCGGCGAGGCAAGAGACCTTGTCAATAAGGCAAAGATAGAATCGATGTCGATGTTCAAGAATCAGAACTTGCTGATGTTCATACTTGCAATAATAGCTATGATTGCCCCATGGTGGGTCAGGTCATACTACAAATCAGACCTTATGTTCACAGCATTCTTCCTGGGAGGGATGATGTTCCTTGCAGCATTCGTGATATTCCTGAATCTAGGAAGGCGAGCGCCTTCAGGAAAGAATGGCGGTTCACCTAAAGTGGTCGTCGATAATTTCAACAGGGCGCAGGCACCGTTCTTTGACGCTACAGGAGCGCATGCAGGAGCATTGTTAGGAGACGTCCTCCATGATCCATTCCAGAGCGGCGGACTAGGCACTCCTGCACATGAGCGAGTCGTGGCAGGGATGATCCATAAAGCAAACAAGGGAGTATTATTTGTAGATGAGATAGCAACACTCCAATCGCATACGCAGCAAGAGTTATTATCAGCATTGCAGGAACGGAAATATGCAATCACAGGACAGTCTGAAAGAAGTGCTGGAGCGATGGTCAGGACAGAAGCAGTACCATGTGACTTCGTGCTTGTCGCAGCAGGTAATCTTGAGACAGTCAAAAATATGCATCCGGCACTCAGATCAAGGATACGTGGATATGGTTATGAGATATATATGAATGAGACGATGCCTGACACGCCTGAGAATTGCTGGAAGATAGCAGTCTTTATCGCACAAGAGGTAGTGAAGGACCAGAAGATACCTCATTTCACTAAAGATGCAGTCGAACTCATGATAAATGAAGCAAGAAGAAGAGCTAACAGGAAGAAGCACCTGACATTGAGGCTGAGGGATCTTGGCGGGCTGATACGTGCTGCAGGAGATCTTGCAAGTGAGACCGAATCAAAGTTAGTCACTGCTGAACATATCCTTGGGGCGATGAAGATCGCACGATCCCTTGAACAGCAGATAGCAGATAAGTTCATAGACCGCAAGAAAGAATATGAAGTCATAGTCACCACAGGAAGGACTGTCGGAAGAGTGAACGGCCTTGCAGTCATCGGAGGGGAAGCATCATATTCAGGGATAATACTTCCGATCGAAGCACAGGTAACACCAGGCGGCAAAGAGAAAGAGTTCGTCGCTACCGGAAAGCTTGGTGAGATAGCCAAAGAGGCAGTCAAGAATGTCTCGGCAATAATCAAGAAGTATTTCGGTGATGATCTCCAGAACTATGATGTGTATGTCCAGTTCCTTCAGACATATGAGGGAGTAGAGGGAGACTCAGCTTCTATAGCTGTTGCGACTTCAATAATATCTGCACTCAAGAACATACCTATAAATCAGGATACTGCGATGACAGGTTCGTTGTCGGTAAGAGGAGAAGTCCTTCCTGTAGGGGGCGTATCTGCAAAAGTTGAAGCTGCGATCGATGCAGGTGTCAAGAAGATACTCGTGCCTAAGTCAAATATGCAGGATATCGTGATCAGCAAAGAACGCCTCGCGAAGATAAAGCTCATACCAGTCGTGACGATAACACAGGTCCTTGAGGAAGCTCTGTATTGGAAAGGTAAAGAGAAGATCCTACATGGGATACAGAAGATGAACGGTGATTGAGCGCACCCACTTTCTTTTTTTTCAGAACTTATCTGCAAATTGATCAGCTATATACCAGCTGGCGCCAGTCAATGCTGTCAACAAAGCCGCAGGGTAAAGGATGTATTGTGACTTTATTTTTGTCTTGTTCTCTGAATTGAACCTGTCCACGTACCACATCAGGGTCAGCATGCAAGTACCTATTGCTACCTTTGGGATCATTATCCCTTCTTCTGTACCCAGATGTTGGATGTATCTTGCAATCACAGGATTTGCCTCGTTTATCAGGTTCTGTCTGATCCCTTCAATGGTCATCAGATAGTCTGCGGCAGATGCTGCAATATATGTCCCTGAAGCTATCAAGAACTCTTTATGTTTACATATACTTTTGACTAGAGTTTCTAATCCCATTTAGCGAGGCCTATCTCCAGGAGTACCTGCAGACAGGAAAATATAAGGTATTTCCTCTTTTAAAGCTTCTTCCTGAAGTTTTGGACAATATAACAATAATAAGGCATAATCTGAGCATATATATGTTATATATAGCCTTCCAGGGTCAGAGGACGCTCCTCATTTGAAAAAATTTATAAATAAATAAAACAAAAATCATGGTATGCCAGCAAAAAAGGTAAAAAAGAATTCAAAGGTACCTGAAGAGGATACAGCACCTGTACGTGATGTCAGAAGGAGGACTGACTGCCCTGACTGTGGCAGCAGCAACATAAAGTTCGACATCGAGATGGAACAGATGGTCTGCCATGACTGTGGAGTCCTTTTCGCAGAGATGCCTGAAGGGTCACAAAGACCTGGTGACGATCTGGACTTCCTCTGATCACCAGAAAACTTCGACCTCATCTGTCCTGAGATACGGTCGGATATCTGCTTCTTGCAAACTCATACGCTTGCCTGCACCATACTCAAGAAGGCCGAGCCAGGCTATCATAAGTCCATTATCAACATTGACTTCATTAGGGAGTATGAAACATTTCGCATCGCGTTCTTCACACATCTTCTGGCACATCTCCTGTAGACGCAATGAGCATGCGACACCACCACCAAGAAGAAGCTCCTTCTTTCCGCAGTGTGCCATGGCACGCTCAGCGACTTCAACAAGCATCGCAAAGGCAGTCTCCTGCAATGAGAACGCAAGATCCTCTTTAGAGAAATCACCTGAGTCGAACTTCTGCTTGAGATTGGTCAGAAGACCGCCGAATGATACATCCATCCCCTTGACGACATAAGGAAGCTCTATAAGATTCTCTGACTTCAGTGATAGACTGTATAGTTTAGGCCCTCCGGGAAATCCAAGACCTATATGACGCGCGAAAGAATCAATGAAATTACCTATCCCTATATCCAGGGTCTCTCCAAAAACCCTGTACTTCCCACCATCATATGCAATCACCTGAGTGTTAGCACCGGATGCATAAAGGAACACAGGATCCTTTGTAGCAGTCATGAGCTTACCTATCTCAAGGTGTGCGATGCAATGGTTGACTCCGATGATGGGTTTATCATATGTAGCAGCGATGGTCCGCGCAAGCATCGCACCGATCTTAAGGCAGTTTCCGATACCCGGACTTTGGGAATAGCTGACCAGATCTATCTGATCAAGTGTCACTCCTGCCTTTTCCAGAGCCCTATTGAGAACATCCTTGAATACGTGCGTATGGTGCTCTGCGACCTCAGCAGGTATCATCCCTCCTTCGCCTTCCTTTGTGGTGAAGAGCTCCCGCTCATTGGCAAGCTTATTGCCTTTATCATCGATTATACCTATCCCAAAAGTGTGGGCTGTGGATTCTATACCTAAGGATATCATATGATTAAGGGAGGTAAGGAAAAACATATAAATCTTGTTCATACTAAAAAAGCGTAGTACCTTAATTTAAAGTGGGTATACTACACTTTTTGGTATCCTAAAAATCACTTATAAATGTATTGATAGATTTTTATGATAATAAAAATGTTTGAGGGGCGTGTTGAGAGTATAATGGCATTTGAATCAAAACCTATAACCTTTGAAGAGTTTATAGCTCAAGTCAGAGAGCATAATCCTAATGCGGGATTTGACCTGCTTGCAAAAGCGTATAAGTTTGCTGAAAATGCTCATAAAGGCCAGAAGAGGAGCTCTGGTGAGGATTTCTTTGTACACCCTCTTGAGGTCGCACGTATACTGATAACATTCAAAGCAGACACAGCGACAATATGTGCTGCACTGCTGCACGATACTGTTGAGGATACAAGCACTTCGGTTGATACAGTCAATAAAGAGTTCGGCAAAGAGATAGCTGACCTTGTGGATGGAATGACAAAGATCACCGGCCAATGGTTCGGCACAAAGGAAGAATACAAAGCAGAGAACCTGCGCAAGATACTCCTTGCGACCACAAAAGACCTGAGGGTAATCCTTATCCGGCTTGCAGACAGGCTCCATAATATGCGGACACTTGCCACGTTTCGGCCTGACAAGCGTAAGAGGATCGCACAGGAGACATTGGAGATATATGCTCCTATCGCACACAAGTTCGGGATGTGGAAAGTCAAGGGAGAGCTGGAAGATCTGTCTTTCAGGTATCTTGACTATGACTCTTACGTGCGACTCAAAGAAAAGATAGCAGAAAAGAGAGCAGAGAGGGAAGAGATAGCGTTTGGTGTCGTGGACATGATCAAGAGTTCTCTGGCAGCCAAGAACATCAAGTCTGAGGTGTTCGGACGGGCCAAATACTTCTATTCGATATATAAGAAAATGGTGAAGAAACAGAAGAACTTCGACCAGATACATGATCTCATCGCGATAAGGATCGTCGTCAATACCATACCTGAGTGCTACAAGACACTCGAGGTGATACATACCATATTCGAGCCGACACTTGAGAGGTTCAAGGATTACATACAGCATCCAAAAGCGAATGGGTACCAATCCATCCATACTTCGGTGATGCACCTGAACAAGATGGTCGAGGTCCAGATAAGGACGCACGATATGCATGATATAGCAGAAGAGGGCATCGCTGCACATTGGAAATACAAAGGAGCTGAAAAAGACAGGGCTTTTGACCGTAAGATAATGTGGCTGCGGCAGATACTCGGATGGCTGCGGCAGTCAAAGAATGCGACAGAATTTGTCGAGACACTTAAGATCGACCTATTCGAGAACGAGATCATCGTATTGACACCTAAAGGGGATCCTATATCTCTCCCTGAGAAAGCAACACCTGTTGACTTTGCCTATGCAGTGCATACCAGCATAGGACATCATTGCGCAAAAGTCAAGGTCAATGATCGTATAGAACCTCTGGATTACCAGCTGAACAGTGGAGATGTCGTCGAGGTCATGACAAACAATAATGCCAAGCCTTCCAGGAACTGGCTCAATTTCGTCGTGACATCAAAAGCAAAGAATAAGATAAGGTCATTCTTAGGTATCGAGGTCGATTCCAAACCACGAGCTTCTCCTGAGACGCACGAACGCGAGAAGATAAATGCGAGTCTTGATTCTTACATCGCAATCGAAGGGAAGAAGGCACCTCTTAAGCTTTCAAAGTGTTGTGAACCTGAATTCAATGACCCGATAGTGGGGCTGCGGACAAAAGAAGGGATAATAACCATCCACAAGGCTGACTGCGTAAACATCCATACTCTTGATGAATCCAAGCAGGTAAAGCTGAGCTGGATAGAGCCTAGTGACATGCACATCAAGAAACTGCGGGTCTTTGTCACTGAACGACCAGGCATACTTGCGGAACTCCTGAATTTGCTTGCGACAGAGAAAGTCCAGGTCAAGTCAGTGAATACCCGTATAAAGAAAAAGAGGATAATGCTCACGTTCAAGATCGATTCAAAAGATAAAGCACCTCTTGACGCGGTGGCTGAAAAACTCCGTCTCATAAAAGATGTCAAGACAATCAAGGTAGATGATGAAGTGTTCCTTGATACCTGAATTATTTATATGTTCATTTGCTGTGGTTTTATAGTGCCTGAGCCCTCTCAGTAAGGTTTAAATACTAACAGATATTACTTTACACTATGGATGTCATAACAGACCCTAAAGATGATGTACTCAAGATCGTTGCAAAAAGCGCTCTGATAGGAAGGCTTCCAAGAAAGGAAGGAGATAAGTTCAAGACTGCTGTGATAAGGCTGTATGATGTCAACAATCCTCATAAGACCACTGAGTTTCCTAAAAAGACATTTGAGTTCACCAATACAGAAAAGGTCAGGATAAGGAAGCTATCTGCATCATATTACCTTGAAGGGAATGACCTCGTAATAAATGACCTTGAAGAGCTTGACATAACCCATGAGGGCAATAAGCTCGTAATCAGAGGGAAACAGGTAATAGTCGAGAATCGTACCTGAGCGCTTTTAGCACCTATTTCTTCATACCATCCAGATCATGTTTATAAGTGCCTGTGATGTCATTTGTTATATCCCTATAATTCATCTATAAAAAGATATTTAAACACCCCCTATTTCTTCTCAATCATGCATGTTCTCAAGACAAGTTTCAACAGTAACCCAAATGTAGGGCTTTACGGGTATTGTAATGAGCAGTATTGCCTGCTTGGTAAAGAGATCAGGCCAGATACTGCAAGACAGGTCAGTGAGGTATTGGATTTACCAGTCCACCAGATCAGCATGTGCGGAACTTCATTGTTAGGTGTGTTCCTGGCAGGCAATAGCAGGAAGCTGCTTATCCCTGAGCTTGCTTTTGATTATGAGCTAAAAACACTTGATGAACTCGGCATAGATTATGAAGTCATCAAGACCCGGCTCACTGCCCTTGGCAATAACCTCTTGTGTAATGATACAGGGTGTCTTGCAAATCCTGAATTCTCTGCAGACCAGAAGAAGCGGATCAGGCAGGCACTTGGGGTATCGCTCAAGCCTGGGACTATTGCAGGTCTGGATACTGTGGGAAGTCTTGCAGTACTGAACAATAGGGCAGGGATGATACACAGGGATATTGAGAGTGATGAGCTGCAGAAAGTAGAAGAGCTTCTGGGTATCCACTTTCACCCTTCGACAATAAATATGGGATCGCCGTATCTACGCAGCGGGGTACTCTGCAGTAACCATGGTTTTGTAGTGGGTGATACCAGCGGTGGACCAGAGATAGTCAATATAGATGAGGAGTTAGGATACCTTGAACATGCTAACCTCAAAAATAAGAAGAAGGTGATATGATGATATTCACACCAGATGAGCGGAAACTTTTCACATTACTGGTCCAGAAAGAACTGGATACATTCAAGGAAGAAGAAAATACTTTCGTGACCCAGGACAATCCAGGATTTCTGGCTCTTGAAGATAAGTATGAAGAGTTTTTAGAGAAGTTGTTAAAGAAACTTTAGAGATCCACTCCTGTTATTGTGTCCTCTATATGTATGTGCAGAGGCACTTTAAAACATAAGAGCTCTAAACGTTTCAGGAGATGATCTGAAATGGCCGATCCACAGGAAGAGAACAGGAAAAAACTTCAGCAGAAGTATGTAGAACACCAGATGCTTGAGCAGCAGCTGAAGCAGATGCAGCATCAGCTTGAGAAGCTGGAGTCTCAGATGCAGGAAGTGGCGACTGTCGAGAAGAGTGTCGCGGAACTGTCTGCTGCAAAAGAAGGTGATGATATCCTGGTCCCGGTCTCAGGTGGAATATTCTTCAAGGCAAAAGTCACTGATGCAAGCAGGTTCCTTGTCAATGTGGGTGCAGGTGTTGTTGTCAGCAAGAACATGGAAGATACCATAGCACTCCTCAAAGAGCAGACCCATGAGATAGACAGATACAGGGAGCTGGTCAGCAAACAGTTGATACAGTATATAGAAGCCCACCAGCAGCTCGAGAATGATATAAAGAGCATCATGTAACAAAAAAGCATGATGTAATAATAAAAATGTTTAAATTCCTAAAAGAAAAACTGAAAAGTGCATTAGCTAAGTTCTCGAAAGATGTAGAGGAGACAGCAGAAGATATCGAAGAACAGGTCGAGGAATCACCTGAGGAGCAGGTGCCTGAACCAGAACCTGTAAAAAAGATACCTAAGCAGAAACCTAAACCTGCAAAGACCAGCAAGCCAAAAAAGAAAGAGACTGCACAAGACATACTTGATGACATCGATTCTGCTGAGCCTGAAAAGGATAAGGTCAAGGAGACAGAGCCTGAACTTGAGCCAGTACCTGAACCAGAGCTTGTTCCAGAGCCAGAACCTGAACTTGAGATAGAGCCGGAACTTGAGTCCGAACCAGTGAAAGAAGAATCCTCTGAAGAGCAAGTACCTGAGATCGGTCCAGAACTCCTTGGGCTGAAAGAATCACTTGATGCATATCCTGATGAAGACCTGGGATCAATATTGAATATATTGGGGTTTGATTCTGAGGTAAAAAAGAAGAGTAAATCAGAGAAAATCAAACTGATCCTCACAAAATCTCTTCTTGACGTAAATTCTGCGATAGGAAAGCTTGATGAGATACATGAAGAGCCTGAAGAAGAGAAACTACCTGAGCCAGAACCTGAGCAAGAATCTGAATCACAGGAACCTGAAGAAGAGAAAGAGATAGAGAAAGAGGAAGAGCTCCTTGAAGAGATCAAGGAAGTCAAGGAAGAACATGAACAGGAACTTCTTGAGACTGAAAAAGAAGTAGAGAAGGGTGAAGAAGAGAAGAAGCCTGGTTTTTTGAAGAGAGTATTCGGTTTTGGGAAGAAGAAAGAAGTCCCTAAAGAACCTGAAGTCATTGAAGAGCTTGAATCTTCTGAAGATATTGAAGCTATTGAAGACATCACTGTCAATGAACCTGAACCTGAGAAGAAAAGCATCCCCTCTCTTGAAGAGATCGAGAAAGAAGAGGATAAAGAGCTCAAAGAGCTGGATAAGAAGAAGGAAGAAGCCTTTGCTCAGGTAAGCGAAGAGGACAAAGAGCTTGAGAAAGAGGAAGAAGATCTTGAGGAAGTCCAAGAAGAGATAGAAGAGGCCGAAGAGCATGATGATAAAGAAGAGAAGAAAGGTTTCTTTGGCAGGATTACAGAAGGACTGGCTCTCAAGAAGCTCTCAGAATCAAAATTCGAAGATATATTCTTTGATCTTGAAGTCGCATTGCTTGAGAACAATGTCGCAGTAGAGGTCATCGAGAAGATAAAACAGGATCTCCATGTAAGGCTGGTTGACCAGAAGGTAAAGCGGTCACAGATAGAAGATATAGTCATATCCACACTGCGTGACAGCCTGGGTGAGATACTCAATGTGAAGCCCATCGACCTTCTTGCGAAAGCTGCCGAGAAAAAGAAAAGCGGAAAGCCACTCGTCATAGTATTTGTAGGCATCAATGGGTCAGGCAAGACTACAACAATAGCAAAGATTGCCAAGTATTTCATAAACAATGGTCTTAAACCAGTACTTGTCGCGGCAGATACATTCAGGGCAGCAGCGATCCAGCAGCTGGAAGAGCACGCCAATAATCTTGCGATAAAGATGATCAAGCATGACTACGGAAGCGACCCTGCTGCAGTAGCATTTGATGGGATAAAATACGCTGAAGCAAAAGGGGCAGATGTTGTCATGATTGACACTGCAGGCAGGCTACATTCAAATACTAACCTTATGGATGAGATGAAAAAGATCATCCGGGTCTCCAACCCTGATGTGAAGATATTCATAGGAGAATCAATAACAGGCAATGACTGCATTGAGCAGGCACAGAAGTTCAATGAAGCGATCACTATCGATGGGATTGTCCTTTCAAAAGCTGATGTTGATGAGAAAGGCGGAGCTGCAATATCTGTATCGTATGTGACTGGCAAACCTATATTGTTCTTAGGCACAGGGCAGACATATGACAGCCTTCAGAAGTTCGATAAGAAAAGCATATTGAGCAATCTGGGTCTAGATTAGACAATCTTGGTAATCTTCATTCTAAGGGCCCTGTAGGCAAAACCTTTAAATATGCTGTTGTGTTTATTTCGACTATTATTGTATAATAACCGCAAAAACGGAGGATGATCTGATGGCAAAAAAACACAAGCCAGAGCATAAGGCAGAACATGCGCCAGCTCATAAGGCAGGTTCAGGAACTATTGATGATGGAAAGCTTTTCGCATTCCTTGGAGTATTCTTGACTCTGCTGGGTTTTTTGATAGTCTATTTTGGTAAGAAAGATAACAAATACGCAATGTTCTATGCAAAGCAGGGACTTGTACTGTTCATAGCTTATGTTGCACTTTGGGCAATCGGATGGATACCGCTGATCGGATGGACCATTGGAATACTAGGTTCAATATTCTTACTTGTGCTTTGGGTCATCGGCTGGATAAATGCACTATCCGGAAAAGAGAAATATATCCCTGTGATTGGCAAGTATGCTGATAAGTTCGACCTTTAAATTTTTTTGATATAATTTTTTTTATTTCTTGAGAACATTCCCTATGAAAAATTGATCTCTATTATAGGATATATATTCTTAGTTGGGTTGGGTAAGTGTGAATAAAGAGAGGTTTGTTAAGGTTTGGCCAGATTCCACACAGAATCAAAATATTGTTTGAAACTATCCGCAGCCTCTTGAGAATGGATTAATATTCCTATTGGTCTGTCTCTCCAAACAGTTATGAGTACTTTATCATTCATTATGTCGATGTTGCCTGGCACTGGAAACGGGACATATCGTTGTTTAATGAAGGCGGGATATTGCTTTACTAGGTTAGTCTTTCTGAGTTCATCATTGCTTATGCCTTTCCACATATTGCCGAATCTCTTGATTAACAACCACGACGTCATATAGAACTTCTCTGCTTTCTCATAGTTCTTAGGGTCGTGGACATAGAAGAATAGTCCTTGATCTTTTTTCGTGGAGTCCTTCATGAGTCTTTCGAAAGCAGTCAACAGTCCCTTCTCTCCCATAAACACTCCTGCTTCTTCTTTTTCTCCTACAAACGCTTTCAGTTTTTCAAGTTCAGGAAGGATTTTTTCAAATGTCTGCCTACTTCTATGTAGATTCTCTTCTTGCTTATTTAGATATTCTCGTATCCTTGTAGGTTCTTCTGCTTGAAAATATTTGGTTTTCTCTTTAAAGATAAAGCTGACAAAACCTTTTTCTATTAATCTATTCAGTATTTCGTATATGTTTGAGTAAGCCACGCCCGACTTTTTGACTATGGGTCCCACAGTCGAAGAGCCAATTGATAGCAGGGCTACATACACCTTTGCTTCGCCTTCAGTGAGACCTAGTTGTCGTAGTTTTTCCTCATACATCATACACCCTGTAGGGGGGTGATAAACTATAAAAAGCTTTCGGTGCATATTCTTATTTGAGGAAATAAAATGCCACCATCAGGATTCAGTCAAAAAGCGATAAACGGTCTACTTCAATTCGTGGGCTCTTGCTATGAAGACCTCTTGAAAGAGATCAAAGAAGGCAAGAAAACAGAAGGCGAAGCAATACAACAGGAACTTGACAATATTAACGAATACTTGATCAATTTCAAATTGTAAAAAATCCGTCGAGGCTGTCCAATAATTCGATAGTTTTTTATACTTCTTTGCTTCTCTGAATTCTTACTTTCTCGACGAGAAATGAGGTGATTGGACATGGCTTATATCAAGAGTTTTCCTGATCAGAATTATGTTGTGCCACCGAGGTTGA
>JBDRET010000015.1:0-8586 GCA_043819495.1 Candidatus Woesearchaeota archaeon | reverse complement strand
GCCATGGTGCTGTGATTCATAATCATTGATCATCTCTCTTACATCTGCCCTATACGAGTTGACTATGTTTGGGCATTCATTGAATGATACCTCAAATCCCATCAGAAGGGCATACAGTGCCGTCTCTTTCTCGCTGCAGAAATACAGTGGTTTGACTCTCTGTACAAATCCCTTGCGCTTGACAATGCCTGTGACTGGCCCAAGACGGGATAGTATCTCTGTCTGCTGCCGCAGCAGGTTCATCATCACTGCTTGGCATTCATCATCAAGATTATGTCCTGTGACTATGACATCAAATCCACGTGCGTGTTTGTTGAGCAGGTAACGTCGCAAAGTGCCGCATATGGTGCATGGCTTGAGCTTTATTTTCTGTGATGCCAGGATCCTGTCAAGAGTCTTGCCGAAGGCCTCTTTAAAAGATATGATCTTTAATTGTATTTTGTTTACAGAACAGAATCTGACGAGGTCATCGATTGTCTTATCTCTATAACCTTCAATCCCTTCATCTATGAGTAATGCCTGCAGCTGGCTTTTCTTTGGCTTCAAAAACTTCTGTACAAGATAAAGCACAGAAGTAGAGTCTTTGCCGCCAGATGTAGCGACACATACCTTGTCAGTCTTGTTGATCAGCTTGTATTTGCGTATCGTATCAGATACTTTCTTTTCGTAATATGATATGAAATGCTTCTTGCACAATGCAGGATCCGAAAATACTGCTTTTTCTTTACATATCTTGCACTTCATCTTATCCTATACCTACCCGCCTGATACCACGCTGAGTATCTTAACCACATCATCATCGTTCAGCTTCTCGTCCTCAGTCACCACAGCATCATTTTTAACTATGATGACAGTCTCAGGGTTTATCTTCAATCGTGAAAGGAGTTCTCCTACGCTGCCTGTAAACTTTATCTTTTCCCTGTTCCCTGATTTCTCAATGAATAATTCCATCCTACCTGACCCCTAACAATCGTATCTTGCTTAATGCTATGAACTCTTTTGACCTATAAAATACTCCTTCTATGGGGTCAAATGTATTTGGTGATCCCTCAAACTTGAGTGTGCATCCCATATGATGGTATATTTTCTTGAAAATGTGTTTTGCGCGGGGCATATGATGGTCTGACGTGACTATAGTTATGCTCTTGGGTTTGTGTCCTTTGAGCAGTTCCCAGCAGAATACCGCGTTCTGCACCGTGCTCCTGGAATTCTTCTCTGTGATTATCTTATTATCAGGCAGATAATTTAACACCATCAGTCGCATGACAACTGATTCAGGAACCCCTCTTGTAGGCCCTCCGCTGAATATTATCTTACTGTAATTATTCTTCTTATACAAACTCACTGCCTTTCTTACCCGAGATATCATCTCATCACTAGGTCTGCCATCTTTTCTGGGAGAACATCCCAATACTATCATCACAGTCTTGTAATTGCTCATCTTATCTTCTCAAGCAGGTCGGATATCTGCGATTCTGTGTATATTATTAGGGGAGCAAGCACCGCTACTCCCGTGACCGCATAATTCTCTTGGTCAAATCCATCAAGTGAATCCCCCACGACTAATGCTTTGCACTTATTGCTGTTGATTATTTCCTTTGCAAAGCTTAGATCACCTATTGATTCTGTCTTGATATTTGCACCATATGAGTACTGATCCAAAATAGTGTACTTCTCATCACCCATCAATAACAGTAAAGCTTCGCAACCCCTACGCATGACAAGCCATGCTGCGGCAACATCAGCAGAGTTCCTGATCAGACACGCGACTTTTCCTGTTATTCCCAGGGGAAGTCCTCCGAAACATGCTTTCTTCTCGTGGAAGATGTATGTCTTATCATGTATCTCGATGCCGATATTAAGGTCAGGAGAGGTGAGATCCACAGAAAAGCCGAATTTCTCATTCACTGTATCCCCTAACAGTATATCAGTTTCACCTGATGTTTTGCTGAACTTTTTATTGGTCCTTTTTGTAGTTATGCGGAAGGTCTTTATCTTAGAGACATCCAACTTAGATACATATTCGATGACTTTCTCAGTGATCTTCTGCTCATCACTTTCTGTTATATCTGCAGGACTTAATGAGACCAGCCCAAAGACGCGTTTCAGACAATCAAGTGCTGACTCATCAGAAGTATGCACAAATATCCGTCCTCTTACTTTCTCTACTCGTGCATCGATAGCATTCTTCTTAAGGCAATCTTTCATGTTATGCAATAACTTGTCCTCAAATAACCCTCTATTCTTACCTTTGAGAGCCAATTCTCCGTATCTGCATATGACGCAATCCATGTATCCTGAAGGTTTAAGAACTAATATAAATGTTTAGGTAGAACTAAATATGCTAAAACATAAAAAATCAATGAAATATAAAATCAGTAAAAAAACATTATACCTTAACTGCATTATTTGCCTTGTAATCCTCAATCGCCTTCTTAAGACCGTCAATACCAAGTATTGAGCAGTGTATCTTGACACAGGGAAGGTCCCCTAAGAACTTTACGATATCATCTTTGGTCAATTTCGCTGCTTCTTCCAGTGTCTTTCCCTTGACAAGCTCACACACTGCATCTGACGCTGATATCGCTGCGCAGCAGCCGAAGGTCTTGAATTTGGCATCAGTTATCCTGCCGTCTTCTACCTTTATCTGTACCAGCATCACATCTCCGCAGGAAGGATTTCCTACCTTACCGCAGCCATTTGCATCTGCCAGCTCCCCGGCATTACGGGGATTCTTGAAATGTTCCATCACTTTTTCATTGTACATTTTCTAGCACCGTATTCAGGGGGCTTATCGCCCGTAGTTTTTCGATGTGTATCTTGAGAGAATCGACAGCTTTGTCTATCTCTTCTTTAGTCGTATATTTGCTGAGCGTCATACGTAGTGTCCCATTGGCTATCTCTTTTGATAGTCCTATGGCAAGCAGGACATGGCTGGGCTCAAGTGTCTGTGACGAGCAGGCGCTTCCTGTTGATACACATATCCTGTCGATATCTAGATAGCTTCCCAGAGCCTCTCCTTCGACATTGGCAAATGATATGTTTATGTTATTGCAGAGCCGGAGCGCACCCCGCGGACCATTGATCTTGATGTTGTCTACCTCTTTTATTATTCGCCTGAATGCATGATCACGCAGTTCTGCTATCTTTGATGTATCGACAATTGCGGCGATCTGCGCTGCCTTGGCAAACCCTACTATCCCTGGGACGTTCTCTGTCCCTGGTCGTTTCCGGAACTCGTGCCCTCCTCCTTGCATCAGGGGTTTGAGCTTTGTTCCTTTCCGCACATAGAGCGCTCCGACGCCTTTAGGGCCATGTATTTTATGGGCAGATATTGATATTAAATCAACATTAATCTTACTGACATCTATAGTTACTTTAGTGAAGCTCTGTACTGCATCGATATGGAATAGTACGCCCTTTTCCTTGCATATCTTACCGAGCGCATCAATATTCTGCACTGTCCCTATCTCATTGTTTCCGTGAATTATTGATACAAGTATGGTCTTGTCTGTTATGGCTTTTTCCAGCTCTTCTGCACTCACGAATCCGTCTTTATCGACGTCAAGGTATGTGACTGCAAATCCTTCCTTCTCCAGCTCTTCACAGGTGCTAAGGACTGCCGGGTGCTCTATCTTAGTTGTGATTATATGATTGCCTTTCTCTTTATTTGCTCTGGCCACCCCTTTGATTGCTAAGTTGTCAGACTCTGTTCCGCCTGATGTGAATATTATCTCCTTTGCTTCTGCTCCAAGAGCATCTGCTATCTTCTGTCTCGCCTCTTCTACTACCTTTCGGGCATCCTGGCCAAGTTGGTGTATGCTTGACGCATTGCCATACTTCTCTTGGAAGAATGGCAGCATCGCTTCTAACACGTTCTTGTCAACTGCTGTTGTCGCTCCATTGTCAAGATATATTGTCATTTTATGGTCCTTTATTTTTGGCATCATCCATGATGACATGCTTCGCAATCCCTTAATGAAGGATCTTTCTGTTTATGTATCTCACAGAGTATGTTATTGTTCTTGACTACCTGGCATATCCTATTGAGTTCTTTCATGGCTATAGCTGGCTCAGGTGTTTTTGTTGCTGCTATCTTCTGAGCTGCCTTTCTTATCTCAGATTTTAACATATCCTGCTGGAATGCATCATGGCAGCAGGCAGCTCTCTTGTCCTTCATGTACTGTGATACTGCAGGGCTTGTTATGCCGAGTCTTGCTGCAATATCGTTCTGCTTCAGATTGTGCTTCTTAAGCTCTATCACAAGTTCCTTACGTATCATAGGGATGACATACCAGAGTTCGATCTCTTGGGGAAGTTTCATATATATCAAAAATTAACGATTGTGAACATATATTTAAGTCTTTCGCGCACGAAACAATCACGCCAATAGAAACATTTAAATAATCAAGTACCATTCTGGAGTAACAACAGAGGGGTATTAATGCGAAGTAGTAACCCAATTAAATCATTCAAATCATATTTTATACTTCTTGCCATAGCTATGGTGCTGAGTTTAAGCTCTGTAACGGCTCTGACTGAAGATTTCTCTGCTTTTACCGGTTCTGAGACCATAAACACCTGTGCTTGTGATCTGACAACCGATTCTCTTACTGTGCGGAATGATGGGGATGTGACCAGCACATTCGTTCTTGATGTGAGTGGAGATGCTTCAAAATGGGTAAATATGGCTCCTCAGGTGTTTTATCTTGAACCTGGACAGTCTAAAAGGGTTGACCGGTTCATCAATCTGCCTTGCTCTGCAAGGGACAGATATTCTCTTAATACTACTATAACTACTACATTTGGTCTTGAAAAATCACTTTACCAGACGCTTGATGTTGTAAACTGCCAGAATGTGCAGGTAGTCCCACAGTTCTCAGGTGCTCAGCAGGAGTGCCCTTGCACCCCTGTGGAATATTCATTTGAAGTCATCAATACAGGACAGCACCTAGAGACATATGATCTGAGTGTAGAGCCTTTCTCTGATGCTATATCTATGAGCACAGATTTCCTTATCCTTGACCCTGGTGAGAGCCAGATGGTGTCTGTATTCATCAATCTTGAATGTGGGCAGTATGGCGAAAGAGTATTCACATTCAACGCTTTTGCTAAGGGTACAAAGATGCTGGGTCAGACTGACTTCCAGCTAAACATCGATAAATGTTATGATTATGATCTCACTGTCGGTGAGGAATATGGTGTGTGTGGCGGAGTGCCAAACATCATACCTTTCGATATCAAGAACAGTGCAGATATCGCAAATGAGTACATCATGGACGTTTCAGGTGTCGAGTGGGCTTATCCTGAGACTGATACTCTTGCGGCATGGGGCGGTGAGATTGTCGGCTCTAACATCATAATCACACCTCCTAATGATGAGGAGTTTGTAGAGATAATCAATCTTAATGCTGTCTCGGTCAGGGGACAGGAAGGGAGATCTGCAGAGATACTCCTTGAGACTGAACAGTGCCATGATTATACTTTGGTTCCTGCTGTAGATGCTTTCAAGGCCATTGATTGTGCAGATAAGGATCATGTATTCTACTTGACTAATATTGGGACAAGGACAACCACATACTATGTTGGTATTGAGGGTATTGATAGTATCTCTGCTTCAGATGATCCTATAGTCCTTGGTCCTGGTGAAGCGACTGAAGTCGTGTTTTCAGGAGAGGCTCCTTGTGAGATGTATGGTGATTTCCTGGAGAATGTATATGTGACTATGGAAGAGGTCAATCAGACTTATCTTGAAGAGAAGGTCTTCTCTATCCATTCCAAAGATGAAGCTTATCTTCCTTATATTGGATTAGATGATCTTTCTATAGGTTATGAGGGAGGAGAATCTGAGATAATATTATCAAATGCAGGGTTTGAGACTGCTGAATATTCATTGCAGCTCATTGGAAGCGACTGGCTGTCTCTTGACAGGCAGGAAGTGGTCCTTGCTCCGGGCGAGAATGCTACTATATTATTGATTGCGACTCCATCAGAGGATATCGCTGAAGATGTCTATCTTGCTGAGCTTGTGGTCAGTGTTCCTGGTGAAGGGGTTGAATATTCTGCTGAATTCCTGGTTGAATTATCTGGTTCAGGTTCATCATCATGGATCATCACTGTCGCTGCAGGAAGTGTCCTGCTCCTTGCAATCGTACTTCTTGTTGTATGGTTAGTATCAAAGAAAAAAGAGAAGAAGATTGTTCCTGGCAGCATTATTGCAGCAAAGAAAGAATATGATGCTCCTGTTGAGAATTATATGTCTATAACTAAAAGGAAATATGTGCGGGATGAACAGGAAGAGATAAAGAAGATCCGCATGTGGCCTCTTATTTTTATAGCTCTTCTGGCACTTCTTATCGCTAGTGGGGCATACTTCACATTCACTTCGGGTGTCTTCTCTGGTGTTTCAGATGATTCTGGTGCATTTGTAGACTCTGTTGATGATGCTATCCCTGCTGATGTGCAGGACAGTGGATTGACTGATGGTGAAGTGCTCACGAATGCTGATATATCTGATGCTTTGGTGACTCTTGATCTCACACAGTTCTCTGGTAAGGGTAATATGATTGAGATAGAGGATGACGAAGTCATTGTTATACCTATGACTGTCCATAATCCTACAGATATGAAAACGAAACTTTCACTTTCTTCTGAAGATATATGGGTCAGTTTCGATAAGGATCTTGTGTCTATTGCTGCTGGATCTGATAGTTCTGCTGAACTGAGGATATCTCCTGATCTTACTGCGCTTGATGAAGCAAGATTGATATCATTCAATGTTGATCTTGAAGGGAAGAAGATCAACTACACAGAAGATATTGAACTGGTCCTCGCAAAAAAATCAGAGAGAAAAGACATTCCAAGATTCTGGTTCTGGCTCATTGGAGGGATATTAGGTTTGGTTATTTTGTTTGTGTTGCTCAAATCACTCAGAAAAGATAAAAATCCTGAAACTGAAGAGCAATCTAAACACTCAATAAAAGAAAAAATAGTGTATAAAGAGAAAGTCAAAAAGATCAAGTCAAAGATAAAGAAAGATTCTAGTTGGGCTAAGATTCTCGGTATGATCATGATTATTGCAGGTATTTTAGTTGTAATTTCTCTGCTAGGCATTATTGTATACAATAATATTAACTCTGATCCAGACAACGCAGATACTGAAAGCGCAGATCTTGATATCAGCTCTGATCTTAAAGAAGATATAGATGTTTCAGATATCCCTTCTGAATCTGCAGAACAGACAAATATCACTATCCAGAAGATGACTGAAGATGATGTGGAACAGCCCCTTATCACTATCGATAGGCAGAGTATACCTGGTAAAGGTAATGTATTCAAGCTTAAACAAGAACAATATATTATACCGATTTCAATACAGAACCCTACTGACAGGAAAGCACGATTCGCAGTCAGTATTGAAGATGGAAGCTGGATAGCATTTGACAGGTATGTCATACTGGTTCTTCCTGAATCGACAAACACGGTCAATATGACCATCACTCCTGACCTGTCTGCTCTTGAAAATAAGGATTACAGTGTGACAGTCAACACAAAACTTGAAGGTAATAAGATTGATTATTCTGAAGATCTTGAATTTGTATTGACTAAAGATAAGAGTCTTTTTGAGAGGTTCTGGTTGTATCTTCTCCTGTTGATCATAATTGCAGGTATTGTTTTTGCATCCACTCAGATGAGCAGAAAAATCGGCTCTCCTAAAAAGAAAAAGAAATCAGGAAAAACAAAGCAGAAAGATAAAGATGTTGACGCTATTAATAAGGAGATATCTGCACTTCGTGAAAAGACGATGGTATCTCTTAAGAAGGGTTTTAATTAGATTTATTTCAAATACAATAGGTTTAAAAATGACCTCTATTTCTATCGTTCCATAATGGGGCTGTAGTATAACCTGGCTAGAAGAATAACATACAAAGGTTATTCTGTTCAAAATGGCTGGCTCCAGTCTTGGAGCGATGAGGCAAAATGCCTGTGATTAGCTGATCGGTATGTCAAGATATTGCTCTTGAGGAAGATACCAGCAGATCAGGGAGGAAATTGGTTTTTCCAATTTCCCTGAAATTCGAATCCCTGCAGCCCCAGTTTATGTTCTCATATCTCCTTACATGTTTTTTATTCATAGGTTTTATTATTTCAAAAAATAGATTTATTTCTCTTTGTCTAGACAGATAAAATTTCCAGGAATCAAACCCGTTATATGTTTCTTTTTGTATCTTTGTTGGGTTGAAATTTAGCTTCGACACTGCTTCTTGTAATGATATGATAGTTTCTTTACAGGCTAATTTGAACTGTATTTGCGCGTAGTCACCATACTTGCGATAGATGCATCCATCTGTATCGAACATTCCTTTGATGAATCTTTTGGAATGGTTTTCATCATTGATTATCCAGTCAGGAATTGTTAGCTTGTTTTTTACTTTGTTACCATTTTTTAACTTCTGTTGCCAAGAAGTCCACAATCCTTAACTTTGTTAGGTTGTGGATGAATTGGCATTTTGTTTTTGTTCATCCTGCAATCACTGCCATGCTTTTGTAGTGGTGTGATAACCAGTTTATCTTGTTGAGCATTTT
>JBDRET010000014.1:0-21314 GCA_043819495.1 Candidatus Woesearchaeota archaeon | reverse complement strand
AAGATAAAAAATAAAGTGGTGTTAAGTATTTTTTTATGCATTTTTTCCTCGTGAATCAGGCGCAATAGTCAGGGTCTCCCAGGCCATCATCATATTTATTCCAGTCTATGTCTGCCCAGTTCAACCAATCACCCACATCCAACCATATTGCAGCTGCAGCTGTAGCTCCGCACGCAAGTGCTGTGACTCCGTGGACTAGCGCACAGGTGGGGGGAGGATTACTTACACACATTGGTGCTGTTGTGGTTAACTTGGCGGCATTAGCTGCCTGGGATGCTGCTAGCTCTTCAGTATTCAATACCATTGAAAGTATTATGTACAGTATTGCAGGAGGGTAAGCTAGTAGCCAGGCACTTGCCCAAGCATTCTCATATGCCAAACTTTCTGCTTCCCATGCAGCATCGACAGTTGTAGTTGCACCTCCGCAATTACCATCATCATCTATATATGAATCTGCTATAGAGCCTAAACCTTGCGGATAGCCACAATTCATGCTTCGCATCCCCCAAGCCATAAGAGATACTACCATCTGGCTGAGAAGCCATTCAAGTATGCCCTGGAACCAGGGAGCGAGTCCATCGTCTCCTACCATCTTCCAGGCAGCGCTGTCATAATATAGGCATTCCTGTGTAGCGTACATCTTGTCGCAATATTCCGGGCTCAATCCTGCGGATACTGCATCTCTATAACAGTTCCTGTGCATGCACTGTATCTGTTGTTTCTTCCTTGCATTGTATATTAAACCCGGTACGCAGTACATCTGTCTAGCTACATGTACGCTCTTATACGCGCTCCAATCATATTCTATGATTGAGCTTAAACTTGCGCCGACAACTGCGCCTGGAACTCCACCCATCGCTAAACCTGCGCCCGCACCTACAAACATACTTTCTCCCCCGGTTTGTAGGTCAGTAGGTTCTCCGTCCTGCGTGCGTCCGCCTTGCGAGAAAGTATATGATCCTCCGCTGGCACTGCCTCCATTTGATATCATCTCTATGAAGTTGCTTGTCTCTGACATGCGGCAGGTGACAAACATGCATAATACTTTAAGGTAGAAACCAGGGGAATCAAATGCGCTCATAGGATTGGAGTCCATCTGCCAGGCAAATGTCGTGACACTTGTTGTTGCATAATCGATGGCCCAGCAGGGAAGGTAGTATACTGCAGATCCGGCAGTCATTGCAGCAGTATAGCAGACAGTTCCAGGGCCTCCACATCCTGAACCGAGCGTTCCAACACAACATCCTGCCATAGATCCGGCGAATAGGATCCAACCGACAGCATACATAACGATCTTTAACACCTGCAGGAGTGCAACCAGCATCGCGAGTATCTCTGCTATACTGCATATTGTCTGGAGGACATCCCACACCTCCGAGTATCCATCTATCTCTGCTTGGGTGTTTTCAATATCCTTTTCCAGACCGTCAAGTTTATCTTACATGCTCTGGTTGAGTCCGCCGAATATTGTTCCGCTGAGACTGAACGGTATTGTGACATTCTCCCGTTCAGGGAGCTGGTACACCTTGTTTCCTGAACGGACGATTAGGTCGAGTTGACAATTGACTTCAAGAGAGTCTATATCTGTCAGATTCTCATTTCCAAAAGAGAGCTTAAAACCTAATACAGGGTTCTTGAACTCGAAAGGTGTAAGGACGTATGGTTCAATGACTGTTCCTGCAGTTGATGAACAGGATATGAGCTCTATGTCTTGGACCTTATTTGGTGGGTCGGAATACCTGAATTTGATCTCTCCGAATGCGGGATAAGGGATGTAACCTGCAAGGATTTTGTCTAATGGGGTTGGAATCCCGTTTGCAGTTGATTGGACAACATTTGGTGGAGTTCCAGGAGCGGGTTCACATACCTCTTGAGTCAGCATCGTTGAGTTTTTGTTGCCTGCCCTGTCTCGGAGAGTGAGATTTATCGATCCTTTAACATAGAATGATAATAGATTTTCTATGACTACATTGCAGGTCCATATTCCTGCAGTATCTTCACTTTCTTCACAGTCGACTATCTGTGGGAACACGCTTGTGCTGAGATTTGGTGCGGAGTATTCTACAGATACTCCTCCAGATCCCTCTTCAGAGACATTGACTGTTATCTCGATGTTGTCGGGCATCGTTGGGCATACAGTGCCATTGTCTATGCTTATTATCTGTGGAGCTTCAGGATCATAGTATAATGCAGTAGATGTAACTCCTTCGACAAGATTACCCGCATCATCAGAGCTTAACCCCCCTACTCCTAGAGATAGTGCACGACCGCTGGGTGTGTCTTCGGCAACATTGATGTATTCAAAAATACAAGTCCATCCTTGGATACAGTAGTTCGGAAAGAGGGTTGTCTTTTCGCCAGCAAACTCTTGAGGGCCAAATGATGAGAAATCAACTACAAGATTCTTATTGTGGAATCCCGCACCTTCTTCTGTGATGTCAAAGAAGATTGTGTTGTTCCCTTTTCCTACCCAATATCTTCCAGCATCATCCGCAAGTCCTGATCGTATCGTGTGTATGTTAGGGCGCATGCCATCAAATATTATGTTAAGAGGATATGTATCATCCATGCTATTTTGGTGTTCATCCTGGACTTTCAGGTGGACTTCAGGCTCTGCATCCGGAGGTATTAACAGAAGGAGATTATTCCATTTGCACAGATATACATTTTCTTCTTCTGCAGGATTACAGGAAATGTCGAACGTTTCCACATTTTGGGGTGATGTGTCTATTTGCTGATATCTTGTGGAGAATTCCGGTCTGGAATTTAGTGAGGTGAAATCTGCTACAAGAGTGCTGACGTTGAGTATTCCTTCTTCGAATATGTATGCATTGACTGTGGCTCCACCTATCGGTTCATTTTTTGTGAATGCTAGTGGAGCGCCGTTAACTATTATGCTTGCATTTATGAGTTTCGGAGAAGAGAAGTCCATGATTATGCTATCACATTTGCGCGCTCTGCGGCCTAATCGGTCATATGCATCTAAACAAAATGTCCTGTTTAATGTCTCTTGACTTTCAGGAACAGTTATCTGTGTCTGATTTATGACCACACAACTGCTGGTATTCTCAGGTATGTAGTTACCTACAACAGAATAGTCTAAAAGTACGTCTATATGATTGATCCCTGCACAGACATTTACAGGACAATTGTCGCAGGATCTGTCTGACACCTGAAATTTCACCATCACCCCAGTCTCATTACGGATAAGAGAGAATGAGTGTATTGTTGGATCGATACCATCCACATATAGTCTGAGAGGGATTGCAGGTGCTGCTTCAGTTCCATCTTTTCGGAATAATTGAGCTTTAATGTCATATGCCCCGGCATAAAGATCACCTACCAATATGAGCGAGCAATCTACAGGTTCACTAGTATTTCGTTCATCGCACTCAAATAGTCTGGTAGGATCTTCAAGTATCTTGATTTGTGATGGCCATATAGAATCACCATCTATCTGAGCAGTGATGTTTATTATAGTGATATCTCCAGTAGGTCTTCTGAAACCAGGTATTTCATCATATCCGCTGACAGATGCGCTAAAATCAGCAAACACGACTGCAGAGTATATTGTAGCAGTTATTATGATGTATATCAGAGACATCCCTATATAGCGCAGCCCTCTTTTTAGCATGTCTGTCTGACTGCAAAGGGAATTTATAAAGTTTATTACGACTTTGGCTGAATATGTGGTGGTTTGTGGGAATACTTGTTTCCAAGTTGTAATGACCAGAAATCAGGAATTTCTCGTTTATTGAGAAAATGGCAGATTAAGCAGTCAAACCAGTCCAAACTAAATCTTCTGTATGAATCCTCTCTTCGGTTCAAAGATGTCTCCAGCTCTCTTGAGTTTCTCTATTACCTCTTCTGACTTGTCTGCAGACACGCCTTTCTCTTGAGCTTGTTTCACTATATCTTCGATAGGGATGGTCTTTCCTATCTTGTTCTCAAGTTCATTGATCGCTTCTTTTATGATCACTATATTGTTACGTGAAGATGAAGAGATTCCTGTGGTGAGTATGTCTACATCTATCTTGCCTGTATCAGGGTCTACGCCTATCTGTGACATACAATAGTGTAGGAGTTCTATCGCTTTGATTGCATCCTTCCTGAGAACTTTTTCAGCAAGTCTGGTCCTGGCAGATGCTTCTGACAGCCTTACTAATGCCTCAAGCTGCCTTGCAGTGATAGGTATGGCTTTGATTCCGCCTTCATCTCCTCCTGAATTACGCATGTGCACATAGTATCTCTTGATCTCCTCAAGCGCAGCATCAGTGAGTTTAGGGACGCAGGTCCTTCGGGCATATGCGATATATTTCTTGAGTGTGTCAGTATCTAGATCACAGTGGCCTGCATCACTTGTCTGGTGTAGGTTCAGTACAAAGCTCGCTAGTCTTTCATCCTGCTCTTTGTTAGGGATGTCTCGTATAGGGAATATCAGGTCGAACCTGCTTATCAGTGCAGGTGGAAGGTCTATCTGTTTACCTAATATTTCGTATGGGTCAAAACGGCCCCATTTAGGGTTTGCTGCTGCAAGTACTGTCGTCTCGCACCTTAGTGTTGCTTGGATGTTTGCTTTTGATATCGTCACTGTGTTATGGAGGACCATGTTTTGGGATATGAATGCATGGTTTGGCTCTATTGTCAGGTCATACGACCATTTTTGGTCTTTGTTCTCGACAATCTCAACAGATCTTATCTTTTCAAAACCGATATCTCCAAATGCTAGTCCCCGCAAGAAGTGCACATATTCTGTATCCTCGGGGACTATGACTGCATCAAGAGCTTTTACGCAGTCCTTAAGGTGCCGTCTTGAGATGCTCACGCCCTTTCTTAGATACTCATATCTCATCCTGTAGACATCATATCTTCCCACTCTTTTTACCTTGTACTTATCAAGTAAGGAGATTACGTGCTTTCCGATGTTAGGCACATTGTCTTTGATGGATCTTATGGGTCTCTTGTCCCGTAGGTATTCCACCACTATGCTGTTCTTTTCATCGGTGACAAAACGGATATTCTCATGAAACCGGGCAAGATTCTCGTATCCTGTAACAGACACCTTATATGATTCTTTGTGCTCTGTAAGGTTACTTCTTATAGAGAATCTTAAGAGAAGGTCCTGTACTTGTTCGCACATCCTCTTTGAGTTGCTGGCAAACCCTATCCGTATCGTCCTTTCCTTCTTTGATACGTGCCCATCTCCTTCGAACATACAGGATAGCATAAGGGCGATATTCTCAGCTTTTCCTTTCATCAACAGCTGCGGGATCTTTTTATTATCTGCTTTTTCCAGTATTTCAGGTAGATTTTTACTGAAGAATTCTGAAAGTTCCCTTGAGATGAATCTGCTCATCCATCTTATGTCGTGGTCATCAATCCTTGCCTGTCTGTATGCTTTGATCCCGAATTCTTTGAGCATGCACTTTTCAAGATCATCAAGAAGCCGCGTATCTTTATTCGTAAAGTTCACACCTATGAGTTTTCCTCTGTTCAGTTCTTTTGAGCCTTCTGATAACAGATATCCTGCAATCTTGTATATCTCCGGCCCGTTTTCTGCGGGAATCCTGATGTGGTTGATCGCCCGGGGGTTGAAGAGCTCACTATCAGAGAACTCTTGGTCGGCTCCTCTTATCGGCATATTAAGAGGGATAGGGACAGTTTCATCGCCGTCCAACGAGTCTGCTCTTTTTGTCGTGATCTTCCCGTCTTCAATCACGAATACAGGGTGTTCTGGTGTCACGATTATTTCTCTTCCGTTCCGTAATCTGATCTTGACAAAGGACTCTTCCGCGATATGTTTAGAGACGCGATCCACTTTTGTCTTGGATATTTTTTCCCAGTCTGTGGTCATGACTTCAATGTCGAGATCTCTTGTTGGTACGATGAGGCACTTATGCCCTCTGATGACGCGCTCAGGGAACTTCTCTATAATACCTTCTGCAAATTCACCGATTTTCATTTCATGACCATCTGCAAATGTTATGGTGGTATCATGATGGAAGCACTGCTGTTCAAGTGCCTCATGCATCGCAGACCTGTCCTCTTTTGTCATCTTATCCATCTCATCTATCATGCAGAAACCTTTATTGGCAAGGACTAGTGCTCCTGCTTCAAGTGCCCAGCCACGAAGGAACTCGTCCTTCACCACTGCGGCAGTAAGACCTGCTCCTGATGCGCCTTTTCCTGATACAAACCTTGATTTTGGAGCGATCAATTGGCCTCGTTTCAATAGCTGTGAATTATGCACTATCATCGCGTTTGAAACAAAGTTATGAGCAATATCGACTTGAATGTCATATACATATTCTCCATCGTTATCAATCTCCTCAACACCATCTATTTTGTCCCAAAACACATCATTATTCGCAACACATCTTAAAAATGATAGCAAAGGGGTGTCTAACCCTTTTCTGGTCAGATGGTTGACGATCTGCCGCAACTTGTCAACAGAGGGGTTTCTATCTCCCATTTCATAATGTTGGTAGGAAGAGCGCGAAATGCCCATATCGTTCTGGGACAGATGATTACTTGATCTTATGGTCTTAAGCAGCCTCCTCATGTTGGGTACGACTCTGACATTTGTGTTCAATGTTTTCTTCAAGCCGGCAATCATATCGAGCTGGTTTTTCTTCTTAGTTGAAAAGAAACCGACATTCTTATGATATTTTAGGACATCTACACCAGATATCCTCAATTCGTGGTATTTACGTTTTGTCTTTGATGTAGTGTTTGAAGCCCATTTTATCTTCTCAGATATCGAGGAGATTATCCCAAAACGCAATAACGCAATCTTGATATCGTCTATGAGATCCTTGCTTTTTGAGCTTATTTCTATTTGTCTCCTCCCGCTTCTGATATGTGCTTCGCAATCGAACAGGCTTCTCAGGAAATCCCGCAGGATGGCGTCAGGGGATTTTAGCACGATTCTGGGGATTCTTTTCGCAGCAGACCTGGACAGCAAGTTTTCATCTGTTTTCTCTAGCAGTCTGGTCAATTCGATGCTTGTTGTATAGATCTCTTTCGACTTATTGCTTTTATGAACCTTCCTGACGGTCACGTTGGCCCCGAATTTTTCAGATAAGATGCGTTTAAAATCGGATAGCATATCAGGATCATTATTCGTGAAAGAGGTGAACGCGCCTTTATCTTTCAATTTCACCCAACCGTCTCCTACCAAATAACCCAGAAGTCTTGCAAACTCTAAGTCAATGAATGGCGGGACATTGATATTCACGCGGTTCCTGCTTTTAGATATCAAGAAATCTGTGGGGGTTGGTTGAAGTTTTCCATAGGTCCTTATTATCGAGGGTGATGCTATAAAATCTCCTTTTCTGAGTTCATTAGCACTTTTAGAGAAGATAAGACCATCGTCCGTAGTAAAGAAAGGGTGGTTTTTTGTCACTAGAATTTTATTGCCGGTTTTTGTTCTTACTTGTAGCAGCCTCCTTTCTTTTCTTTTCCACACGACCCTTGAAGTGTTGTCTGATGCCTGGGCGTGTGTGTCGAATGAAATGACATTGAAAGGATCTGTGGCTTTATACCCGTCATCTTCGATTTTTTCTCCGAGATTGTGTTCGACAAGTTCTTTTATTTTTACGATAGAACCATCCGAAAGCACTATTTTTGAATCTCCATGTAAGCATTTACCTGCTCCAGGGTCGCCTACTAGAAGGATATGCATGTCTCCTCTCGTGGTTACGCCGTCGGTCCTTATTTTTTTGACACCTCCTAAAAACTGGAGTATTATTGCTTCTTTAACCTTATCATGCCCGTAGATGGATGGTGCCATAGAATTGACAAGTTTGCTCAATATCTTCGGGTCTTTTGACAGTTCGATTATCTTATTCTCTTCCTCAGGAGTTATTGTTATGTCTCCGAAACTCTCTTCAAGTGCGATGACCATATTGGTGTCTATGATGAGGTCGAACCTGACAAGATTTCCTCCATCTTTGGCAGGGATAGGGATCTCTTTGACTTGGCCGACTATCCTTATCTTGGTACCTGGATTTGTCTTTTTGTCGCTCAGAGGAGAGACGAGGTCGTTCTTGAGGAATACATCTATCCTTTTTGGCTGGCCACCATCTTCCAGATCTTCAGGGATCTCTTCAAGGACTAGCTTCTGCGCATCGACAAGCTCTTTGGACAGGAGTCTGAATTTTCCTTTTCTTCCGCAGCCGCATCTTGTCGGTTCTTTGAATTTCGCTTCGATCTGTATGACTGGCATGACATTACCGCAGCTCGGACACTCAAATTTGGCAGTTATGACTTGAGGTCTTACATCTGTCTTCTGCCTTACTATCCCGTCTATGCAGATCAGCTTATCTATGTGCTTGCTTCGTATGTCCCTTATCTTTATCTCTTGGCTGTTCGGAGTGTTGGTGACTCTTATATTGAATCTGGTTATGTGATCAGGTACCTCTTCTGTGTTCTTGATAGCGATCTCGAATGCTTTGATCAGCTCTTCTGGCTGGTCAAGAAGTAGGTCTGCGAGTTCAGGATTGAATTTAGCAAGTCTGGCAAAGTCTATGACGAGAAAGTTGTGACCCGCACTTACTGCTTCTATGAGCTGTAGATGGTAGTTCTGTTCTATGAACTGCTCAAACTTCTTTATCTGTTCTGAAACATCCATGTTGACCTTTTTTTGGTTTCGTCTCTTTTACTGCTCCTGTCTGCGGAGCTTGTACTGCACTCTACTGTTTTGTTTCCCTCGTTAAAAAAAGTTATGAAAAGAAAAGCAAAAGATTTTCGGCGATGTTCGCCAGGATTACGGAAAAAAGCGTAATCACCTGTCGGATGTCAGGAAGTCTTAATTCTGTTTGACTTTCTTGAGGTTCTCTATGAGCGCATCAAGTGCCTGATTTACCTGTTGCTCTGACTTGGTCCCAGTGCAGACGATCTTTCCGTTTGAGAAGAGCAGGAATGTCGCTTTGAATACCTTCTCTCCTTTAGGCTCTACATTGAGTTTGTAGACAAGCCCTGGAAACTGTTCTGGCTCATACTCTGTGTTCTGTAGCTTCATCGCAAGGACATTCAGGTTAAGATCCATCCCTACAGCACCAGAAGCTACGATGTTCTGTATTGTTGCTACAGGTTCTATTGTTATCTTGATGTTTATCTTTTCAAGACTCTTTATGATCTGTTGTATGGATTTGTGGACATCTTCGATGGTTCTGGCACCGGTGCACACAATCTTTCCTGAGTTGAATATCAATGCTGAGGTCTTAGGCTCTTTTATTCTTATAACTAAGCCTGGAAACTGCTCTGGATTGTATTCAGTGTTTGAAAGTGTGGCTGCCATCTTCTCTAGCGGGATATCGTGCCCTAATGAAGAAGATACAACGATATTTACAACTCTAATGTCTCTCTTGGTCATTTTTTAACCCCCTAATCTATATAAAGCAATTATAAATTATTTAAATAGGGAATACGAACTCATTTATAAATACTGTTGTTTAAAAATATATATTTGAGAAACTATTTTTTATAAAGGGTATGCCTCCTTAATTTCGTATGGAAAACCCCTTTAAACGCACGATTTTAGCACTTTTAGCTTTTTAAGACTGTTACTTTTTTATGCAAAGTTTTTTATATTTTCCGTTCGTTGGGACTGGTGACGACGCGCTCCTGGCGCAATCAGGGATGAGATGATATGGGTAAGATAATCAACAAGACAAGAAAAGAAGTTTTGGCAGTGTCCTATAGGTCATGTAGATCTATCCGGTCTAAAGCACGTGGGCTTATGCTTACGCTGCCATCTTCAGTATTGGATAATTCTCTTGTCTTTGAGTTTGATGCGCCAGCACATCAGAGCATGCACATGTTTTTAGTATTCTATCCGATAGATGTATTGTTTCTCGACGGGAATAAGCGCGTGGTCGATATGAAGGAAAGATTCCTGCCATTCACTATATATAATAGCAAGGTCCTTTCAAAGCACGTCATAGAGCTTCCTGCAGGCAGGATACGGCAGAGCAGTACTGCTGTAGGGGATGTGGTTGCGTGGTGAGTTGGTAGAGATGGCTGAAAAGACTGCAAGAGTTATCGTGACGGGAAAGGTCCAGAGAGTGTTCTTTAGGGATTTCGCAAAGCAGAACGCGAACAAGCTTGGTTTGACTGGTTATGCAAAGAACCTGAAGGATGGATCATTGGAGCTTGTACTGCGGGGTGATGAGAGCAAGATAATGAGGCTTGTGACGCTCTGTAAGAGTGGACCTATATTTGCCAAGGTTACAGCAGTCAATACGGAATTTTTAGATGATGGAGATGTTGATGAGTTTGAATTCTTTGATATTCGTCCGACTTAGCGCGTATAGGACAACATATTGCTTTCATCACTGTAAAATAACAAAAACAACGAAACCTTTATATAGGGGTTATACCTCTACAATAGTAAATTATTTTGGTGTTTTAGTTAGTTACTAAGACTACAAAAGGGGGCAAAAAGGGTTTTCAAACTCTTTAGGGCCTAAAAATCGTTTTTTGACTGTTTCAGGGGCAGTTTAGTCTGATTAAATGTTTTTAATCAAGAATTGCTTGTTTGCGTAAAAAGGGGGTGTTAAGTTGTGTTTTATAATCAGATACAGGTTGATACACTATGATCGTCCAGAAAGACTTTTTAAGCAAACTCAAAGACTTCGGTCTTAACACCTACGAAAGCAAGCTTTGGACAGCACTTCTTTCTCGTGGAATATCCACTGCAGGAGAGCTTTCTGATATCGCTAACGTGCCAAGATCAAGGAGCTATGATGTTCTCGAGAGCCTAGAGAAAAAGGGCTTTATCATAATGAAGCTCGGCAAGCCTATTAAATATATCGCAGTACCTCCAGAAGAGGTCCTTGAGAGGGTCAAGAAAAAGGTCATCAATGATGCCGATTATAAGACAAAGACGCTTGAAAGCCTCGAGGGAAGCGAGATTCTCACTGAACTGACACTTCTCCATACTCAGGGCGTAGACCTCGTCGAGCCTACTGACCTTTCAGGAGCATTGAAAGGAAGGAACAATCTTTACAACCACATAGAATCTATGATCAAGTCTGCAGAAGAATCTGTTGATCTCATGACGACTAGCGAAGGTCTGATAAGGAAAGCAGAAGCTTTGAAAGCACTTTTCCAGAAAGCAAAAGAGAGGAAGATCAAGATAAGGATTGCTGCACCTCTGACAAAAGAGACAGACAAGATCGTCAAAGAGCTCAAGGGCTTTGTTGAAATCCGTGATGCAAAGGAGATCAAGGCAAGGTTCTGTATAATTGACGGTAAGCAGATAACATTCATGCTGATGGATGATTCAGAAGTCCATCCGACATATGATTCGGGTGTCTGGGTCAACACTCCCTTCTTTGCTTCAGCTCTCAAGCAGATGTTTGAGTCTGAGTGGGAGAAGATGAGTCCTCTTGAAGTCAAGCACTGATTTTTTATTTCTTCATCATCTATTTATTTCTTTATTCTCTATTTTTTTATGATTGGTTCTTATGATATGCTATTTTTATGATCAGTTTATGGTATCTTTAGTATCTTTAAGGAGTTCTTATTATTTTTTGGCTGGTGTTCAGATACAGTGCCGTGATTGTTTCTGTTTCTCTGTCCACATCCATGGACAATGCACCTATAGCGCGTAACCTTTATATACTACTGTGACCTTAAATCCTCTATTCACTCTTAAAAAGGAGGTAGATACGATGGCAGGATTAGGACTCGAGGGAGTTACGCTCGCTATTATCATTGGTACATTAGCAGCGATAGTTTACAGTTTAAGGATTCTGGTGCTTCTCGAAAGAAGGATAGCAAGGATGGATGAGAACCTTCTCAAGATAACTCATAAGATTGAGTTGGAAGAGACTAAGATTGAGGCTGAGGAAGAAAAGATCGAGAAGATGCTCTCGACAAAGATGCCAAGATCCGTCCCAAAGACAATAGCAAAGAAGAAGAGATAATCCTTCTTTTTTCTATATTTTTTTCTTTCACCCATAAGATGAGCATCAGACATACTGCTTTCAAGCATGGTTGGTTCTATCACTACCGTCTTCATACTGCAAAGACCTCTGAGCTCTGTTGCGACGAACTATCGCCATTGAGCCGATTCCTGGACAAGATGTTGACTGCTTGTCCAGACCATTACTTCACTGTAGGGCCACGGTCTTCTGCACTCAAGTTTGATGTGGATACCCGACACATCCCAGTGGGTGGTCATGAGGTTTGCAGGCTCGCAGAACTTGGTGTAGGTTCAGGAAGATATAAGACCGCTCATTCTAATGTTGAGGTATACATGCTTGAGAATGATTGTCATACATTGGCTGTTGAGCTGCCGATATGGTTGATGCCACATGAGCTTGAGATGTATCGTTCTCTCTTTGATTGTGAGGATCCGCTTTCAGGGCATATAGATGTTTTGCGCGTCGAGGATGGAAACATATGGATATGGGATTACAAGCCTAATGCGGATAAGGAGAAATATGCCAACTGTCAGGTATTATTCTATGCTATCATGTTGTCTACACGTACAGGGATACCTCTTGAGCGCTTCCGTTGCGGTTATTTCGACGAGAAAGCAGCATTCGTATTCAAGCCATCTCTTGACCAGCTTACACCCTGTTGCACAATCTCTGCAGAACAGCAATAGTTCTATTTGCATAAGGATATGATTGCTTCAGAATTGATGTTCACGCCAATTCATTATGCAGCTCTTTTATCTGGTCCTCGAGTTGTTTGATCTTCTCTTCATTTGACTCCTGTTCCATTATGGTGTCGCATTCAGGGCATTTGAATTCAAAACCTACTGCCTGTTCAAAGTCCAGACGCATACAGGTATTAGGGCACACAAAGAAGCTGCTCTCTTTCTCTCTTGAGAGCCTGTCATTCAGCCTTTCTATGCGTTCTTTCTTGAGTGTGACTGCGAGGTGTTTTATCTGTTTGAGCTTGAATGTCCAGTAGTAGATGTACCATCCCTTCTTCTTGTCCTTGCGCCTGATGAAAGAGACAAGGTTTGCATGGTACAGCCTGTAAAGCATATTTCTTGTGACATTGATCTCGAGTTCCAGCGATTCCGCAAGCTTGAACTCTGAGACGTTCTTTTTGTTCTTCAGAAGTTTGACCAGCGGCAGGACATCTGCTCCTGCCACAGAGGTGACAACCTCTTCTACAAGCTTGTTTGATAGCTTCATTATTATGTGCCGTCCGAATTATAAAATGCTGATATCATTAACAAATAGGAATATTTAAAAACATTTCTTTTTCCTTTTTGAAGCTGTATATATTCGAGGCTGATTCGGGCAGGTATAGGCTACAAAACCTTTATAAATAGGCCCTAGTTACTCGTAAAACAGGGATTTAAATGGTAAAACCAGGTCAAAGGTCAAGAACTCTACGAAGGGTCTCTGTAAAGACTCCGGGAAGCAGGACAACTATGCATTATAGGAAGCGGAAGCCATCAAAGGCTATTTGCAGCAAATGTGGTGCTACTTTGGCAGGTGTTCCCCGAGAAAGGCCTTATAAGATGCAGAAGCTTGCTAAGACTATGAAACGGCCTGAAAGACCATATGGTGGCGTGTTATGTTCTTCATGCACCAGACGTAAAGTAATATCAGAATCACGCGCTGAGCGATCTTGATTGCTCAATTTATACGCTCTCTTTTGATTGAATATGAAACCTGCTGGCAACAGCGTGGTGGATGAGATTGATGGGAGAGAATACAGCTTTTTCTGTATCTCTCTGGAGGTCAAAAAATGATGGAAGTAGGAAGACTTTGTGTTAAGATTGCAGGACGCGATACTGGAAAGCAGTGTGTTATTGTAGATGTCCTGGATGATAAGTTTGTTCTGATTGATGGTGAGACAAGGAGGCGCAAGTGCAATATGAAACATCTTGAGCCAAAGGCAGATGTACTGCCGCTCAAGAAAGGGGCTGCGCATTCTGATGTTGTCGCTGAATTCAAGAAGAGGGGCATAGAGATCAAGGAGAAGAAACCCCGAGAGGCCAAGCCAAAGATGAGGCAGGTAAGGTCGTTTGATAGGAAGAAGATGATGCCTAAGGAGACAGTAAAGAAACCTAAGGCACAGCCAGCTGTCAAAGCAGCACCTGCAGGAGAAAAACCTGTAGCAGCTCAGACCAAGCTTGAGAAGACTCTTGATGACGAGAGCGAACAATAATTTTTTACTTTTTAATTTATTCTTTCATATCTGCTTTACTGCTTCTGTCAGTGCTGCCACCGCTCTGTGCGTCAGTCAACAAAACATACCAAAACCGGCGTATTATCTGCTGATATTCTGTTAGGCAACGCCTGTTTAGATGTCTAGATATGATTCTTGCCGGCGATGAGATATGGCTGCGTGGCAGCGCTGACATCGTAGATTAAGTTATTGTGATGTATTCTTTATACGTCACGATATGTACATCATATTCATCAAAGACTGACACTCGCAGGTCTTTCTCTGAATAGATGTCTGAATATGATACATGGACAGGCACGATGTCTGTGACTGTCTCTCCGGGTTTGATGTCTCTGAATGTATCTGAGAGGAAGAGTTCATCATCCCACCAGACTGATCCTTTTCCTCTGGCGTTCAGCTTTATCTTCAATTTAGTGGGATTTATGATTGTGCATTTTTCATTATTGGTTATGGTAAGTTTCATTGAAGTGATGCTCGCCCAGTTATCTCCCCTGAGCTCTTTCTGGAAATTTGATATCTCTGTAGACACGCCCGTATAAGTGTAGTCGAATGGGGCATCTTTGTATTTGCATGCTGGTGCAGGATCATCATTCTCTTCATCAGCATCAGAAATGGTATCCTCTTCTGCGGTGTCTTCAGTTTCAGCTGTCTCTTCTTCATTTATTGGTTCTTCCTTGGCATTTTTTTCTGCCTGATCTTCAACAGTTGTCTCTTTTTCGCTCTTTTCCTGGTCCTGCAGGGTCTCTACATTTGTGCTCTTGCTTGATATTTTAGAATCACCTTCTTGTTCAGGTGCATCAGGCAGAGCCGACAATCGTCCGAGCATGAATATGGACATGACTATTATGATGAATGCCAGGGTTATTCCTGTGTATTTAAGGAGGCTTCCTACAGAGATGGTATGGTTAAGCTTGTTTCGCCAGGAACTCCTGCTTACATAGATGTTCTTGCGTCTCTTGGAGATGCGCGATCTTTTCTTGAGCTTTATGCTCATAACTTTAGATTTTGCCAATTTCTTCCTCGTTAATGTCCACCCTCTCCGACGAAAAAATCATCTTTCGTTTAAATAGTTTACTCAGTTAGTTTTTAAATGCTTATAAAGCTCTGTGATGTTGAGTTCGAATGTAGCGACAGGCATCTCTAGATTCCATTCTGATAGGACTTGTGGATTCAGCTCTCCTATGTATGCGACATCTATGCCTGCTACACTGATCCGGGCAACCCTGCCAGGTATGAAACTTGGATGTTCTGTCTCTCTTGATTCATATTCGATGCCTGCTGCATCAAACAGGCAGTCAAGCACCTGTTTTATCTTGGTGAAATCTGAATCAGCACCGCAGAGAGTCACGGCAAGTCTCAAGAACTCGCTTATTCCTGTCTCAGTGTTCTCATCAAGAGTAAAGCAGGTCCCTGTGCCGAATATGTTCTGAGGGTAGTCATTGCTCTTGTTGTCCTGTAGCACTTTCATCAGTGATGGTATCATCCATGCTCTAAGGACATTATATTCGGTATTCACTGAGCTCTCAAGTTCTGCAAGCTTCAGATCTACACTCATCTTTATGTTCTGGTCTTCTGCATTCGTGAGATTGTATGTGTTGGTCTCAAGCAGCCCAAGACCTATGAGTATATCTGCAACCCGTCTTCGGAACACTTCGATAGGTGCTTCTTCTCCGATGGTAGCGACATTAGGTATCTCTGGTTCGAAGTTGTCATAACCATAAGCGATGGCGACATCTTCAGCGATATCTACCATGTGCAGTATGTCTGCGCGATAAGCTGGAACAAGGACAAATCCGGAATCAAAACCATGTCCCATCTTTGCAAGAAGTTCTGACATCTGGTCCTCTGTCAGTTTCAGGCCAAGCCATCTGTTTACGAAAGGTACATCAAGCTTCATGCGTCTCGCATCAAGGTCTGGTGTTATCTTCTTCCCTTCGCTGTAAGCAAGTTCCATCGAGTATATGTCTGCACCCATATCTGCAAGTGCTGTGACTATTATGTTGAGGCAGATATTGCAGGTCTTGAAATCAAAACCTGAGCATTCGATGAATACTTCTTTGGTATCCTCACTGACTTTGCCGGTCTTGTGAGAATTTATTATGGGGGGCATGGAGAGTATCTCTCCATCAGCATCTGAGAAGAATGGGAATTTATCGTTTCCCTCGAGAAGATGTCCATATTCTCTTCCTGCAGGGTGTTTTGATAGGATCTGTATCGCTGTCATCTCCTGTGGTGACTCGAGCGGTTGGAATTTCACCTTGTTAGGGTCTTCTGCAAAGTACTTTATCGGAAGTTTGATCTTCTCAAGAGGATATATTCCTATCGCAAGCTTCTTACGGTTCCTACCGAACGTGACGTGGAGCTTCTCCTGTATCTGTATGACTTCCCTTATCTTCTCATCATCAAAATTGAGGTTCTTCACCAGGGCACATGCAGTATATGGTCTTATTGCGGCTACAGATGGGTCTATTATGACTTTTGATCCTGATGGTTTGACAGTATACTTCCGAAGACCGGTCTTTTCACCGATAAATGCGGAGAACGCCCTTGCGAATCCTTGCTCTGAAAGCATATCTGGTCTATTAGGGAATACCTCTACATCTATCTCTGTCTCTCCGACAGTCTCAAGATCAGTCCCTATCATAGGTATGCGTTCACTGAGCTCTTTATCTGAGAGCACTTTACCTACAAGATTGTTGAACACTTGTTTGTTGAGTTTTACTGAAGGCATTTTAGTCTCTGATCCGCATCTGTTATTGTATGATTATTGTATATCTATCTCATCCACTGTTTCATTGTCCTGAGTTGTTTCAGGTCGTTCTTGTACAGGTCACGAAGGTCTGTGACACTGTAGTATTCCATCATTATCCTGTCAAATCCAGGTCCCCAGGCAAGTACGGGTATGGTCTCTCCTAGTAATGGGACTGTCACTTCGGGCCTGAATATCCCTGCTCCTCCAAGCTCTACCCATTTTTCATGTGTAGGGTGGTAGACATCTATCTCTACGCTTGGTTCTGTGTATGGGAAGTATGCAGGTCTGAATCTTGCTTTTGGGAATCCGAGTTTTGTGAAGAATCTCTTGAGATAGCCAAGAAGATTCCTGAAATTGGCGTCTTTGTCAACGACTATCCCTTCAGTCTGGTTGAATTCGAATAGGTGACACCAGTCCATCGCCTCATTTCGGAAGCATCTTCCTACTGCAAAGTATTTTGCAGGCCATTCTTCTTTCTTGAGTGCTGCTATTGTCTTTGCTGAGAGGACTGTAGTGTGTGTCCGAAGGACGTTCTTCTTTGATACATCGGCATTCCAGTCATACTGCCATCCTGTGCTTTCGATGTCTCCGCCTTTTTCATGCATGGCTTTGACTTTTCTTACAGTATCGGTATCAGGAAGTTTTCCTTCTTTTGGATTCTTGAGGTAAAAGGTATCCTGCATATCTCTGACCGGGTGGTCCTGGGCGGTGAATAGTGCATCGAAGTTCCAGAAGCAGGTATTGACATGGTTCCCTTCCATCTCTTTGAACCCGAGCTCTATCCAGACCTGTTTTGCATAGTCTGTGGCCTGGTTGACGAAATGTCGCTTCCCTCTGTTGATTTTCGGGACGTTTATTGTCACATCATATCTTCGGAAGTTCTTCCCCTTCCATGAACCATCTTTGAGCATCTCAGGTGTAAGGCGGTCTGCTGTCTCCAGCTTTCCAAGATCCGCATCAGTGAGTGCTTTTCCGATATCTGTAAGCGTGAACCGTTTGATCTTCTCTATGTCTGTCTTGATTATATCTTTACGTCTCTTGAATATGTCATATGCGAATTGCTCTTCCGGTGTAAGGTCTGTTGGTGCGAGCCCTCCAAGAGCAAGCCGTTTCAGGAATGCTTCTTCAAGCCATTCTTTCTTCAGGGCTTCAAGTCCATTCTTTGTGACTTCAACTATGCCGTTATCTATTGAGATGGCTGCTTTGTTTTTCAGTAGTCCAAGACACACTGTGACTTCCTCATCATTCAGTCCTGAAGATATCCCTATCTTGCGTATCGGAAGAAGGTGTTTACTTACAGTATCAAGGAATCTTCGTTCAGGCAGTCCTTTCTTGATGTAATCTTTACCATTTGAATCGAGCTGTATCAGCTCTTTGACTTCTGAGATTATCTTTAGGGCTTCCTTATTCTCCAGCCACTGTAGGGCTCTCATGGCCTCTGCTTCACACAGTCCTGTCTTTTCCATGACCTCTTTCAATGTCCTGCATCCCTTTAGCACCGGAACTACTTTTCTCTCCAGCGGGTGCAGGGATGAGGCTATCTTTTCTATGTCCATGAGAGAAATCAGAAACCGGAGCAGTTTAAAAAGCTTGTGTTGGTTCCTAGGGGTCTATCCATTGATTTATATGCGTTATAGAGATAAATGTAAAGAAATAAAATGATTATAAAAAATTATTTTTTGATCATTTCCTTTACTGGCTTCATGCTTTTCCATGCGACATCAAAAAGGTTGTCGAGTGCGCTTGAAAAGAATGGAGTATTCACCCAGACACCTACATCATATGTCGGATGGACTTCTGAATCATCCATTACCATGAATATGATTTCGGATTGGTCAACGATGCAGAATCTTCCTTTTGCGGTGGTGTGTCTTAGCTCTGCTACATCACCGAGGTCTTTTATCGCACCTGAGCATTCCTTTGTGAGCGGTGCTGCAATCCTGATCTTCACTCCGCGTTTCTTTATCTTCTCAAACGTAGGCTTGAGTCCCTCAATCTTCCTGATCAGGCCTTGACTTGTTGTCATGATTGATACTGATTTTTCTGCATTCCTTATTGTCAGTTCGAGATGGTTGTAGAGGTTGTGTCTCCCCTTGAGGCTTCCTGAAAGGTCTGATGGTTCAACAAGGTCGATGCCCTGAGTATGGAGTGTCGAGAGTTCATTTACGACTTCAGTTCCCTTGAGTTCATCGAGTCTTTTGACCTTCTCGTCTGCTTCCTCTTTCATGTTTTTCTTTACTCTTTCAAGGACCTCTTCTGGAGGTACTGCGATATATTTGATCGGTTTTCCTAGTTTTGTGATTGCGAATCCTTTTTTCTCTAGGCTCTCGAGAACATCGTAGCTCCTTGATCTTGGCACGTTAGCGATATCAGAAAGCTCTCCTGCGGTTGAGACTCCGCGAGAAAGAAGTGCTGTCCAGATTTTTACTTCGTACAGATTTAGTGAGAAATAACGTCTTAGCTTGCTAAGGAATTCTTCTTTTACAATCATGTTACAACCTCCCCCTTTTTGTTACCAAAAATTTGTTACTGAACTGGGTTCACTATGAAGTACTACTTAATATATGTTACGCTTTTTTACTCCCGGGGTATAATCACAACAGATAGTTAAAGGTGACGCAATCACGTATTAGTAATTTATGGTCGTCCCTTCTTGTCAGGAAAACAGATAGTATTAAAAAAGAGGTCTGCTACTTATTAACTCATTTTATGATCAACGTAAAATATTCAAGTGACATTCAGAAGATATTACGTTAAAGATCATTTCAAAAAGACGGTGATGTTTATGAAGGATTTCATTGATAAGATAAAGGAACAGGCAAGGGCAGATCCTAAACGTATTGTTTTTCCTGAGTCTACTGAAGAGCGGACGCTTCGTGCTATTGAGAAGATATGTGAGGAGGGTACAGCAAAGCCGATCCTTATCGGTAATGAAGTTGTCATCCGCAACAGGATTTCTGAACTCGGGCTAAAGATAGAGGGTGCCCAGTTTGTCGATCATCTGTGTGATGCTAATCAGGCACATTTTGATAAGTATTATGCTGAGTTCTTCGAGATGCGTAAGGAAAAAGGGCTTACGCTCGAGAAAGCAAAAGAGTCCATGAAAGAGGAGATATACTACGCGACCATGATGGTCCATCTGGGTGATGCTGATGGTCTTGTCTCTGGAGCGGTGCACAGTACAGGGCACACTATACTTCCCGCATTACAGATAATAAAGGCGCGCGATAAGTTTCATAAGGTATCAGGAGCATTTTTCATACGATTCAAGGATGAGGTCATGCTGTTTGCAGATGCTGCAGTGACTATTGATCCTGATGCAAAAGATCTGGCAGAGATAGCCATAGATTCTGCAAGGACAGCTATCAGGTTTGGTCTTGAACCTAGGGTCGCGATGCTATCATTCTCCACAAAGGGAAGTGCAAATCATCCATTGGCAAAGAAGGTGCAAGAGGCGACTGCGATAGCAAAGGATAAGGCAAAACATCTTTTGCCTGAAGCGGTCATTGATGGCGAGCTCCAGCTTGATGCTGCTATAGTGCCGTGGGTCGCAAAGATAAAATGCCCTGGTGCGACAATGCAGGGCGATGCAAAAGTGCTGATATTTCCTGATCTTCAATCTGCTAATATAGGATACAAGCTGGCGACATTCTTTGGTCATGCAGAAGCGATAGGTCCTATACTTCAGGGACTGCGTAAGCCAGTGAACGACCTGTCAAGAGGCTGTACAGTGCAGGACATCATTGACATAGCGGCATTCACAGTGGTAGAGGCTCAGCACGTAGCAAAAGGGGAAGAGTAGGGGCAGAAGACGATGGGTCATCTTGTTTCTAAGATAGCTGAGTACGCAATAATAACAGACAATCAGAATCGGTTTCTTATGGTGCAATGGGGAGAGCGATATGAACACACTTGGCATTTTCCAGGAGGCCGATTGGATGAGGGGGACACAGAGATTGAAGGCCTGTTGAGAGAGCTTGATGAAGAGATTGGGGTTCATGTGGTCGACATAAGACCGGTGTTTACGAAGTTCATTCCTGAAGATGACAAATGGATAAACCATCCAAGATATGCTGTTTTTTATCTTGCAAAGCTGCCGGATGGTGCAAAGATAAATCTCAATGAAGAAGAGCATATAGAGTACAAGTGGTTCAAACGCTCTGATATTGACAATATAGAATTCTGGCTTCCATTCTATAAAGAGATGTTAAAAAAAGTTCTGCCGTTCTAGTGTGATTTAAGAAAATAAAAAATATTTAACTTCTGTTGCCAAGAAGTCCACAATCCTTAACTTTGTTAGGTTGTGGATGAATTGGCATTTTGTTTTTGTTCATCCTGCAATCACTGCCATGCTTTTGTAGTGGTGTGATAACCAGTTTATCTTGTTGAGCATTTT
>JBDRET010000013.1:0-3333 GCA_043819495.1 Candidatus Woesearchaeota archaeon | reverse complement strand
TCTAACAACGAATGGATGATTCTTGATATATTAAGAATATGATGAATATCAGACATCATCCCTGTCCCAATATCTTTATGGTCTCCCTTTGCACTTTCAGGATCAGTCCCTTTATCCTCTTGAGCTGCTGCAGGTCGATGCTCGTCTCGACCCCATAAGTCGAGGTCTCTCTGCTTTCCCTCACTGTAGGGTCCGCGGCATCTTTCCCAGGATCAAGGGTATCGAACTGGAGGACCAGATCCTTGTCAAATTCCAGCTTCTTCTCATCTATCAGTGCCAACAACACTGTTATGGTGCATGATTGGTTCCTTGATTCGTAGCCGTGCTTTGCCAGCAATGCCAGGAAGCAGTGATAGATGGCATAGAACCCCACATTAAGCGCCCAATCGTATCTCTTCATATTTTCAAGATCCTGTAGGACACCAAAATTATGCTCGGATTTCTTGATGTGCTTCTGCGCAAGTCCAGTATCAGGTCTTACCTTGACAAGCCTCTTTCCATCTTTAAGGCACCATTCCAGGTGCTTATCTATCTGCGGCACTTTCTTATGACCTCGACATATTTTTCCGGGCTGCAGAATATGAGGTTGTCTGAAAGGATAGCATAAAATACCTTATCATCCTTATTGGAAAGAATATCCTTTTCTGATATATCGACGTACCTTATCGGCTGCTCTATCAGCTGCGACTTCCTGATCCCTTCCTTTATCTTCCTTATAGTGATGGACTTGCCTGGGTCGTACATGAGAAGGACATCTACATCACGGAACTCCTTATTCTTTATGGATGAACCGAAGACCAATCCTAATTTTATGTGGGGGCTGAATTCTTTCAGCTTATGCAAAAGGACGGTCAGCCATCTCGGGAACTCTTTTTCCTCAAGACTGAATAGATAAACCATGAACTTCAGCGCATACTCATTGCCATGATTGAATGAAAAATAAACAGCATTTCCCATCTCTTCCTTCAATAATATCCCCTTGCCTACAAGGAGATTACACAGCTTGTTGGCATGGGCATGGTTTATGTCAAGGATCTTGGCAAGCTGCCGGGCATTATACTTATCCTTATAATACTTGAAAAGGTGCTTGACTATCCTGATCTCAATCTTCGTGAAATTTATCGATTGTATGTTCTTAACAGCCATATGTATTCTAAAACCATACATAATATATAAAGTTTTCCGTTCTCCAGTCTGATATCCTATATCTAAGAACGGATCATCTTTGCAATAAAGAACCCTTGAGTCTTCTCTGTATCAGGCCAGAACCGCTTGCAAAGAGCTGTAGCAGGGGTTGTGCCTGGTTTTCCTGCCTTAAGGCCAGTCTCAATCAGCTTTACAGGAAGGTTCTCCAGAGCCCACTCAATCACTTCCTCATCCTCTTCAGGCTCCATAGAACAGGTGCTGTATACAAGAGCTCCCCCTGGCTTTAGGATGTTTACAGCCGCCTTGAGCAATGCCTTCTGGGTCTTTACCATAGACTGGACCCCCTCAAGAGAACGCTTGTCAAACCAGCCAGGATCAGTCACAAAGTTCCCAGAGCAGGGAGCATCAAGAAGAATCTTATCAAACTCCATCCCAAGGTCAGCCACATGGATCGCATCCTTATGATATACCAGACAATCCCGAACTCCGCAACGCTCAAGATTATTCCTCAAAGCAGATATCCGACTCATGTTAGAATCCAATGCTATAAGAGTCCCATGGTTCTGCATCATCGCTGCAAGCTGGGTGGTCTTTGACCCGGGTGCAGCGCACATATCCAGCACTGATTCTCCTTTTTTGGGAGATAATGCAATCGCAGGCATCTGTGATGCTGCTTCCTGGCTGTAGAAATATCCGTGAAGATATTCTGCTGTAGAGCTCAGTGAGAACTCAGAGTCAGCCCAGTAACCTGAATCGGTAAACGGTATCTTCTCAAGCCGGACTTTCTTTTTCTTGAGTCTTGCAATCAGATCATCTTCAGATATCTTCAGTGTATTGACCCGTATCACATATCTTAATGTGATCTTCTCAGGGTCGATATCATGCCCCATATCTTTGTAACGTTTCAGAAAAACATTCATTGTCCTTTACCTGGGATGAAATGCTCATCTGCATAAGTATATTTCTCTATATCATCAGTAGGGAACCACTGCCCTTCATGCCTGAACGCATAGACCTCACCACCCTTTGCAAGAATCTCAAAACAATCCCGCTCAAGCGAACACTTCCCTTGCGGAAGCATGTCAAGCACTTTGGGCTCAAGGACATATCCTCCAGCATTATTGAGATTAGACGGTGCCTTATCGACAGATGGCTTCTCTATGAACTCTATTATCTTATCACCATCAAGCTTTGCAATACCATACTGAGTGACGTCTTCCACAGGATATAATGTGAGCGTGACTTTGGCATTGTTCTTCCTGTGTGCCTGCAGGATCGCTGTCCAGTCAAAATCAGCAAGATTATCCCCATTGATCGCGATGAATGTATCATCGATACCATTCTCTGCAACAGCTCTCTTTATCGCTCCGCCAGTTCCGAGCGGCTCGTCCTCTATACAATAAGTTATCCTGACACCGAAACTGCTACCATCACCGAAATACTCTTTCATCATCTCTGCCTTGTACCCTATCAAAAGAGCGATATCCAATATCCCATGACGCCTGAAATTATTTATTGCGTGCTCTATGATCGGCTTTCCCTTTATCGGTAACAAAGGTTTTGGGGTAGTCTCAGTGAGAGGGCGCAGCCTCGTCCCGAAACCTCCTGCAAGTATTATCGCTTTAGTCATTCTACAACACCTGTCTCCTCAATCTTCTGGACCTGCTGTGCGCGCTTAAGATTGATAAGCTTGTTCACCAGGTCGCACTGGTACTTGACATCATCCACATACTGCACTCTCAGGTTCGGCTGGTCGGTATCTGTAAAGCCGACGATGATCTCTCCGAGCTTCAATGGGCTGTACTCATTATAATTCACCCGTATAGTATTGACTATGTCAGTCTCCTTTGTCACTTTTATGAAATTTCCATACGAATACTTGAGTCTATCACCCTCAAAGACGAGCTCGTATGATGTGAGTGTAAGCGTATTGAATATCGTCAACACAAGCATCAACCCTATCGCTGCCATGGCTGCTCTTGTCACCCAGATGAACGGGACTCCGATATCATCAAGTATGCTTGCCAGAGGATTCTCTCCTGCTATGTACTTCACAAGATACATCGAACCTGCCAATGCACCTATCAAAAGACAGGTCTTGGCAAGATTTATCAGATATGCCTTGATAAGATCAGGAGATATATCAAGCCGCTTCATATCCTCAAGTCTCTGTTGTCCAGCACCCAT
>JBDRET010000012.1:0-17349 GCA_043819495.1 Candidatus Woesearchaeota archaeon | reverse complement strand
GTACAGCAAACAACATTAAAAGAATGTGGTTGCAATTACAAAAGAACAACAACACAAAACACACTATTACCAGATTCATACAAAACTTATGCAAAAACCGTTATTTACGTCCATATTCCACATAATTGCCGGACAACCTGTTCAGGTTGGGGAGTAGGTCATTTCCTCAAATGGAGCATTCTCTAATCTCTGAACATGCTCCCTGAACTTCGGGTGGTGTATCAATTCAATGAGTGTATCGGTCAGCTTCTGCACTTTATCAAGAACAGCTTCAGCTTTTTTCTTGCCTTCTTCAGAGATGATCTCTTTAGGTGTGTTCATCATCTCTATCTGTATATGGTCCAGACACCAGCCTATTTGTCTCATATTAACATCAATCCCTTTTTCATATATAAAACTTCCTCCTATCTTGCATTTTGATAAATTTTTTCTAAACTACTTTTAAATCCTGATATTCCAGATATCCTCCTGAGGTGTCAATCATGGGCAAGGATGATGTTACTGAGAAACTTATAGAGATATACCATAATGCAGAGAAAGATGGTATCTGGATAAAAGAATTCGGTTCTGGACCTGGAAGTGATGTATACATGGCTGCTGCAGGCAGCATAAAGCGTGTTGAGGAACTTGAGAAGAAGATCGGTCAGGAGATTGATATCAGCAAGCTTGAGCTTGGAGATGTTGTGAATATGTCCCTGCCTGGCACGGGCAGTTCAAGGGAAGAGGCCTGCACTAATGCTATATTGGCATTCAAGGAATACGTCAAAGGTACGGATGAAAAATACAGTCTCTACTCAAGTTTTGATGAGCGCGGTTATCATGTCGAAGCATACACTCCGAATGATGATTCTGTACCGCAGGAATTTGTCGTCAAGGCATACAAAGATGACAAACTAGTGGAAGAGATGAAAGTCCCTATGCTTCACAGACCAGTATTCGGCGTTGATGTTGGAGATATTGCAGAACTCGAAGCCAAGACTGAAGAACTGATGAAGAAGCTTCCATGATCTTTAGGATTATCGATTTTACCATATCTTTTCACAGGCCATCATAGAATGTCTTGTCGAGGAAGGCATCCAAGAAAAGCTTATATACCCTATTATATTGTTGAAAGACATGCGCGTGTTACTTATAGGGACTGGTGCAGTAGGTCATGTCCTATCTGAATTCTTGATCAAAGACAAGACTGTATCCAGGTTGATCTGCGCTTCGAATGACCTCAAGAGGGCGAAGAGCCATATCAATATTAAGCATAAGAAGTTAAGGCTCATCAATCTCGACGCGTCAAAGAAGGAAGAGGTCATCAGGGCAGCGAAAGGTGTTGATGTCATAATAAATGCAGGTCTTCCTGATTTCAATGAGACTGTGATGCGGGCAGCACTTGAAGTGAAGGCAGATTATCAGGACCTGTGTTCTCATCTTAAGGATCTCAGGACACCGGAACAGATGAAGTATCATAGGAAGTTCAAGAGTGCGAGAATAACAGCACTCATCAACACCGGAGTCGCTCCAGGAGTCACAAACCTGCTTGCGAGGGATATTGCAGATGATCTGGACTCGGTCTCAGCAATAAGGATACGTCTTCTTGAAGAGCAGAAAGCAAGTGAGTTCATACCTTCATGGTCAGTCAATGTGACTCTTGATGAATTGAGTTGTCCTCCTATCAGGTACTCTGGAGGGAAGATAAGATTATCAGAACCATTCGGAGATATCGAGGAGTATGAATTTCCTCATCCTTATGGGAAGAGGATGGTTGTGAATCTCTATGGTGATGAGATAGCTACCCTTCCAAGATTCATCAGGACGAAAAGCATAGATTTCAAATCAGGCGGTTCAGATATAGATCTGTCAAGGATGTTATATAAGATGGGGCTGTTCAGCAACAAGCCGATCAAGATCAATGATATCAGCGTAGTTCCTGTAGACCTGTTCTGCAAGATTGCACCTCAAGTCCCTACACCTAAGGAGATGAGATTACTGATTAAGAATAAGATAGTAGAGAATTCAATATTCATCTCAGTCGTTGAAGGGGAGGGCATCAGATCAGGAAAGAAGATACTGATCAAGAAGATTGTGACTTACCCTGACCTGATAGCTATCCAGAAGGTGATGCCTGGCGCGACGTACATATCATACCCAACAGGGATTGCCGCTTACGCATTCTTCAAGATCCTTCAGAAGATCAAAGAGAAGGGAGTCTTTCCTCCTGAAGCATTGGATGCTGGACTGCGAAAAGAGGTATTGTTGGAGCTGGAGAGTCGGGGAATTGTAGTCGATGAGCAATCTTCAAGGATACGCATTGCAGATAAGGGCAGATAGGGATTGAGAGCATAAATGCAAATATTCCAAGAACTCATTGACAGCTCATTTGATACGGATCCTATTTAGCATCATCAATAACATCTTCAGGATACCTTATCATCCTGTATATCCACTGACGCAGACCCCAGCTTTCTGGATGGTCTGGTGAATTGGCTTTGTTCTGTTTCTCTGGATGATAATACTCCCAAACCTTTTTCCCATCTGAATTAACTTCAAAGACATGACCTTTCTCGCTTTCAGTGATCAAGGTATTGCCATTGGAAAGTCTCTGCGCATACCCTTGGGATAACGTGAAGAGATCGTCTGCTTTATACTCCCACATTATCTTCTTCTTGACAGGATCAAGTTCGATAACTCCTGCGACCAGCCAGGTATTGTTGAGCTCAAACACCACATTCACGTTCTACGCGATGAGTGTATACAATTCAACACTTAATTATAATCTGACTCTTGACGGTGCTGTGAACAAGACAGGCACTGCGACAAATGGGACAAATACCTCTGTGACAATAGCAGGATTGACCAATGGTACTCATACTTGGAGTGTGAAGGTATGGGACAGCAATGGTGCAAATGCAACTGCATCTAACACGTTTGCAACACTTACAGAAGTGGCTATACCGCCAGTGACGGTGCCGCCAATAGTGAATACGAGCAATTCATCAGGGATCCTGAATCTTTCAAGCTTTGGCGTTCCAGCATCATTGATAAATCGGACAGGAGTCACAGGGTACGAGTATATTGTAACAACTAATGGATCGACTCAAACAGTCAGTCTTACAGTCAATGTATCTCTTGAAGCGCCTGAAAATACTTCAGACATCTCTTCTTTGGCGGATTCAATCGGAGGATTCTATTATACTATCCACGTGAATGAGTCATCCTGGTTTGATAATGTCACGACGGTCCAGCTTAGGATTTATTATGATATCTCATTGATAACTTTACCCTCTGGTGTTTCTGAAAGCAGCCTGAGGCCTGTAAGGTATACGAGCGGAGCCTGGGTGAGGCTTGATTGTACAGCGCTTGGAGGCTGTACTGCGACACTTGCGGATGGGACAAGACTATTTGCATCTGGTGTTGACACGACCGCAGGATACGTCTGGGCCAATCTGAGCAGGTTCAGCACATATGGTCTGGGAGGAGCAACAGTATCGACTCCAGCCACCACTTCCTCAGGTGGAGGCGGTGGAGGAAGCTCTACTATGACAAGAAGGATAGCCTTGAGCGAGACTGCTCAATCCGTCCAGGCAGGAGTGGGCGATATGGTCAAGTTCTACGTTGCTGGTGAGGAGCACGCATTGAATGTCATCAGCCTGTCATCTTACAGGATAACGGTCGGATTGAAGTCTGATACTATTGTGTTTGATATGATTGTCGGTGAGACAGTCAATGTCGATCTTGACGAGGATGGCGCAAATGATGTAAGTATAACTTATACCGGTAAGTCTAGCGGGATGGCAGTGCTGGTCTTTGCAGAGTATTCTCATGGACCTCCCGAGCCTGCAGTCAATCCGGCATTGGAGGCGCTGAAGCAGATGCAGGAGAAAGAGGCAGAAGAGTCTGCTGTTGTAGAGACGCAGGCTGAAGAGCCTGCAGTAGAGGTACAAGAGCCAGTACTTGAGGAGAACAAGGAAGCCCCTGTAGAAGTAGCGATGGTGGAAGACGAGTCACCCAAGCCTAAGAGACTGGTCTGGCCAGGACTATTTTTAGTCTTGATTGCAGGCGTAGCTGCTTATTTCGCAGTCAAACAGCATAAGAAGAAAGCACAAGTGCCTGAAAACGACAGACCAACACCAGGGGAGAACAAGGAAGAACAGGTTGAAAACAAAGGAAAGCCTGAGAAGAAAGCGCCTCAAAAGAAAAAAGCAGCTAAGAAGAAAAAGAGATGATCACCTTGTTCTATTCGCGTAACTTCCTTCCCACATCTATCAGATACTGCACAGAATCCAGCACTCTCTCGTTCATGTCATACAGGATCCCTTCGAGGTTCTGCTTCTCCCTTTCCTCGGCAGGCGATAGGTCCTCTTTCTGTCTTAACGAACGCACCCGTGCAGGATCGACATCCTTACGCACTTCATAGAAATTGATTGGCTCACCCACATAGACTGTTATCTTTGATGGGAAGGGTATCACGTTCAGCATCAGAGGGCAGGACTGTGCGATGTCCCACAGGTGCTTGTATGGTTTTGCCTTATCCTTGACCAGATTAGGCAATTTAGAATACGCCTTGTCCACCACACCATCCAATAATGGCTTCACATTGCCGAACTGTATGTGCGTCTCTTCAGCGCCGACAACGCCGACTGGAACAATAGGCTTCTTAGACTCAAGAGCGACCAATAGATAACCATAGTTCCCGCGAGCGAATCCACCGACCCGCTGCACCTTATACCTTTTCCATATTGGCTTTGTCGTCTCACGCGCACCGCCGGGACAGACTAATGCCAGCCGATCCTCTTTCAACAATGACACAGCAGTATCAGCATGGCCGGTTATCACTCCAAATGTCTTCCTTAGATCAGAATTCTCGAATACGTTGTGGCCGATCATCGTAAGCGCACGACCAGTGGACTTATACACAGAATAATACACTGCCAATCCATCCCAGCCGAACATGCCTGTGTGGTTCGCTACTAACAACCCGCCAGATGTAGGGACATTGGCAACATTCACCAATGATGGCTTGAAGTATTCCCTGAACAGTCGAGCAGGGACAGTATCATCCATCTTGTCGAGCCAGTCGGCTATGACTTTCTCATCAAGGTATTCGGGATCTATCTCCTTCTCATGCAGCCCTAAGAATTCCTTCACCATCTGCTCTACAAACTCATAGCTCAATGATGCAGAATACACAAGACCTTTACCATCCCTTTCTTTGAACTTATCAAGATAACTCAATCGCAACACCTCTAACGAGTTTACATGGCATAGACACGTTCCATCAATGCACATTTCATCCTATGATAGCGCTGTCGTAAGGCATTGATGTCTATATTGAGCTCTTCTGCCACCTCGGCGTGTGACTTTCCATCTGCAACAAGCAGGTAGACCGCTTTCAGGCTCTTGGGCAGTGATTCTGCGGCATCATTGAGCAAGCGCATCCTTTCCTGTTCAACGACGCTGTCGATACTCTCATCCTTTATGGTCAGATCTTCTCTGTGATTCCTGATTATCTCGTTCCTTTTTGTGCTCCTGCGTATGTAGTCCACAGATACGTTCCTTGCTATTATGAATAGCCACCCCGCAATATTTGCGTCATCTCTCAGAGAACCTGCACGCTCCAATGCCCTGATATATGTCTCCTGTTCAATATCATCTGCATGTGGCCCTAGAACAGGATACTTCTTCACCATTGCTTTTTTGATATAGCCAGGCCTGTCGGCATAGAACTGCATTATTGCTTTAGCGGGGTCCATACATAAATGCAGGTTTATATTGTATTATTAGTGCTGCTGTCAGAATTTTTATCAAAACTCAAAATTCACTCATATATGAGAGTCTGTCACTCACTCTGTTCGTTCTTTGACACGCAAAACCATTGGTTTTGGTGTCCTAGAACCTTCAAGTTCTATGACATTAGCGATACTCATGTTACTCGTATCGTAATGCATCTACAGGTTTTAACTTTGATGCCTGATAAGCAGGGATCACTCCTGCTATCATCCCGATCACCAGTGCGACCAATAATGATCCTATCACTGAGTTTGCTGTGATTACAGTGGTTCCGCCCATCCCTCGCATGTTCGGCACCAGGTATGGCATGAATCCTGAGACAAAGCTGCCGAGCATCACGCCCAGTAGGCCTCCGATAAGCCCGATCAATCCTGAGTTGAATAAGAATATCTTCATTATGTCTCTGTTACGCGCACCGATAGCTTTCATTATTCCTATATCTTTTGTCTTCTCAAGGACTGATGTGAACATAGTGTTTGCGATCCCGACTGCACCTACAAGAAGGGACACTGCAGCGATTGCTGTGAGAAAAAGGGTCATTGCGCTGATGGTGTCCTGTATCCTTGTGCTTGTCTGGACATTGTTCCTCACGCTGAAATCCTTTGTCTTGTTGGTCACGTGATGGGTCATCATCAGCTTCTTGTCTATCTTGTCAGTCATCTCAAGGACGCGACTCTCATCTTTTATCTTGATGGTGATGCTGTCATATACGTCCTGCTCTTTATCAGGAATCACATAATATGCTGTCTGGAGCGGCATGTATACGCTTGTGCTCTGGTCATCCAGAACGCCCACTACTCTGAATGCTCGGTCCTCTATAGTGAACATCTTATTTATTCCGAGGGGGGAATCAAAATAACCATCAGCAAGACGCGCTCCTATCACCACTACATTCTGGTCTGCAGGTCCCAGTAGTCTTCCGTCCCGTATCACATCTGTGGTTACCTGTGCCCAGGTCTTCTGGTCTACTCCTGTGAGGGATACTGATCCTCTCTTACCGAGGTAATATACATCAACCCTTCCTGATATGGTCGGCAGTATGTATGCTATGTCAGGGATACCTCTGAGCGCCTGTAGATCTGCTCTGTCTATCTGGGGTATCTCATCAGATGCAGTGGCGCCTCCGCCACCGCCTCCTTCATCTCCTCCAGGGCCGCCGAATGTCCTCATACCTCTTGATGATCCTGCAGAGAGGGTTATCAGGTCAGCGCCAAAACCACCCAAGCGGTCATTTATGGATGCTTGCATCCCTGCTCCAAGAGACATTATTGCTATGACAGAACCTACACCTATGACGATACCGAGTATGGTCAGCCAGCTGCGTAACCTGCTGTGAAGTACCATATTTATTGCCTGCTTTAGGCATTTATGGGTCCGCATATTATCTTATCTCCTGAAACCTGTAGATCAATCAGGTTTATCTCCTGAACATCCGGGCTATCCGTTTCTTGATTGTCCTGAAGCTTCCTCTGCGCCACAATCTATAGATTATGATCAACAGGATTATTCCCACACCAGTGTATATTACCTTAGTGAGTGTCGATGTCCCGGTGGTTGCAGGTACTGCTGCTCCAGGTCTTCCTCCTGCGAACCTTGTACCCATAGCGCTTCCTGTCGCGTTCTGCATCGATGTTTGCATAGGGACACTTTTCTCGACGACTTCTCTATTGCCCATCGTGTCTGTGTATGCTATATCTATCTTGAGTTCATTGCTGGATATTGCTGTTGCTGTATAGCGCAGTTGAGCACGCTCTTCATCGCTCATATTGGCGAATCCTTCACGTGAAGGGATATTAGCGCCAGCACTCCGGGCAGTACCTCCCTGCTGCAGCATGAAGCTTGCTACTGTGTAATCGCCCTTGTTCAGGTTGCCGATTATGACTGAATTGGATCCTGTCGTACTCCAACCGTCCTGTTTAGGTATTATCACCGATACAGATGATGCAGGATTGCTCCCTATATTTGATATAGAGAATGAAGTCTCTCCTGCAGATGTCTCTGAGAACGAGATGTCAAAGTCAGTCTCTCCGCCCACGTATACTCCTGCATTGTTTGTTATCGCTGTAAGCTGTCCTGTCACTGAGTCCTCATATGTCAGGCTCAGTTCGAGCTTGTACAGGCCAGGGAGTGCATTCGTGTCTGCTATGACATCATATGATATCGTGACTTTCTCACCTACACCAAGATACTTGACATACTTTGTATCTGACGACCCTACTGGCAGGACTATGTCATCTGCATTTGACCATGAGAATGACATATCCCTGAGCGGGGCATTGCCTACATTGTTGATAGTGAATTCCATGGGTGTCTGCTGTCCTGGGACAAGCTTGACCTTGTCTATGTAGATTACCTCTGCACTCTCACGGTTATTGATGTCTATGCTCAGTGTCTTCTTTGCAGCCGCAGTATTCCTTTCACCTTCATTGTACAGGAGGACATCGAACTCGTATGTACCTTCAGATGCTTCCCTGTCAGTCCTCACCTTGAACTTGATTATCTTCTGGTCCGCATCGACCTGGAATCCCTGTAACGTACCCGCACTCTTGACATATGTCTCTCCAGGGACGCTCTCAAGAGGGTAGCCGAGGACCAGCTCGACCTGCTTGTCCTGTGCGAGTTTTGCTCCGAAGTTCTCGACACCTATCCTCAGTTCGACTATGTTACCTGCTATCGCAGGATCAGGGTCCTGGTTGACAAGACTCAATGTGAGTATGTCACTGTTAGAGATGTAAGTGTATTCCTGTGCAGCCACTATGCTTGATAATAGCAGCACTAATGCAATCAGTATTGTGTATCTTCTCATTTCATATCACCTTTGATCGGTTTTCTTTGTTTAGGATTCTTTGTTATGCTGAGGACCTTCCCGTCCTTTAGCTCGATGTGTGTGCTTGCATACTGGGCGAGGTGCAGGTCGTGAGTGACCATTATCACAGTCTTACCTTCTTCTTTCCACAATTTATACAATGTCTCTATGACTTCCCTTCCAGTCACACTATCAAGTGCTCCTGTAGGTTCGTCAGCAAGGATGATCTCGGGATCTGCAGCAAGGCTCCTTGCGATCGATACCCTCTGCTGCTGGCCTCCTGACATCTGTGCTGGCCTGTGGTACATGAAGTTCTCAAGACCTACAATCTTGAGCACTTCCTTTGCCCTCTCGGATGCTTTCTTGTCACCCATGTCCTGCAGTTCCAATGGCAGAAGGACATTATCATATGCAGTCATGCTCTGGAGAAGGTTGTACTGTTGGAATATGAATCCTATTGTCTGTCCTCTCAATGAAGAAAGGTCTGATTCAGGAAGTTTTGTTATGTCTTTTGACTTAAGAAATATGTGACCCTTAGTTGGCAGGTCAAGACATCCTACAAGATTCATCATGGTTGACTTCCCGCTCCCTGACGCACCTATGATAGCTACAAAATCTCCTTTATGGATATCTACTGAAACCCCGCATAGTGCAGGTACTTCAACCTCTCCCATCTGATAGACTTTCCAGACATCTTTCAGGCGTATAAGAACATTATTTGAGATGTTCATCTATTCACCGTTTTTACTGCATATACGCCATGATGTGTTTATAAAGAATGTGGATTTTGAGTGTATGTTGCAGTCATTTAAAAAATAATGATAAAACAATTATTTAGTGAACGGACAGCCTTCATGACCTTGGAATCCTTTGCCTCGCATCCCTTTAAGACCTTCTCCAAAGCCGTCTCCAGGTTCCCATCCTTCTGGTCTTGTGATATTCTGCCTGCCTTTGCCGAATTCTCCTGACTGTCTGGATGACTGCATTGAATTGTGCCTTTCGACCATGTCATTGAACACATCTTCTGTCAGCCCTTCGATCATGGCAGCTTTCCATGCGTCATAATCGCCAGCTTCTATTGCCGCAGTTACAGCATCATTTTCCATCATACCATTTCTGCCGGACTTCTGGCCATACCCAAATGCATTCACTAACCCAGCACCCACTATACCTATGATGAGGACTGCCAGGATACCGAACATTGTAGATTTTCTCATTTGATACACCTCTGTGATTAGATTATCAGGTATAGACAGCAGTTGTTTATAAATAGGACGAATCTAAAATATACATCTTAAGTCCATATTATTTATAAAATACGCAAGACCACGTGAGTGATATGATACATTGCATGCGTTGTAATACTGCAGGATTCACTGCTGAGCTTGTGTTCGCTGTCCTGATAATCGTCCTGTGTCTCATGATATATTTCAGGACAAGAGGGATCTATAATCTCACAAGGCACAAAGGGATGGGTTATTTCAGGAATACTTTCCTGTTCTTTGCAATAGCTTTCCTCTCAAGGCTCGTGTTCCATCTGCTCATGCTGTCGGGCATCGTCTTTGATTTTCATTTTCCAAGACCTTTGATTGGGCCGCTTCCTCTACTTTTTACGAGTTATTTCAGCACTATAGCTATATTATACCTATTGCTGAGCCTTGTGTGGAAAAAGGTAGACCCTAAACAGTTCCTTATTGTTTCCCATGCAGTAGCGATATCAGTATCTGTCCTGGTGTTCCTTTTTCACTCACCATATGTCCTGGTCATCATCCAGCTTTTCCTGATCACGTTCACACTGGTCCTTGCATACCTGCGGGTGAAGCATTCAAAGAGTTTTTCGAGACTGTTTGCGATATACCTCCTTCTTTTTGTCGGGTGGTTGTCTAACATTTTCATATTGGGGCCGAGGTGGCGCATACCATTTGACATGAGTGTCGTGTTGTATCTCATCTCACTCAGTATGTTCAGCATAATATTCTATAAAGTATACAGATGGACAAGATGAAAAAGAGAGATAGGTTAGAGGTGATACACGATATACTGAGGATAATCAAGGATCACAATAATTCTATCAGGCCGACCCCTCTCCTGCGTTTCTCTAATCTCTCTTCTCAGAGCTTTGCTGATTATATGGCTGAGCTTATGGATAAAGGACTTGTCAAGGTGATAAAAGATAAGAAGGGGAAGAAGTTCATCACTCTGACTGACAATGGGTTTGAATATCTTGACAGGTATAGCATGATCAAGGGTTTCATCAGTGATTTCAACCTTTAGGCCAGGCTGAATGCGACTATCTGCGTGACCATCGCTGTCATGATTATGTTTCCTAAGAGCAGAGGCCATATTATCTTCTTGAACGGATAGTCTATGATCCCTCCTGATGCTGTTAGCAGATTATTTGGCAGTGGAGTGAATCCTACATAAAGAAATATCAACGCCCGCACCAGGAATTCCGGCTTTTTATGTATCCACACCCTCACTTTGTCCATGCGTGCCTGATTCTTTTCAGACAGTACTGCCCGTCCGGTATATCCGAAATAGAAATATATTGATTGACCGATTGTCATGCCTGCTCCAGCGATCAGTGCCAGTACAAGAGGGTGCAGGCCGCCTGCTGCAAGCGTCCCGAGCACAGGATAATATATTATTGCGGTGAATGTTGCAGCTCCGCCAAATAGCCCGACAAAGAATGAGATTATGTATCCATTCTTCACTCCTACCATCCTGATGATCTCTCCGGGATGTTTGAAATAGATCAGTATACTCCATAAGATTATGAATATCAACAGCAACACGAAGACGATGTACCTTTTCCTTATCTTTCTCATAAAGGATACTCAGAAATATCTATATTTAAACTTTTGTCTCAGAGCTCATCATAATACTCGCTCTCCTGCGTGGTGAGCTCTACACTCCTCTCTGTCTTCTGTGCAGGCACATCCTCTGCGACGAAATCCTTGAGTGCTTTGACCCCTCTGGCAGTGAGTGCGTTGAATATCTGTGAGAATATGTAGCCTACATGTATCCTGTTGGTGAGGTCAAGCTTATCTACATCTATCTCGAGCACATTGCCTTTGTGGAATCCGAACCTGACGACATCTGATGCGTATGTCTTGTACCATTCGCCAAGCGCCCTTATCTCACTCCTGCTCCAGCCGCCTTCAATCTCCATCTCACGTCCACGCTGCTGTATACGACGCCATGCAAGATCAGGACTCCCTTTGAGTACTATGATGAGGTCTGCCGAAGGGAGCTTTGCGTTCTCTTTCTTGAATTCTGCAGTGAGGAGTTCAAGCTCGCGGTCTGTGAGGTATCCTTCCTTGTTGAACTGATGACAGAATACGAGCAGGTCTTCTGCAAGGCTCCTGTCTTTTACATAGCTCAGCTCAGATTCTTTCGCTTTCCTCCTGTGTGCTGAGCGCATCTTGAGGAAATGCAGCTGGAGATCATAACAATATGCTTTCTTGTCTTTAAGGAATCTCTCGAGCAGAGGATTATCTTCAGGATTCTCATACAGGCATCTTATGCCGAGGCTCTGTTCCATTATTGCAGCAAGAGTTGATTTTCCAAGACCGACATTACCTGCGATGGTGATCAGCTTTGGATATATCTGTAGGTACTGCTGGAGTTTCTTCTCTGCTTCGATCGCTTTGAGTGTTGCTTTTGTCTCTGGAAGCATCACCCATTCGCACATCCCGGGTGTGGTCACGCGAAGGTCAAGCAGCTCTATCTTTTTTGCAATCTGTTCGATGACACTTCCAAGATATCTGTCCATGTCGCTATTTGCATCTCTGGTATCTATGGTTAGCACAGGGCAGCCGGCATGTCTTGATATGAATTGCTCATAGAGCTCATTGAGTGTAGATAGGTATGCTTCTGGTATCCCTTCTTCACCGTCTCTTGCTCTCTGTGATATCCTCCTGAGCAGTGTTGGCACGTCTGCTTTCAGGTATACTATCAGGTCAGGTGGAGGTATCTTCTCTGTCATCATCTCATATGTCCGTTGGTATGCCTGGAATTCTGCCTCGCTCATGTGACCCAGTATCTTCTGTGCCATCCCGAATATGTAGTAGTCTTCTGATATTGTCCGGTCCTCAAGCACTATCCCTCTGAAATGCTGGATCTTCCTCTGCCTGTCCAGCCTGCTGTTGAAGAACTCTATCTGTGCCATGAATGCTGTTGCGACAGGGTCTTTGTAGAATGCCTCAAGGACTACAGGGTTTATCTCTTCCTGGAATGATTTTATCTTCTCAGTGCCGTCCCTTCCAGGGAATGAGTCAAGAAGGAGGTTGGATAGCGGTGGTTGTGATGCCGCATCGACAAGGGTTGACTTCCCGACGCCAATGTTACCAACGATCCCTATCCGTAGATTCTCCATATTTTACACTCTTTTTATGTATGCGCTTACCCGGATGGGTAAAAAATTATGGTCTTTTAATATTTTTCCTGTCTTTATAAACGAGGGGTGTGATTGAAGAATCAGTAATTGAAATCCTGCCCTTTCAGGAGCATGCTCTGGTCAGAAGAGGTATTGTTGCCCTTCTGCAAGATTCCTATCTTCTTCATCTTCTGGGCGACTTCGCAGATGACTGTGGTGTGGTATGAAGGGTGTTCGAACATGTCTGTCTCAGCATTAACTGCCAGCTTTGCATGAGGATATTCATCGAAAAGTTTGTCATAATTGTCATTCAGTTTCTGCAGGTATTCAAGAGAGATAGTCTTCTCTTCTTCCCTTCCGCGTTGTTTTATCCTGTTGCGCAGGACATTGACATCTTCAACTTTAAGGTATACCATCAGTGTTGGAGGATGGAAGTTCTTGCATATCTCATTGTATGTCTTGTCATACACATAGTACTCAAGCTCATGCATATTGCCTAGTTCATAGTTGGCAGCACCGAACACCTTCCTGTCCTCAAAGATCGTCCTGTCTTCGATGGCGATGCCTGTGAAGTCCTTGATCCTCTTCAATGTCTCAAGCCGGAGCGCGAAGTAGTACATCTGGGATGTGAAAGCCCATCTTTTTTTGTCTTGGTAGAATTCGGTGAGAATTCTCTTGTCGATCTGTTCCTGGAATGATTTTATTCCCTCACCGTGCTTGAGGAAGCTCAGAAGAAGAGCTCTGTTAGGCTCTTTCAGTATCTGTTTCGTGAACTCGGTCTTACCTACACCGATATTGCCTGCGAATGCAAGATGTATCTCAGCCATTTGGTTCCCGGATAATAGCCTGTTTCTCTGAATTATTTAAGCTTTTTTGTTGGTTTATATTCAAGCAGGAGTTGCATACTACCATATATTTTATATATCAGGATGCTTTAAAAACCTATATAAAATTAAAAAGGTGATCATATGCGTAGACTGCTTATATTATTCATCATAAGTGCATTCATTCTATCGATAGGTTGTGGAGGTAATGCCTCTGTTGGTGTGCAGCCTGGACCTGAATCCATGCCTGATCCTACACTGTCTGATATGGCACAGGTCGACCCTGCTGCTCAGGAAGCTGTTGTTCAGGCACCTCCTGAACCAGAAGCGCAGCCAGAGCCAGTAGTCCCTGGCGCTTCTTCAGAACCTATAGGTAACCGCGTGACTGGAACTGAGCTGGAAGCTGTCGAGGAAGAGGTCTCAGGAGATGCAGGAGATGTCGAGTATATACTTCTTACTGCTGATAAGGTCATGACTGAGACTGAAGCGACGATAAAATCAGGCACCACTCTTCATTGGAAGAATATGGACGGTGATTGGCCTCATGTCCTTGCTGTTGAGACTGGCAGCGGATGGGATACTGTCAGGCACGCGAAGTCCGAGCAGATAAAGGGAGGAGAGACCTGGGAGTATACATTCGAGGAAGCTGGAACTTTCCTTGTGCGCGACCTGTTCTCAGGAAAGATGCGCATGACAGTGACTGTCGAATAATATTTTACTTTTTTTCTCTATTTTCTCTATTTTTGAGCTAAAAACCCTGCGAAAGCTTTTTATGGTTCTATCTTGATTTTTTTTCATATTACTCGCTGAAGGTGTGCTGATTGGGATATGTTGGTCTGAAATGGTTCTTACGTGATTCTATGCTTGCTGCAGGAGCAGTCGCTATGCTGGGTCTTGGCTCTGGCTGTGCCCAGATAAAAGCGATCAACAGGGTGCTTTATGACTTCAGGATGCAGCTGGAAGGGCAGCAGGAGTATCGTCCTATAGTTACAGAGATGCCTTATCTGGATATTGAGAATAGCATGATACATCCTGTCACTTATCTCTCAAGAGTAGAGGGGGAGTCCCAGCTGGAGCGGCTGGCCAATACTTCTGAGATAGAGGAAGGTTGGTTGTTCTTTGAGATTGAAGGCCAGGAGAGAGGCAAGTGGCTTGATGTCAGTTATGATCAACACTCTGCGACAGCAAAGCAGGACCTGCAGTTCATACGCGAGCAGATAGCGATCATGGATCGTCTGGGGAAAGAGGTCTCAAGGAAGATATCATGTACCGCGTACCACATACACCCGGTATCTGTCATCATGTCGACGAATAGGGAGTGGAGCTCTGCATTAGATGTGCTGGGTAGGGGATATGATGAGGTCGGGCAGTACCATATGGAAGTGTTCGCAGTGCCGAGCCATCATGATTACGTGGCGCATATGGGCCTTGAGGAATTGTTCAAGGAGAATTTCAGTGACAGTGCGGTGTCTCTTTCTGCTTCAAGGGTCGTGGTCCCTACTGGCAGGTTTGATTACAGCTTGACTGATAAGTTCCTGGAAGGATATATAGGGCAGGATTACAAGAAGATGACTGACATGATATTCAATGCATACGTCACAGGATATGATTTCAGGGATGTGGGGAAGACATTGGAGAGCCTGCGGGAGAACGGTATCGATATATTGTATACCCGTACCCGCACCATCGATAAGCCCCTGAAGCTCTGGTAGAAGAGCAATCTTTTTATACTGTTTCTTTGTCTTTTACATTCACTTGCCAGCGTGGCACAATCCGGTACTTCGCGTAAGCGAAGGTTTACGCGGAGCGGAAAACTGCGTCGGTCTCGAACAGCCGATTACGCTCGGCTGGCGCGCAAAGTGCGGCATGCGCTCGCTTTGCTCGCTTAGCCCCACAAATGTAAATCGAGCTTTGAGATAACCGATGACCTCACGGTCTTCCCGGTTCAAATATCAAAGTGGAGCTTTGATGCTCAAACTTTGTTTGAAAGTCCGGGCGCTGGCGTTTATACTATAAACAAATACTATTTAATCATTCTTATTTGTTTACACTATAAACTAAATTTATACTATAAACGGAAAGATATATAAATCAGTTATACGTTTATACAATAAACATGGATGGACTCTTAGAAAATATCCGATCGTTCTGGAATTCCGCAGAGATGGTGTTCAACATGAAGGATAATACATCTGCCACAATATTATATTTCAAATGCTTGTTTGTTCTTCTGGATCTTATCATTTTCAGATCAAAACGACAAACACCAAAAGATCACACTGAAAGATTCCGGGTGTTACAGACAGACTTTCCAGAACTATATTCTGTCTTGGATAAGATATTCCCGATATATCGAGACACATACTCTCTACAAATAGAGAAAGAGCGCTGTGAAGAGGTTAGGAAATATGTCATCAGAATTGCTAAAGAACAAGGTATTCAACTCTCTGATCAATAGGTTCCACAAGGAAAATAAGTCAGAAATACTGGACATAGTCCTATTTGGCTCTTCTGTCAGAGGGAAACGGAAGCCGAATGACGTGGACTTGCTGTTGATTTTCCGAGAAAAAGAAAGCATTGATACAGCGTATGAACTCAGAAAATTATTGAAAGTATTGGATTATGATTTTCAGATAATCACAAAGACATATGATAAGCTATTTGATAAACACTTCGTTGCAAGGGAAGCGTTTCTGGGCGAAGGTTACAGCCTGATAAAGAAGATGAATATCTCAGAAGGGTTGGGGTACACGACTAAGACAATATTCAAATACTCATTGAAGGGATTCACTCAGTCAAGAAGGATGCAATTACAATACGCGCTTTATGGGAGGGACAAGAAATCAGGCATAGTGAATGAGTTTGGGCTGGTGAAATTTGCAGACGCAGTCTTTTTGTGTCCTACTGAGAACGCAGATAAACTCAAAGAATTCTTGGAATACTGGAAAATAAATTTCGAGTCATTCCCTCTGCTTATACCTTCGAGACAATCATAGAGTTTCCGGCGTTGAACTGACAGTTTACATCCGGGCGTTGGCGTTTTATAGATTTTTTTAATGTATCTGCATCTTAGTTTTCTAGGGCCGCCTAAATATTGTTCACATTCATAAAATAAAAAATCATTTTGTGGACAATTTAGCATTCAACTGTTCAAGAACGACTTCAAACATAAGCTCACAATATTTCTTATGATCCTTAACGTTATGGAAGTCGATAGCTTCATAGTATTTAGCTCTGATCTTGACGGGCACGTATAGTTTTGGATACCCCGTTTTCATGAGCGCCCAATTCATCAAAGCCCTTCCTGTCCTGCCATTGCCATCCTCGAAAGGGTGGATCTCCACAAATTGCGCGTGCATCAGGCATGCGAGGACAAAGGGGTGCAGCTTTTTCTTGTTATCATAATAGAATCGTATCATGTTTCTAAGGAGCTTCGGGACTTCTTTCTCTTTAGGCGGCTTGAAATCTGTCCCTTCTATATTGACGGGGAAGAAGCGAAGCCTTCCAGGATATATGACCCCGGTATTCTTCACAAGGATCTCATTCAGCTTCTCGATGAATTC
>JBDRET010000011.1:0-30081 GCA_043819495.1 Candidatus Woesearchaeota archaeon | reverse complement strand
TCCGGGACGTGCAGCCTCACGAAAAGGAGATGAAGGGCGTGCTGAGCTTCAATGTCATCCTCCTTGTCACGATAAACTCGATAATGGGCACAGGGATATGGTTCCTGACAGCGGCGGGCGCGAAGCACGCAGGGCCTGCTTCGTTGATATCGTGGGGAATACTTTCACTCGTTGCAGTGTACATAGCGATGTGTTTTTCAGAACTGACTTCGATGTTCCCGAAAGCAGGTGGAGTGTATGAATTTGCTAAGCAGACTTATGGCAGGTTCTGGTCATTTGTGATAGGATGGACAACATCTATTGCAGGATCAGTGACGATCGCGATGCTGCTGTTGGGAGCTCTCCAGTATATGATCCCGCTCAAGTATGCATCATACTATATTCCGATCGCAGTCGTCCTCATACTGCTCTTCAACTACATAGCTTACAAGGGAATGCAGACAAGCACCTACATGCTGGTAGGATTTGCCTTAGTAACATTAGTAACCATCACAGCAATCATCATTCCAGGGTTCTTCACTTTCGACATCGCAAATCTTACGCCCTTCTTTGCATTCCCTGCAATCAACATAATGCTCGCAATATTCTTCATCGCAGAGACATTCTTCGGCTGGGAGAGCGCGATATTCCTGGCTGCAGAGACAAAAAATCCTAAAAAGATAATGCCGAAAGCACTCATCATAGGCACTATGATCATAGCCGCATTCGCACTACTCCTGACACTCACTGCAATGGGATCAATACCTTGGCAGTCATATGCTGAATCAGTCGCACCTTTACGAGATTTAGGTACTGTGTATTTCGGAGGAATAGGTACTGTCCTGTTCACGATACTAGTATCCACGTCAATCATAGGAGCTGTTGCAAGCTGGATAGTTACAGCGCCAAGACTGCTGATGGCGCTTGCAGAGGATAAGCTGTTCTTTGTGCACTTTGCAAAGATACACCCGAAGCACAAGAGCCCTTATGTCTCTATAGTATTCCAGATAATTGTCCTATCGATACTGGTGTGGGTAGGGTCAGGGTCATATGAGATGCTCCTACATCTGCTGATACCTTTGATATTGCTGCTGTATTCTGCAGTATTGCTTAGTGTAGTCATACTGAGATACAAGAGACCTGACCTCAAGCGTCCGTTCAGGACACCATTTGGCAAAGTAGGTCCATTCATCACTATTGCTTTCATGGGCTTCATGATGTATATGTATGTTACACAGACGCACGGGGCGATAGAGCTCATCAAGATATCGATGTCACTCATCGCCTTTGGGATACCTGCATATTTCGCGATAGAGATATTCTATGAGCAGAGGTATGTCAATATGAGGCGTAATATGTATGCGCGCCTCTCACATTATTATCATGCAGTCCCTATAAGACGGTCGCTCTTCAACAGGATACACAATCTCCTGGGACCGACCCATAAGGATACTGTGCTGCTCGACTATGACTGCGGTGTCGGGGGGTTCACAAGGAGCCTGATCAGGAGGAAGCTGCCTTTCAGGAGGGTATATGCTGTCGACAAGGCAGAGCAGGAGGTCAAGGTGTTCAAGGAGAACGTCCCTCAGGAATATAAGAATAAGATAAGCATATACTTCAGGGAGTCATGGCAGATCCCTAAGAGGATAAAAGAAGTGGACATGTTTGTCTCATTCGATTCTCTCGGATATATGGACGATGTCCCTGCTTTCCTGAAGCATGTGCATCAGGTATTGAGCAGGAAAGGAAGGTTCTGCTTCCATGTGAAGAACACATTCATCAACATGACACCGAATGCCCTTCTGGTAGGAGATAAGAAACAGGTCATCAAGCTGTTCTCTGATGCGAAGCTTGACGCAGAATATCACAGCAGGAAGAAGATGTTCAAGGAAGATATATTCATATATGGTAATAGGAGATGAGTGGATTCACTTCAAGATCACTTATTGAATCTTCTCAATTATTCCCCTTGCAGCTATTAACCCAGTAGCTGCTGCACCGACTATATTCCCTGCTACCCCTGCACCGTCGCCTGCGACGTACAGGTTCTTTACAGTGAGGGTCTGGAGATGCCTGTCAGTGACTATCTTGGAACTGCGGAGTTTGATCTCCGGTGCATAAAGAAGAGTATTAGATGAATTTATCCCAGGCATCACAGCATCAAGTTTAGCAAGGCCCTCCTTGATATTGGTAACGACCCTGTGCGGGAGTGCCATTGATATGTCTCCAGGGACTGCTTCCTTGAGTGTCGGTGTTATGAAGCTCTTCGATAGTCTTGCTGCAGTGCTCCTGCGTCCGCACTTGAGGTCTTCAAGCCTCTGCACTATAGGCATCCCGCCACCTATTGTAGTAGCAAGCAGAGCGATAGACTTTCCATAAAGGATAGTATTCTCCACAGGCTCTGTGAGATTTATCTCTGTGACGAATGCGAAGTTTGAGTTCTCGCTCTTGTGGTCTGATTTGCTGTGTCCATTGACGCACACGAACCCCTCATACTCTTCAGTGGCGACCATCCCATTTGGGCATGGGCAGAATGTCCTTATTGGATCATCAAAAGTGTTTGTGTACACCCTGAATATCGATTCGTACATCACATCAGCATACTTCTTCATGATTATAGAAGGGAACTCTACACGTACTCCGACCTCTACTTTCTCATATGCAAATTCTATATTGTATCTCTTGCAAAGTTCCTGCAGCCATTTTGCATTGTACCTTCCAGGTGCGAGCAGGACATTATCTGCAAGGATCTCTTTTCCCGTATCTAATTTTACACCTATGCATACTTTATCATCAATTACTACATCATCGACATATGTCTCTGTCATGAACTCTATCCCGTTCTTGATGAGGTAGTCTGTGAAGTTCTTGATTATCTCAGGCAGGATATCACTTCCGACGTGTCTGGTCCTGCGTATGAACAGCTGGATGCCGTGCTTCTTGCATTCATCTACCATCCCTTCGACCTCTTTCTGGTCTTTTGGGAAGTATGGTGCTGTGACTCCAAACTCAGTGAATATCTTGTCGACATAATCAAGGTATGTCTGGTATTCTGGCATGGAATATAGGTGGAGCATCTTCTCATGGCTGAGGACTGGTGTGAAGTGCAGTTTCCCATCTGAGAATGTCCCTGCCCCTCCGACTCCGCACATGACTTCAGATTTCTTCCTTGTCTCTATGCTCTTACCTTTCTCTATGATCAGCATCTGCAGTCTCTTGTTAGGATGTGCCCTGTTGTGCTTGACCACTTCATATGCTGCAAACAGTCCTGCAGGTCCTGCACCTACAGCTATAAGGTCATATCCAGAAGCAGGTGATGGCTCTGTCTTGACAGTCTCTATCTGTATATCAAGCAGAGAACTTTTACTAGAAGACATCTCACCGGCATCCGCTTCCATGATGCCGGCGGGTTTTGTATCGACCTTTTTTCCCTCAGCAGTGTACAACAAATAGCTCTCCTCTTCGTCAGATTCCTCTTTTTCAACCTGTGATGGAATCATAGAGGTATTTATTAGTTGTTGTTTGTTTTTAAATTGATGTGGACTGATAAAAAATATCACGCGAAGTGTTATAAAGCATGATCAGGCATATTTTTACAGGCAAGGTTCAGACCTTGTACTATTGTGTCGGGTGATGTCCGTGGAAGTGAGCGATTATGCTGCTAAGTTACATGAGGATTCTTTTGTCGCAGACCTGCACGCAGATACATTGATGTGGGCCACGCGAGGTTATGATATGCTGAAGAAGCATGAGCCCTGGCTGCCTTTGAGTCCTATCAGGAACCATATTGATGTCCCTCGTCTTCAGGAGGGAGGTGTCAACCTTCAGGCATTTGGGATAGTGACAAATTACTGGTCAAACAAGATGAGATGTGCAAAGAGGCAGGTCTATCATCTGCATGATCTTGTAGATTCTTGTCCTTCAATCGACTGGGCTTTGTCTGCAGAGGAAGCAGAGAAGTTACAGGAGTGTGGGAAGATAGGGGTGTTCCTGGGGATGGAAGGAGCACATCCGCTTGAAGGGCGTGTTGAGAATCTTGAATGGTTCGCTGATAAGGGTGTCCGTTATGTCGGCCTGTCGCACTTCAATAGCACAGAAGCTGCCTACTCATCACTCTTGCCATGGAACAGGGATAAGCCTCTCACATCATTCGGAAGGGAGCTGATCCATGCCATGAACGAGCTTGGCGTGATTGTTGACCTTGCGCATATCAACCGTGCAGGGTTCTTTGATGCTGTCGACACGTCTGAGAGACCAGTCATAGTATCGCATACAGGGGTGTACAGTTGCTACCCAAGCTCTCGGAATATAGATGATGAGCAGATAATGGCTGTCGCGTCCAGCGGAGGGGTTGTAGGGATAATGTTTGCTCCTCACTTCATCGATGGTAGCCTGTCCTGCAGCGTGGAACGTGTAGTGGATCATATCGATCACGTCAAGAATTTTGTGGGTATAGATTATGTCGCTCTTGGCTCTGATTTTGATGGTTTCATAACTCTTCCGCGGGAGATGAAGGATGTCCGCGACCTTTCAGCGATCACTCATGTGATGCTTGACAGGGGATACTCAGAAGAGGAAGTCCAGAAGGTGCTCGGGAAGAATTTCCTGCGCGTCTACAGGGAGACATCTAGAGAGTATAGATACTGATAGAATTTTAGCGATGACTTAATCAGTGAATATACGGTGCTTCTCTTTTCCTGCAAGCTCGAGCATGATCCTTCGTAGCACTATCTTCTCAGGGTCAGGTATGAGCTTGACACGTGTCTTGATCTCTTTGAATGACTCGAATTCTTTTTCTTCTCTTGCGACGATTATGGCATTCATGTGCTTTTTTCCCAGGCCCGGAAGCAGCTCAAGCTGGTGCATCCTTATCGTTATCGGCTGTGCCTTATTGAAGAAGCTGACAAAGTATTCTTCTCGTTCCTTGACCATTTCCTTGATCACTATCTCTAATGTACCGATCGCGGTATTTGTCATCTTGTCATACTGCAGCTTGCCGAGTATGTGATGTATCTGGTCTCTCTTGCCGTCTCCGATGTAGACATCATCGTTTGGCTGTAAGAATATGCCCTTTTTCGGGCAGAGTTCGAGAAGTGTGAATCTTTTTTTGCCTATAGCTTGCACTACTGGAGTCTTGACGTGGCTTGGCCGTGGGTCGAACGGATAGCCGTGATTGAGGAAGTCAAGCACGATAGCTGACTCCTCTTTATCTCTATGCATGTTTTCCATTTTCTTCCAGTATTAGGTTGGGTATTATTCTTTTTTGATTGATTCCTGTATCGCATCGGCAACCCTTTTCAAGTTCTCTTTCGTTACTGTTATCGTGTATCCCTGCAGCACCAGTTTGACCTCGTCAGGTGTAGTAGGAAGGATGTCCACAAGCTTCACTATGTGCTCAGGTTTGAGTCTCGGTATATCGAGCGCTTCAATCTTGGTACATATGTCTTTTGCATCTTTTTCCTTGATATCTACGAACTGGTTCAGGTACTCTTCTGTCTTTTCTGCCCTGAAGTTCAAGGCATCATCTCTTTTCTTTATCTTCTTCAGCTCTTCTTTGAGCGTTGCCATATTGATTGGCGTCTCGTCGATTATTCCTGGTTTTGTCATTTTATTCCAATTTCCTGAGATGTACAGGATGTATGATCAGTATCTTCTCTTTGCCACGGTCGTCTATTGTGACATCATAGCAATCTCCTTTCTTGCTTTTGACAGTCCCTACTTTTCCATGGTACCTTGGGAAATACATTCCGTCCTGGTATGCAGGTTCTGCGTTGAGCAGTACTTTGTCTCCAGTATTTAGCTTCTGGAGGAAGTTTCTTAAGCTTATCTTTCCTTTTTCGTTGCGGTCCTTCTTGAGCTTACTTCTTGTTTTCCTTCGGAACCCACCAATTCTGGTTGTCATTTTTACACCTTGATTATACTGATATTTACACGCAAAGACCATTTCTTGGTCTTTGGTGTCCTAAAATTATTGTGGTTCAAGTACCAAATAATATCTCATTTCAGTGAGATTTAGATACCTGAAAATAATTTTATGACTTAAATCTTACACTTCAATGCTTTTTGAAATTATAGTCATATAAAAAGGTTTTGATTTGCCTATTGCGGGCCAGGGGAGTTGAGTGTTTTTTTGGGTTTGCTTATTAAGGCCTGAAAGTGGCATTTTTGACGGTTTAAGGAATTCCTATAATATTATCTATTCTGGAATGCTAACAAAAAATAGTAAAGCGAAAGGTTTAAATACTTTGATAATAGGTATCAGGCCATTAAACATAGGGGTTTTCAGGACTTCAGCTACTTACAGTCCACGGAAAAGTAGGAGGCATTACCATGAAGAGGTTACTAAGTAAGATTAAAAAAAGGTTTTCTGGTTCTGATGATTTCGACTTACCAGGTGAAGGTGATCAGGGCTATGTCGAGATTCCTCCTGAAGGTGTCGCGCCACCATCTAAATCAAAGATAACTGTGCGACCGTTCGTCATTGAGGATTTCAGTGATATCAAGCCTATCCTTGACGTGTTACGTGAAGGGTACACAATAAGCCTTGTCAACATAAAACCATTGAAGGACAAGGATCTGGTTGAGTTGAAGAGAGCGATCAACAAGCTCAAGAAGACATGTGAAGCGATTGACGGCGACATTGCTGGTTTTGGTGATGACTGGATTGCGCTCACACCATCTTTCGCGAAGATTTACAGGGAGTCTGACAACACCCGCAGGGATGTTGATGGCCCTGGTGACGATCTTTAATTTTTTGTTTTAGTTCTATTTTCTTATTTTTATATTTCATCAGCTCATTCTTTTATTGCAGGATCTACGCTGCTGAAACCTGACTCGCTTTGCTGCGCAAGGTGCTCAAAGCAGTTCTGCTCTGGTGCCCAGAGCATTACGTGCTCTTGTGTCTCGTGATGCCTCCGCATACTTGAGTTGTTGATCAGTTGACGCTCAGAGCAATTCTGCTCTGGCGCCCAAACTTCTGCGAAGTTTGTGGTTTCGCCGTAGGCGTACCTTTTCTATTGATTCATTTTAGTGACTCTTACGCATGCTACACATACGTCACCGGTTTTAGCAGCGTAGCTAGTATTGATTACGTTCAAAAGAAATATCTCACAGCTTGCTCTTCACTGCCTTTTCACTTACTATCGCAGAATTTCCTGTTGGGTCCTCTATGATGAGCTTCACGCTCTCCTGTCCGAACAGGACGCGGTTGATCTTCTTGAGCATGTTCTTGGCTTTCTTCTTGATAGCTTCATCCTCTTCTTCATCCCTTATGTGCTCGACCTGCTCCTTGAACTTCTGGATGACCCCTTCTACATTGGTGACGAAACCCTCTGCTGCAGGACCGGGTTCTATTGCCCCTATTCGCGGAATCTTTATGGTCCCTTCCGAAGAGCGCACGACACGGATATTGAGGTCGGCCTCATTCTCTACATCAAGCGTGTATCTGCTTGCAGGTTTCTGCTCTGCGCACTCTACATCAGATTTGAAGTACTTGCATTCAGAACATGCCATGGAGAATATGAACACCTTGCCGAAATAAGGTACTTCCTGCTCTGCCTCGACGAGAGAAAGGTTTTTGGTGCGGCATACCGGGCACATCTCACCATCAATTCGGTTAGTCTCTTCCATATTGATGATAGAATATGTGAGCAAAATTTAAAAACCTTTTCATTGGAAACAATCACAGGATTATTAGGGATTCTCGTCAATGATGAAAGAGAAAAAACAAAAATTTATATAGGGTGATTAGGGATATCTTGCTGCAGGATTTTACAATCTCTGCGCAGCATCCTTTGAAAGCCTGCTTCTCTCACCGATATTCATGGCAAGTGTAGCAGTATAATCAAGATCATTCATCCGTTGGGCTGCATAGATAAGGCCGCAGTTAAGGACATTCACGTGATGGTTATCTATCTGGTATGGGTCTCCAGTGAAGATGAATTTTGTGTAATCTCCTGCTCTGGTCAATATGGTCTTTGTCTCATGTCCTGTCAGGTTCTGTGCTTCATCTATGATGACGATGGATGGCATAGCAAACGACCTTCCTCTTATGTGCTCAAGAGATGTGACCTCAACATTCAGATGGTTTAGCGACTCCTCTACCATGTCACCAGGTACCCCTGTAAGGAGTGATATGTTATCATATATTGGCTGCATCCAGGGAGAGAGTTTCTCATTCATGCCCCCTTTAAGGAATCCCATGGTCTGATGCGCACCTACGAGAGGTCTTGCTATCATCACTTTTTGATACCTGTTTATCTCAGAATCTTCAGCAGCCTGCATCAGTGCTGCGGCAATAGCAAGGAATGTCTTTCCTGTTCCTGCATATCCAAGGAGGCTCACGTATTTTAGATTTTCATTGAACAATGCATCAAGGACAAGCCTCTGTTGTATGTTTCTTGCCCTGAATGGTTCGCCGGTATTAGGGAATGTTTTTGGTATTGCATAATCATCCAGTTTCATCACTGCCCCTTTTCCCTTATCATATACCCCTACAAGCCACCTATTCTGTTTATCTTTCTTATCACTATGTTCTGGATGGGTGAAATAGAAGTATGTCTTATCGACAATCTCATTGAGTTTCATATCAGGCATGGCGATGAACTCATTATCCGCACAGAGATTTGGTCTAAAGACAGGTAATCCTTCAAGTCTTTCCAGTGTGATCCCTCCCTTGAGGAACTCAGTCTTGGCAGCATCATCAAGCTCTACCTTGTACCATCCGGCATTTATCTCATCTTCTGATTGGATCACTCGTTCAGCTCGCCAGTCACTCTGTTTGAGGCCTACGGCATCTGCTATATGCCTTACTATGCCATCCTGGGTCACAAGCTCTGTCTTTATATTTTCATCTCTGTATCTGAGGCAGAGTTTTATTATATCTCTGTCGACAGGGCTTATCCCTAGTTTACTGATATGGGGATAATTATTGTCCTCTTCAAGAAATGCGCCTTTGATCACGTAATTATCCGCGACAGGTATCCCTTCAAATAGATTACCGCCATATTTCTGTTTGTACTCATCTATGAGCCGTACTGATGCTCGTGCATTCCTTCCTCTTTCAGTATTATCTTCTCCTTTGAACTTATCGATCTCTCCAAGTACTCCTATCGGTATGACCATCACATTCCGTCTGCCCGGTTTTGTCGGTCTGAATGATTCAAACGCGTTTTCAGGGTTTGTGAGGAAGACGTTGGTGTCAACGACTTTGATCCTCTCTTCTAGATTTGTTGAACTGGCTGTCATCGTGTATTCCTCTAGCGGGCGTCTATCTCTTTTTCGAGATCGCTTGATGCGCGTACCACCTTCTGTAGCAGCTTAGTGTGCATGAGGTCGTATATGCGCCATGAGTCTGAATATGGTATCTTTGCATTATGGTAGTACTCGTCAGATGCTTCGACTGCTGCATCCCTGATATCAGTGAAGAAATTCTGTCCCCTTGCCTCTCTGAGCAGCTCAATAGTCCCTTCAAGGTTCTCTTCAGTAGGGTTCATGTAAGGGTCTGTAGGGAGGGGAGTCTCTGTATCATATGTGGAGAACCGAAGGCCGAGCCAGAGTTTCCTGAGCCGCGTGTGCATGCTGATCACGACACTCTTCTTATGGTTTGGAGATGGATTCACTTTAGGTGCAGGCTTGTTTGAGTATGCAGAGCAGAATGCGTATACGATGTTCATCCCTATATGGTGTGGAGGGAGCGTGGAGTGATATGACTCTTCCATATCCCTGATGTAATCTCCGATAGATGATGTTTTTGTTATTTTTTTTGCCACTGTATTTCCTTCGCCCAGAATGATATGTTTATTGTTCACACATGGTTTATATGTTTTATGTAAGCGGTTTTGTACCATTGTTGTGACAACTGATACCTGTCCCGCCGCATACATGCAAAACATTTTTAAACAGAAATTGAATCAGGAAGATTATCTTGATCATTACGAACGGGGTGGTAATTTGGTAAAGATAGGCATAATCGGCGGTTCCGGGCTGGACAATCCAGATATTCTTGAGGGTGCAAAGGACATAGAGGTATCTACACCATACGGCGCGCCCAGTTCTCCTCTGAAGACAGGGAAGATAAAAGGGGTTGAAGTGGTCCTTCTCGCAAGGCATGGCAGGGAGCATACTATCCCTCCTACGCAGGTAAACTATCGTGCTAATATCCATGCATTGAAGGCAGCAGGGTGCACGCATATACTTGCGACCACTGCTGTAGGCAGCTTAAGAGAAGAGATTGACCGTGGCCACCTTGTAATTATCGACCAGTTCATAGATTTCACCCGCCTGCGGAAATTGACCTTCCACGAGAAGTTTGAGCCGCACAAGCCAGTTCATACTCCTATGGCAACACCATTCAATGGAGCTCTCCGATCCTTGCTGAACAGTTCTGCAGAATCTCTGGGCATAACGCATCATAAAAAAGGGACTGTCGTGACTATCGAAGGTCCTAGATTCTCTACGATTGCTGAGAGCAAGATGTTTCGGGCGTGGGGTGCGGATATAATCAACATGTCGATTGCACCAGAGGTGATACTTGCAAATGAGGCAGGGATACCTTATGCTGCTGTCGCCATGAGCACTGACTATGACTGCTGGAAGAAGGATGAAGAGCCGGTGACTTGGGACGCCATCCTTGAGATATTCGGAAAGAATGTGAAGAAGGTGACGAGTCTTCTTATTGATGTGATTCCTAAAGTTAAGTAGATAGCGAGTAGACAGTAATCAGAAGGTGATACTATGGATTATATAAAATCTAAGATAAGGACGATACCTCACTTCCCTAAGCAGGGCATAATGTTCCGTGACATAACGACTCTGTTGCAGGATGCTAAGGGTTTCCGTAAGGTGATAGATGAGTTTGTCCAGCGCTACACTGGTGTAGACATCGACGTGATTGTCGGTCTTGAAGCGCGAGGTTTCATCCTTGGAGGAGCGATTGCGCATCAGCTCGGCAAAGGTTTTGTACCTATACGGAAGGCAGGCAAGCTCCCTCATACTACTGTGCAGCATGAGTACCAGCTTGAGTATGGCACTGATAAGATAGAGATGCACATCGATTCGATCAAGAAGGGTGATAAGGTGCTTGTCGTGGATGATTTGATTGCTACTGCGGGAACCTGCTTGGCTGCAGCGACTCTCATCGAGAAGCTCGGCGGAGAGATTGTCGAGATGGCATTCATCGTGGACTTACCTGAAGTCGGCGGCCAGAAGAAGGTCAAGGACGCAGGATACAAGATGTTCACTCTGTGTGAATTTGAGGGTGAGTGAGTAATATTTTGATTTTTTATTGTTCTCTTTTTCTTTCTGACGCAGTGTTAAAGCTTGCCTCCGTTTTGCTTCGCAAAACTCCTGGACGCCGCCGCATGCTTGAGTTGGTCAAACGTAGAATTTTCCCGAAGGGATTCTTTATTTATTGATTAGTTTTATTACACTGAAGGCATGCTACTCTGGCGTCACCAGCTTTATCACTGCTGTTGATTGTTATTGATGATTTGTGTGCATGCTAACTGGCAGCACCGGCTTTATCACTGCTGTTGATGTTCATAGATTGATAGCATGCTGACAGGCGGTGACGGCCGTGGTGGTGCTAATGATTGAAGAAAATTAAATGAAAGAGAACTAAAATATTCTTTAACTAATAATGCTGGAAATCTTTCTTTTTCTCGAACCATTTTAGATTGCCGCCTATGTGGCCGAATGCCGAGTGGTACACTAGCAGCTCTGCAACCATGGTAATCACAAGTATCACTCCCAGTGCTATCTGTCCGATATGTGGTTTCATGAGGACAAGGCTCCACATTATGTATATGAAGAATGACAGCCTTGTGAAGAATATGATGAACAGTGTGTAGCCATCAAATTCAAATATCTGATGCGCCTTCTCTTTTGCTGTCCTGATCATGGCAGCAAAAAGTATCACCATGCCCCACAGGAGGAACAGCTCTTCTGATCTTGTGAGATGGAATATCTCCTCCACGAAATTTACGATACTGAACAGCACGAGCATCGCAAGGTATGCGAAAGCAGGCAGAAGGATATAATATTCAGTGCGGGTGGTCATGTTGACCATCGCGTCTTCTGATCTTGAGAAGTACCTGAAAAGGAAGCTGAACATGAACACGACAAAAAGCCATCCGATGAAATTGTCTGCAGGTATCCCGAACCAGCCATCAAGATCTGTGAACCCGACCCAGGTCCAGAGCTTCTGTCTTGATGCGACAACATCAAGCGTGAGGTCTATGTTCAATACAAGGAATGCGTCCATGAAAGGTCTTGTGAGTGTCTTGAGTTCAAGCACATCTGATATGTGCATTGCAGTGTATATCAGTGCTGCCCAGGCAGCTGCTACAAACAGTGGCATGTGCCAGACATAGAGTAAGAATTCAGGATTGTAGAAATATCCTCCTACACTTCCTTTTGATAATATTATGTTGAAATTCTCAAATATGAGGGCGTATACGAACGCAAGGCCAAGAAGGAGCATCTTCTTCCTGTTCGTCTTAAAGTGCCTTGCTGCATCTACCAATACCAAGATGAACAGGATTACCATTGCCAATTCTACTAATGTAACAAACATTATACTGTACCAAAAGAATGAGGGTATATAAAGCTTTTTTAGTTTTCCGAAGTTGTAACGCTTTATCTGAGGGTTTCTTACTGTGCCAGTTTCTTCAGCTTTCCAAAATCATACACCTTATCTGCAACGATGTATACCTCAAAATCAGTAGTCTTCTGCTTGAGGAAAGGGCTCAGGTAAATACGTTCCAGGATATCTGCCCCTTCTGTCAGGGGGTTCATCGATGGCTGGACTATCAGGTTCTTGCGTCTGTACTTGCCGACCATGAAGCATTTATACGTCTCTTTCCGCATATCTTCATTGAGGCTTATTGCGGGATGGTCATGGCCTATTATGATTGTCTTGATGGAGGCAGGCAGCTCTATCATCTTGTCTCCGTGCAGGATGATCTTGTCTCCTACGATGAACTGGTCCACCAGAAGCACCCCTCTCTTATCTGCGATAGGGCCGAGTGTCTTGTCATGATTCCCTTTGACCAACACCACTTTTCCTCCCTTGCGTATCAGATAATCAAGAAGCTTGAGTGTATTGCGCCACTCTTCATCAGATATTGTCCCGAACTCGTGTTTCAGGTCACCATTTATCACCACCAGATCAACAGGTAGCTTCTTTTCAGCAAGCTTCTCAAATATCCCTTCGACCCGTTTCACGAGGTCTCTGAAATGGAATTTAGGTATGAGCACACCATTCTTCAAGAGCTCTTCTTCTATGCCTATGTGGAGGTCTGCCATTACCAGTATGTGTTCTTCCTTGAGGTATAGCGCAAGATCCACAAGCTCTATGCCATCAATAGCTCTTCCTTTGAGTCTCATCCTGTCAGGCCATCAATGTGATAAAATTTATATAAGTACCTCATTTTAATCAAAGAGGTATCAAGGCATCATGTTGGATCCTATAACATTAAAGTACGCAACTGCTATAGTCTTTGTCTTGACTTATGCTCTTATCGTACGTTATTATAATAAGAAAGTATGGGTCATATGGGTTGGAGTACTTTTCGCTTTCTTGCTTGGAGCAGTCAATTCAGATTCTGCCTGGACATCTGTAAACTGGGATGTCATAGGTATCTATGTGGGTATGCTTCTGATAGCCGAGGCGCTTGTGGAATCAAGGATGCCTGACTTTGTTGCAATCTGGGTGACGAACAAGTCAAAGAAGGTATGGTCTGCCATGCTCTTTGTCTGTGCTGTCACAGGAGTACTGTCGATAGTGATTGAGAATGTTGCGTGTGTCTTGATTGTCGCTCCGATCGCTTTCTCTATCGCTAAACGTATAAGAGTGTCTCCTGTCCCGATGATCATAGGTGCTGCTGTCAGCTCTAATCTCCAGGGGGTTGCAACACTTATCGGTGACCCTCCAAGCATGCTGCTTGCAGGCCATGCAGGCCTGAACTTCAATGATTTCTTCATATTCCAGGGAAAGCCAGGACTCTTCTTTGCAGTCCAGCTTGGCATGATTGCATCTCTGGTGGTGCTTTACTTCTTCTTCAGGCATCACAACCATGATGTTCATACAGTCAAGGAGGTAAAGATAAAGAGCAAGTTCCCATCGATAGTATTGGCTGCGATGATAGTTGCATTGGCTTTCAGCTCTTCATTGAAGGAAGGTAATGGGTATTCTATCGGTCTCATATGTATGGTGTTCGGAGTCATATCTCTTGTCTGGTTACTGCGTGAGAACAGGAAGCGTGAAAAGAGTCTTGCCCGTACAATATTCCGGATGGATTGGGGTACTGCTTTTTTTATCATAGCTGTGTTCATAATGGTCGAGTCTCTCACCAGCACAGGGCTGATAGCTGATATTGCCAAAGGGATATTCTCGATCACCGGAAGCAATGTGTTCTTCGCGTTCATCACTATAGTTGTCATCTCGATGATGCTTTCCGCATTCGTTGATAATGTTCCATATATTGTAGCGATGCTTCCTGTCACGCAGCTCATTGCAGAGCAGGCAGCAGCATCTCCTTATGTGCTGTACTTCGGTCTCCTGATCGGCGCAAGTGTCGGAGGGAACATAACTCCTGTCGGAGCTTCCGCTAACATAGTTGGTGTAGGTCTGCTGAAGAACAGGGGATACGCGACAACATTCTGGGAGTTTGTGAAAATTGGTCTTCCATTCACTTTCTTCTCGGTTCTCATATCAGCAGGTTATATCTGGTTGATGTATGGCTTTTAGTGATGATAATCATTAGTATACAAGCCACCGCCGCCTAACGAGCTGACTATTGTTGACTCGATAACAGATGCAGTTGGGCTATCAGAAGAGACAAGATAATCAAAGCGAGTGCCGCGGTGGCTGTTAGTCTGGTCGCAACACGCTCTTCTTGATCAGTGCAGGATGGTGGTGCGTGCAGGAAAAGAATCAAAACAATTGCTGCGGTGGCTTGTGCGAACGAATAAACTTATAACTCTGTAATTATTCTTGACATCCATGAAACATCAAAACTACGCTAAAGGATATGATGGCACTCTGCAGGAACTTGCACAATCCATAGGGAATATGCGCTATGATTCTGTCGCTGAATTCATACAATACCTGTCAGAAGACTTGAAGAGGCAGGCAGAAGGTGACCGGAACAGAGGCAGGCCAAAGCTCGCAAGCAAGCTTGAGATGACTGCAGAGCAGTTGAGTCAAGCTAAGCAGAAGATGGATGAGATATGGACATTATGCAAACCTTATATGATGGATAAGACAAAGAAAAAGGAATAAAAAAATTAATTATGTTGATTGAACAAATATGCTTTATCCTCCTGGCATCTCATACCCTTCAGGAAGATTTGCTTTCATATTCTCCATAATCGCATTCATATCCTGAGCTTCTGCAGGTGGAGTGAACGTCCCTGCAGGGACGTGATTGTTGTATGAAATTGCAGTCATCTCAGTCATCCTGCCTTCAGAATCCATCTTGAGATATAATGGGACTCCTTCCTTGCTGAAGCATTCTCTCAATGTCGCTTGTGTCTTGTCTTTTGAGACTTTTACATTGAAGCATATTGCTGTCACTCCTGCGACCTTCTTTGTCCCATCAGGAGAGACATCATAATCATCTGGTCTGCTCTCTACTGAGTCCATCATCTGGTTGATGTTGTTCTCTTCAGGCATGTCTATCTTCATGCAGGTCCATCCACCCTGCATATCGTTGCAGCTGGTCATGGTCTTTCCTATGATATACGCACGGGTCTCTCCCTGTTCCATCTGCATATCCGTCCGCATATTGCTGCCTGACAGGTATTGTGTCATAGTATATGATTTCATGTTTGGATCATTTGAAGTCATATCATACTCGACGACATACTCGCTGTTCTTCTTCTTTGTTATGAAGTCGGTAAATTTCTCGCCCATGCTGCTATCAGACCCTTTCTCTGTAGATACTTCAGCAGTCCCTGCATCAGGTGTGTCCGCTACATCAGTTGCACCTGAATCATCAGTCTGTGATCTGTCTGTGTCATCTGCACCATCACCGCAGCCCGCAATACTTAAGGCCAGTGTCAAAAGGACTAAAATACACAATATTTTTTTCATATGAACACCTCGGAAAGTTTTATGATCTGTTGTTATACTTTGTTTTTAGACTTTTTTAGTCTTAAATTTTTAAGCATCAATCCCTGCATCCTTTTAAAACTAACTGTGACTTAAGGTCATATAAACTGTAATATTTAAATAAAGTGGCTTGTTAATCGCTGAGCATGGATAAGAAGATACTGATAACCAGCGCACTGCCGTATGTAAATAATGTCCCTCATCTGGGCAATATTATAGGATGCGTTCTATCTGCAGATGTCTTTGCCAGGTTCTGCCGCGCAAGGGGTGCTGAGACATTATTTATCTGTGGCACTGATGAACATGGGACTGCCACCGAGACAAAGGCGCTTGAAGAAGGTCTCACTCCGCAGCAGATATGTGATAAGTATCATAAGATACACAAGGAGATCTATGCCTGGTTCGGGTGCTCATTTGATGCGTTCGGCAGGACTTCTACTGATACTCATACTGAGGTTGTTCAGAGTATATTCCATTGTGTAAATGAGAATGGATTCATAACTAAGGATTCTCTTGAGCAGACTTATTGTCCTAAATGCGATAAGTTCCTCGCTGACAGGTTTGTCGAGGGGACTTGTCCTCACTGTGGTCATGAAGGTGCCAGAGGCGACCAATGCCAGAGCTGTGACAAGCTCCTTAATGCAGTTGAGCTGATAAGCCCAAAGTGTAAGGTGTGCGGCACAAAAGCGACCACAAGGACCAGTAATCATCTTTTCCTTGACCTGCCCGCTCTTGGCCCTGAGCTTGAGAAGTGGACAATCTCCAGTGCAGAGGATGGATTCTGGACACAGAATGCAAGGACTGCAACTCAAGCATGGTTCAAAGAAGGATTAAAACCGCGTTGTGTATCCCGTGATCTGAAGTGGGGTGTCCCGATCCCTATGGAAGGTTATACCAACAAGGTTTTCTATGTCTGGTTTGATGCACCTATAGGTTATATCTCGATCACAAAACATGCTTTCCCTGATACCTGGGAACAGTGGTGGAAAGGCAATGAGGCAAAGCTCTACCAGTTCATGGCCAAGGATAACATCCCTTTCCATACTATAATATTCCCTGCGACACTGCTCGCTACAAAAGATGATTGGACGATGCTCCACCATATAGATTCCACTGAGTATCTCAATTATGAGACTGGTAAGTTCTCAAAGAGCATGGGCACAGGAGTCTATGGTGACGATGTCATGAGCACAGGGATCCCTCCTGATGTGTGGCGTTATTATCTGATCTCTGCGAGACCTGAGGGTGCTGATACTCATTTCAGCTGGAAGGAGTTCCAGGATAAGAACAATAATGAGCTCCTGTCAAATCTTGGTAATTTCATAAATCGCACATTGACATTCACTCATAGGTATTTTGATGGCAAGGTCCCTGGTGCTCACCTGACCGAGGCTGATGATAAGGTGATCACTGAGGTCGGAGAATTGAAGACAAAGATCATCGAGCTTCTTGAGCAGGTCAAGGAACGTGATGCGCTCAAGGAAGTGATGAATATCTCCCGCATCGGGAACCAGTATTTCCAGGAGAACCAGCCATGGAATCTTGTCAAGCCAGAGGCGGGTGAAGATGCAAAGAAGCGTTGCGGAACTGTGATCAATGTGTGCTGTAACCTCGTGCGTACTCTTGCATCGATAATGTCTCCTTTCCTTCCGTTCACTTCAGAGAATATTTTCTCTCAGCTCAATATTGCGCCGATCAAGACCATCAGGTATAAGATGAATCTTGACATCGATCCAGGGCACCAGCTCGGAGAGGCAAAGGTCATCTTCAGGAAGCTGGAGGATAAGGAGATAGAGACTTTCAAGTCGAGCTTTGGCGGCAAGGGCAAGAAGAAGGAAGCAAAGGATGTTGAAGTTGAGAAGCTTGAGGAATTCCCTCTTGACCTGCGTGTAGCAAAGGTTGTCTCTGTAGATGATCATCCTGATGCAGGTAAGCTCTATGTGCTGCAGGTAGATATCGGCTCTGAGAGACGCCAGCTTGTTGCTGGACTTAAGGCTTACATCCCAAGGGAGAATCTCCTTGGAAAGAATGTCATCGTGATATGTAATATGAAACCTGCAAAGCTCCGTGGCATTGAGAGCGATGGTATGCTCCTTGCAGCTGATGATGGCAAGAGGGTGGTGACTCTTGATGCTCCTGATTCTGATCCTGGTGATGAGGTAAGGGTTGAGGGTGTGCCTGATGTTGAAGGTCTGCCGCAGATAACGATAGATGATTTTGCAAAGCTCAGCCTTGTTGTTGATGAGGATGGGACAGTGGTATGCGAGAATTTCGGCAAGAAGCTCAAGACTCCTTTAGAATATGTTGTCGCTAAAGGGATAGGAAAGGGATCAAGGATAAGATGAGTATTATTTGTTTAGCTGTGTTTGGCAGCACTACAGCTTCTGCGCCGGTCGGATTAAGAAGTGATAACCGGCCACTTGTTGAGTGTTACGCGGGAAGGATTTAGCCTCTATCGATAGACTGCTCGATTTCTGCCGGCAGTGCTACCTAGCAGCGTAGTGCTGCGGACATATGTACAGCTAAACAGATACGATGATCATGATGTGTGATTTCTCACACGCAAAAACCTGCGGTTTTTGGTGTCCTAAAAATCCGCGTATGTGTGACCTGTGTGTGACATGATGATTCAGAGAAAGTGGATTTTTATGACTTTTTAGTGGTTTCAGACGTTGTGTTGTTTGTTATTCACTATATGCGGATACCGTGCATTCTTAAATAAAACAGGAAGTTTTATAAACCAACATTGGTTCGGGTCTATATATTAGGGGGAAATCATTTAGTGGAAAGTTCGGGATTTAGCTATTGTCAGCAATACTACAGCAGATAGTGGCCTGAATAAAAAAAGAAGGTATATTGATGATTGAAAAAAGGGGTAAGGCTAAACGCCAGACTACAAGCACGGCTGCCCGAAAGCCTGCCAAGATACACGTAAAGAAATCTTCCCAAAAGGTACGGAAAGTTTCAAAGTCTTCTAAATTGATTTCTCGTCTGAAACATCGCGTTAAGACAAAGATGGAGCGTAAATCTGCGCATCCTGTCCATACTAAGCACAAGAAGTCTGTGCATCATAAGAAGAAGGTAGTACCTCATCTCCAGAAGCTCAAGGAATTTGTAAAGATGCCTCCGCATGAGATGGAGGAGGAATTCTTTGTGCCTTCACCGATACATATGGGCAAGTATAGGATACCTCTGGGTATCAAGTTCCTTATCGGTTATATGGGATTCCTAGCGCTCCTGTATATCATCTCGTTCATATCGGGCATCACTTTCCCGACAACGATATTGTTCGGCAAGATGCTGATAGGATCAAGGGCGCTTATGCTGAACTCAGTATTGCTCGTCTTGATATGTTTCATGGTCTATGGGTTCTGGAAGCGATATGCATACACGTTTGATCTCTCGATAGGCTTCTTCAGTTTTGCTGCATTGAATGCAGTGATATCTCTCATGCTGTTGGATTCTGTTGAACATCCAGTTTTCAGGAAGTTGATAATGCTCTCTTTGGTCTCATTGATACTCATGAACATCGTTATAGTCTGGTACGTGCTTCACGAGAGGAAATTTTTCTATGCTGCTAAGTTCCATGATCGTCCTGTGCAGCACAGGGATAAGGTATTCCTTTATGTGATTGTATCATTCTGGATTGTCGTTCTGCTCATGGGGCTCACTCTTGGATTCAGGTTCTATAGCGATACGACTAAGATGGTAGATAGCATCATGAAAGAGATGGGTGGGGATTACTATAGGGGGATCCTCAAGTGTGATGTCAAGGAAGGGAATGAGAGGGATGTCTGTCTGCTGGTGGTTGCTACTGCGCAGAGCACCACCCGTCCAGAGGCAGAAGTGCTTGATATATGTGGAAGGATAAGGTCTGATTTCTACAGGTTCACCTGTGTGAGATCAGCGAAAGGTTGATTTTCAAAGGTTGATGATAATATGAGTAGATTGGCTGGTGTTTCCGGATTGAGAAAGGTTGGGCATAGCAATAGCAGGACCTGCAGATCCAGGAAAGGTCAGGTCACGATATTCATGATAATAGGTATTGTATTGTTATTCGGTTCAGCGATTATATTCTACATAAGAGGACAGGTCACTCAGGGCACTGAAGGTGGGTTTGCTCCGATAATAGAGGAAGTCCCTCTTGAGGCACAGCCTCTGAAGATATTCGTGGAGAATTGTCTTAAGCAGAAAGGCACATCAGGTATTGAGAGGATAGGTCTGCATGGAGGCTACATAGACCCTACTGATGAGGATATGAGTGGCAAGGTTTTCTTTTCAGGTCTTGACCCTACAGATTCAGACGCGCTTTCCATGTTCGGAGATAAGGGCTTGATGCCTTATTGGTGGTATCTCAAGAGTGATAATACCTGTTCAGAGACTTGTAAATTCGATTCAAATGCTCCCGCTCTCCGTAAGGGGATGGAACCTTCTATTGAGGGACAGATGGATAAATATATAGAGAATACTCTTGGTTCATGCATCAATGAGTTCAGAGATTTCAGGATGCAAGGATTTGAGATTGAAATAAGAGGGGATATGAAATCAGATGTGAATATCGCTGAAGAAGAGATATTACTTTTCCTTGACTATCCTATTACTGTCATAAAAGGAGACAGCAGGATAGATATTGATAGATTCTTCACTAAGCTTGATATAAATTTCATGGACATATATAATCTTGCGGCAGATCTTGTTGAGCATGAGAGTGTCACATATTATCTTGAGGTACAGGCCATGAATCTTATTTCTATGTATTCTCAACCTGCGGATGCTAATAAGATACCTCCGATATCAGATATAACTATAGGTCTTGGAGATTATAAGATGTGGACGAGGCTTGAGACAAAGAGCAAGATAGAAAGCTATGTTCTTGGTCCAGGTATATCTATGCTGCAGGTCATGAACACGCTGAATTTCCAACCAAGAGTGATGTTCAAGACAGGTGCGGATGGAGCACAGGAAGTTGATCCTATAGCTCAAGGCATTATGGACCGGACAATCATTGAGCTTGACAATCCTATTAATTATACTGAAATTGCAGTTGATTTCACCTATCTTGACTGGTGGCCGATATATCTCAACATAAATGATCAGGAAGTGATTGGTCCGACCAGCATGCAGGGTGCAAGTCTCTTGAGCTTCTTTGCTGTTAACCAGTATACTAGCTGGTATGATGTATCATTTCCTGTGATGGTTACTTTGACTGATTATGATGCTCTTCAGGGAAAAGGCTATAAATTCAATTTCGCGCTTGAGGGCAATATACGTGATAATAATCATACCTCTTCACAATATGTGAGTCTTGCAAGAGACTCTAATCAGAAATTATCCTGTAATCTTGACCAGCGAGATGCAGGCCCTGTCACTATAGAGACATTGAATTCATTGACTGGAGAACCAGTCACTGCACGTGTTGATTATGTGTTTGGGGCCCAATCCTGTTTTGTAGGTTTTACAAAATTAACTGAGCTGGATGGAAAGAACCGGTCGATGCTCACTGCGATGTTCCCGTCAGGTTTCGGAGAACTTCGGGTGAACAATGAGAGTTTCCTCCTGCATCAGAATAGGGAGATAATGAGAGAAGAAGAGGAAACAAACCTGACAATTAAGCTTATACCTTACAGGTTCATAAACGCAAGTGTATTTGTTCTGGATATTCTATATGATCCTGTCGCTAAGAATTATGCAGTACCAGGTGCATCAGTCCCTGGACCCATGTCGCCTCTAAATGAACAGGCATTCCTCATGTTTGAGCGGATTGATGATGAGGTCCTTACAGACTTCAATACCTTCCTTGGCCTGAAAGGGGGTACAGACAGTGACATAATAAGGCTTGTGCCTGGAAAATATGAGGTCAGAGGCTATCTGATGTATGAGAACGAGATGACACCTATACGGGTACAGAAAGAGACGATACATTATGATGGGATACTGGGTTTTGGCGGGCAGGATATAGAGTTGAATGAGACTATATTGAATCCGTATCCTAAAGGTGGTGTGACATTCAATAATGATACAGGATATCTTGAGATAACGAATGACCAGCTGTTCGGTAATGATAAGGTCATATTTTATGTACTGAGGTTCGCTCCTCCAAAAACACATTCTGAATCTTTGAAGAATCTACCAGGTCTTGAACAGCTGTCTTACCTTGAGAAATATTCAGGAATATATAGGGATAGGCTGGAACCAAGATTTATAGGCCTTGAGGGAGATTGAGATGATACAGATAAAAGATAAGCAATACCTGCACAACATCGCGATGTTCCTTATATTTCTTATAGTCATGATGCCGATCTATGCATCATCTACTATGGCTGCAACGATAAATGATGTGCAGGTATATGGTAAATATAACATAAATGGTTACAGGAGTCAGACAGACACGACCATCATCAATGTGTCAGCCACGATAACAGAAGATACTAGCATCGAACCTAATCAGGTCAAGATACTTGAGGACCCGACAAAACCTTTTGACTGCAAACTTTCTGATCCGGTCACAGCATTATTCTCGTGCATGGCCGAATATCCTGAGAATTCACTTCCGCCATCTGCAGGAGCGCTTCCATTCACAATTCAGCTATTTAATGATGCAGGAGTTGCACTTGCTCCGCCGAAACAGGCGAAGGTGACTGTGGATGCATTGCCACCTAAGATACATGCTGATCTTAAGTACACACCTAAATCTGGAGGTCTTGTTGAGGCCAGCTATCATGTTGAGGATCTGGCGTGTACAGGTTCTGGCTGCAGCAATCTGTGTGCAGGTATCGGAACAGTATCTTTCAGCTCTTCTGGTGCAGTGCTTGCAGCTAACCAGAGTTTTAATTCTGTATGTGAACAGAACGGCACGATGAGTCTTACGGGACTTGTCGTAGGCGGAGAGGTCACGACCAAGCAGATATGCATAGATGTAACAGATAAGTTCGGCCAGGCAGATACACGATGCGACGAGGTTGAACTTGATACTAAGCCACCTGAGATAACTGGCATGGCGCTATACATGCCTGATGATACTCAGATCACATTCACCAATGGTCAGCCTATTGGTGGTGTTGAACTTCGCATCAACATAACCGAGAATAGTGGGCTTTATGATGGCGTCACTAAAGTGATAAACACTATACATGTGAACATTTCAGGTTTGAGCGACCGTCCAGAGCACGAAGCGACATATGGAAGCAAGTCGATTACTTGCGAACCAGTCAATGGATCATCAGAGCAGTATACCTGCACTGCAGGAAGCCTTTTCCTGATTGTAGGCACAGCACGCACCATACCTGTCAAGATTTATGCACAGGACATCTACGAGAATGTTCTCAGTGAGACAAGATCATTGGACATACGTTTTGACAATAGTCCTCCTGTTGCTACAAGTATATATTCAAGTTTTATGAATGATAAAGGAGAATTCTGGATAGCTGAAGAGAATAATACTATCTTGGTGGATGTGAGTGAGTCAGGGTCAGGCATGGCTAATGCAAATATATTCATGGATTTCACAGAGTTTGGTCCGCAGAGAAGCCCATATATTGAGGATCAGACGAGACAGGGCATACTTCATCCTAATGTCTGTGATCCTGGATGGACCTGCAAATGGTTCTGGATCAGCACTGATAAGCAGAGTAAGGCAAAATTATACCTTACCCCTCAAGGAGGCTCACGTGACGATGCAGAGAATCCTCTCGCGACACCTTATCCTTCAGCATTGATACAAGTAGATGTGGATCCTCCTGAAGTGAGTGATGATCTGTTCGCGAAATCAAACATAACAGGTATTGGTGAAGGTCATGATCCTATGCTTGATCTTGTCGGTAATGATATGATAGAAGTGCGTCTTTTTGTAAAGGATCATTCAGGGATAAAAGCAGCCCGTGGAAATTTCTCAAAGATGATGGAAGGCGGTCCACAATCCCTTGCTGGCGAATGTGTGGAGAACCAAGTAATCACCGGAATAGATGAGAGGATATTTGAGTGCACCTGGTCTGTAGGTCCAATACATGAAGGATACCTTGGGCCATTGGCAGGAAACGCACCATCGATAATGTTCTCATTTGATGATTATACTAACCATACTGGAACTAAACTATGGGAAGGTATTGAGATACTGGCTCGTGACGATGCGCCAATATCTTCTTGGAACATAAATGTATCTGATAAATCTCCTGCGGATGGGATAGATCGCCAGACATGGGTACTCTCGCAGCCACGCATGTTCTTCAAGATAAATATGAGAGGTAAACCTCAGCGTGACCCTGTGCCGCTTTCAGTGCGAATGTTACCGTCTTCGTGCAACAATCTTGATTATGTCAATGTGAACCAATTGACCAATGAGTATGCGGTATTGCTCATGAACTTCCCAGGTTATGAGAATAAACCGCAACCTGATCCATCAAGTGGTTTAGAAGACTTGATCGAAGTGGACCTGAATCCATCGGTTGTCCCTGAATATGAGAGTGTTGATGAGAATAATGTGAGCACTCCACTGTTCGGTTTCAATATTACCTGTACGATAGTAGTGCAATCTATAGCGACTACACATGAAAAAGGAAGTGAGCGATCACTTACATTGCCTGAAGAGATTAATGTAACTCTTGAAGTGCCAGTATATAATAATCCTCTAGGTCAGAACATAGGCAATGTCCAGCAACACGTAGAAGGATTGATGGATTTTGCAAATAATGATTTCTGGAAGTTTGTGACCATCATGAGACAGATATTCTCTGTCCTACAGGCAATCTGTGACATGGTGAAGATGCTGATAACTGTAGATACTATAATAGCAGTTGTAAAAGGCGTGTTTGATGGTGGTTGTGCATTCTATGATGCTGCTTGCGCTCCGCAGGCAGTGATGGCGCAGACATTGAAAGGAGATAGTGAAATATTGCCTGAACTGGTTATCAATGTATACCAGTTCTGCGGGCTGTTCATATCCTGTCAGATATCGAAGGATCCTGAGAATGTATGTACTGATAGCGGTGGTTGGTGCACTGTGCGTAAAACCTGGTCAACAATAAATAGTGCATTCTATAATTATGTCTGGAAATATCTGAGCATTGATTGGTTCGCTGATGACTTGACCGGAAATGATGTATCAATATTTGGGGAACAGGCTTTTGATCCTAAATTGAGCATAATAACGAGCGTTCTTAGCCTTTGCCTGCCAGGTATCATAATGAACCTTGATAAGATAAGGCAATTGGTGTGTAAAAAGATATTATGTTATCGTATTGATGTTGCAAACGGAAGGGATGCCTGGCGCTGTGATAGGGAGTTCCATTACAACCTCTGCACTTATGTGTGGGGTCAGATATTTGCAGCAATACCTATATTCCAATATCTTAATCAGATGGGAGAGTTCCTACAGTCAGTCCTTACGAATCCGTATGCCCTTACAGGGTATTTACTTCAGAAAGGGTGTGATTTGGCCTGTCAATGTACTGGAAAGGCCTGTGTAGGTATATGCGGTGTCTGTCGCACAGCACAATGGGCATCGACGATATTCACATTGGTCCAGGATCTTATAGAGAGCACTGGTTCAAGGTTTGACATGGCTACTTTCGATCTATGTGGTGAAGCATTGAACGTAGAGGAAGAACCTAGTTATGAGAATATAAAACCGCCAGCACCTGCACCAGGTACAGCGGCAGCAGAATGATAATATGGTAGGCGAAAATGATATACGAAATGCGCAGACAGGTTACCAGCAGCCTAGACCGCAGGCTCCTCAGCAACCATATCCTCAACAGCCTAGACCTGCACAGCCATATCCGCAACCACAGCAGCCTACTCCGCAACCTACACCATCGCAATATGCTCAATACCAGCAGCAGGTACAGCAGGCCGCAGCGTACCGCCAGTACCAGCTTCAGATGCAGCAGAGATACGCACAGCAGCAGGCACAGCAGAGAGCTGGACAGCAATATCCTCAACAGAACACCCAACAGGCACAGCAGATGCAACAACCTACAATGATGCCACAACCACCCGACGCAGGGCACCACAAGATGCTCGCGATAGCAGCAGTGCTCGTGGTAGTCTTTGCAGGACTGGGTACTTATTTTACTATGATGAGTGGTGGAGGGACAGAATTGGATTATGCTCCTGATGTGAATGTGGTAGCAGAGGATCCACTGGCATTCAATCCTGCGCTTGTACAGTCCGAATCAACGACAGGAAATACAGTACAAAGTCTAGATGTATCTATAGATAAATTGATAATGGCATCGGTAGTCAATGAGGACCTTACATATGTTGAGAATTCTGATAAGATATATAGTATAAATGAGCCTGTATATATATACATGGAAGTGAAAGACTTTACAAGCGTTTCAATCACAGGAAATTATGTTCTTGACATAAGCGAGGACATTATGGTTATGGACCCAGAGGGGAACATAGTGCCATATCTCAACGCGAATAATGTTGTTTCGGTTAAGCAGAACCCAACAGATACTGTTGCAATACAGAATATGTTGACATTAGCAGAAGATGCACCTGAAGGTGAATACACTGCAATGGTGAAGATACGAGATAAGTATAGTAAGAAGGAGGTGTTGAGGGCAGAGACCTTCACAATCACAAGATGAAAACCTCCAAGATGCTGATTTTTGCAGTTATTCTATCAGTCCTATTTTCGGTTGTCGTAACTGGTGCAGGTACTTGCAAGCATCAGCCCGCTCCTGAAGGATTTTCCAAACCAGGGTATTCTGTAATTTCATGCACTTATTCAGATGGAACAACAGAATACACGCCAACATATCTTATCAGATCTACAGATTCTGCTTTTTTAGATTCTACCACCGCAGATCTTGAAAAAGGTACAGTAACTACAACTGTTACTGGAGGAAAAGCGATATTAGTTCCTCCATCAGGTCAACAGAAAGAAATGTTGATAGGAGCAACTAGTGCTTACGATTTATCTGCAAATACTGCCCCTCCTGTCAGCGATACTAATATTGCTGTAGGGACAAGTGGGCATAGTGAAGTTTGGGAAGTAACTGCTGCATCATATGGTAGTGATTCTGCAAGAGGGGGCATGCCAAGTCTTGCAGATCAATCAGGAGCAGCTGCAGGAAAGTATGATTACTCACGGGAAACCCAGATAAATGACAAACCCGCAATAATCTTCAAAGACCGTTCAGGGCAGGAGTTTGCAGTCATACCTGGAGATACTGACTTTGTATACTCTACTAAAGGTGAGATAATAGGTCGGCAGACTACAGGTGGAGGGGTTCTAATTTCGCCTAATCATCCTGTTTCTCAGGATCAGTTGACCTTGACATATGTTGATCCTGTATCAGGTGATAATAAAGCTTTGAGTTATACTGGTAGCACTATAGGGTCTGATGGAAAAGACAGGCACTCGTATCGTAGAGCTGATGGGGTGACTGTGCTTATTGATCCTGAGTCAGGAGAAGTTACTGATTTCAGATCAAATGATCAACAACAGTTCAAACCTGTTAGCAGTGCAGATGTTGGAAAGACTGCAGGTAGAATTAGTACTGCTTATGGTACTGTGTCAAAAGGAACTATTTCTTCTCCTGCAGGTGAGGAGGTTCAAGTTCCTCAGTTGGGAGGTACAGCAATACCGGTTGCTCGACAGACTGGAGGCATATCTGCTGGCAGCAGCGGCGGTTCTGAAGTTATATCTGACACACTCTCTGCATCTGTCCAAAGCAATTATGTTCCTGCTAATAATGAAGTTGTACCGTTTAAGGTGGGTGAGCAGGACAGAACTTATACGAGAGTTGGCACTGATAGCTATGGTCGTGCAGTATATCAGCGTACAGATGTAACTAATGGTGCATTTGTTACAGTCACAGAAAAGGGGCTTGTACAACATGCAGATATGAATACTGATATAGGCAAGTTGCCTGATACTGCAAGATTTGCCATACTCACAGGAGACCTCAACACAAGGATACAGGCTAATGAAGCACAAATAACTGAAGCAAGGAAGAATCCACTTCCACAAGTTGTTCGCGGGCCGGAACTAACAATACAATCAAATCCGTCCATGGTGCAAATACAGAATTCTATTGGAGGTGCAGTAGAACCATTAGCGACAATATCTTATGCAAGTGGTGAAAACACCATAAATCACAGACTGGTAGGAACTAAAGTGATTGATGGTAAGACTTACTACATGTATGAACAGGGACCAAGCATATTGGCTAATGGAAAACAATCTGAACTGATTGGGTCTCTAACAACGTACGTCGATCCCGCAACTGGTGAAGTAGCATATTATGAACAAGATACAGGTTTAGGAACAGTATCAGGATTGACCCGCATCACTGATTCAAATAGAGGCAGTGCAGCAATCAATATCAATTCAGCATTAAAGAGCAGACAAGGACCCCCGCCACAGACAGTCTCGCTCCCTGTTGACTGGGCTCCCAAAAGTGCACCAAACACGCTTTCTCTTGGAGCGAATGCAGCGGCAAATGAGTATGTAATTACGTCTCCTGCACCGAATACTGTTGAATACCTGGAGCCGCCAAGGACAGGTAGTAATGTTCGTCAAAAGATAGTTAGTACAACAGATCCTACAACCGGTGATGTGAAAGTAGAGAGATTTGTGTGCACCAGTAACTGTGGCAATCCGGCTACTGCTGATTGGGGTGAACCATTGAGTGCCAGTTCAAAGGATGTCGCTGCAATAAAAGCGAACTCAAAACAGGTACTCGCGGAACGCGTGGGAGCATCAGAGGCAGTCCAGAAAGCTGTTATGGCATCAGGTACTGTGACTCCTCCGCCAAGGCCCCCTACTGAAGATATTTCTGCAGCACCGGTGACGGAGATAGCAGGCGTAACAGAAGTGACTGCTCCTCAGATGGTGACTCCTTTGTTGAGAGTGGATACAATTACAGTTGCAGCAGATAAGAAATCTAAAGATACTATAACAACTTTACCTGCAAATTATCAGTCTCCAACTGAAAAAACTCCTGTAAAGATAGGTGAGGTTGTATATACCGCAGATGTTCAGCCAGATGGATCTATTGTGTATACTCACACGGCAAAAGTTGGTGATAAGACTACCGTGACACGTATAACAAAGAAAGATGATACGATTACAAAAGAAGTGTGTTCAAATAATTGTGATGCTGCGGATGCAGCTAAGCAGGAATGGTCTAAACCTTTATCACCTACACCAGTAGAATTGACCAATGTTAACGAAGCATCAACACTGATCACTCAAGAGCGAGACGCAGAACTTAAAAAACAACAAGCTGCATTGGCTGCTTCAGCAGATTCACCCAGGGAGTTCAATAGACGTGATGAGCCCGTTGTTATAAAAGATGCTGAGGGTAAAGATGTTGAATTTGATGCACAATACTCTTATAATGAAGGCGAAGAGACCTGGTATGTCAATTATGTTGCAGGGGTTGCAGTGACAGAAGATGGAACGCGACGTGATCTTACTCAAGATGAGTGGGGTGCTCTGATAAGTAATGAGAAAAAAGGTGTGGGATATAATGTGATTGCTGTAGGTGATTCCACATATCATATGCTAGGTAATGATGAAGATGGAACACCAATATATGCTAAGGATGGTGAAGAATTAGGTGAAGATGGAAAACCTGTACCTCATAGGCTGACAGATATTGAAACAGTTGCTCAAGAGACTAATACTGATATTACCAGATCAGGAAGACGTATGATAGCAGTCCAATCAGGCATTAGTGCAAGTGAATTGGATGCATTCTATACTCCTGTAGGAGGATCTATGGATACTTCTGCAGGCTATCAAATTACTGGCAGGGTAATGGGTCCTGACAATAAACCTTTAAAGGATTCAAATGGAAATGATATGATAGGCATAACTGATGATAATGGTAATAATTTTGTTATGAGTATTGATGATAATGTACTTTATGGACCTGATGGGAAGACTCACGTAGGTGAAATAAATCAAGATGGAACTATAAGCAGGGATTGGACAGGTGCAGGCGGAGTATTTGCAGGAGCTGCAGGAGCTG
>JBDRET010000010.1:0-14297 GCA_043819495.1 Candidatus Woesearchaeota archaeon | reverse complement strand
AACATGCTGCTTTTTACCCTCATCATACAATTTTACAATCAACTCCCGCTCCTTAATCTGTGCAGATTTCATAAAAAAATCACCTCTACACACCACAAAAACTAACTACTATATAAAACAAACGATTTATGTCCTTGACTATAAACAGATTAATTTTTACACTAAAGCCTGCTTCGCCAATCTCGCTATACTCGCCTATCCCGGGGTGCCGACACACGTTCTAGGATGTATATTAAAATTTCACCGAAGGTGTTTTTTGATTATTGATTATTTTTAGTGATTAGTTAACGTGTTGATTGGCACCACCGGATTTAGTGCTGCAGATATCAGTACAAATAACAGTTTAGACCTGACAAATAGAACTAGACCTCACACTACCTCTCAATCCAATCATTTGCCCCAACCTCGCACTCAATTAGGTCTGAGTCGTCTTGAGAAGCTCTGTGGTCCCCATATCCTGTCAGTCTCTCCAGGCTTTATGGCATTGACTATCCTTGTCAACAAGGGTTTTCGGTAAGATCGCTCGACATCATAGAGGTATGAGGCGGTCTTCAGCTCATACATTTTCGACTACCTCCGAAAATTTCACTATATTATATAGTGTTTTGAGCGGATTTAAAGTTTATTATAAAATATTTAAAGTTTTAAACTTACCCACTTCAAGCCTCAAATAGCACTAATAGTTGAACTCACCCTCAAATCCGAGCTAAACGCCAAAAATGACCTGTTTGGAGGCTTAAAACTGCTCAAAATCCCAAAAAAACCGTAAATATTAAATACTACCCGGTCAGTATTTAAAGAATTAACACACTGTTGGAGGATTGATATCATGCCTAAAATAAGAGAACACGTGATTCCGCTTGCGATTTCAGAAAGGATATTGAAGAATGCCGGAGCCCAGAGGGTCAGTGAAGAGGCAAAGGTCGCTTTCTCAGATATACTGCGCGAGATTGCAGAAGAGATCGGCAACCAGTCTTCAAGGATAGCAAAACACGCTGGAAGAAAGACAGTCCAGGAAGAAGACATCAAGCTTGCTGCAAGGTAATTATCATAAATCATTTTTATGATTGATCTTTGATTATATTTCAACATATGATGATCAGAGATAATACTGACTAAGAGGGGGTATCTAAATGGCTACAGGACTTATAATCATATTGGTGCTGGTTGCAGTTGTGATCCTATTCGCGATACTGCTGTACAACAGCGTGATCAGATTGAATAATCAGGTCAAGAATTCTTGGGCTCAGATCGATGTCCAGCTAAAGAGAAGGAATGATCTCATACCTAATCTCATCGAGACTGTGAAAGGTTATGCAAAACATGAGAAGACGGTATTCACTGAAGTGACAAAGGCAAGGACTGCTTTCATGAATGCAGGGAGCATGAAGGCGAAAGCAAAAGCATCAAACATGTTGAGCAGCACGCTCAAGTCACTGTTCGCAGTGTCTGAGAACTATCCTCAGCTCAAGGCAAATGAAAACTTCCTCCAGCTTCAGGAAGAGCTCGCAGGGACAGAGAACAAGATTGCCTATTCAAGACAGCATTACAATGATATGGTGATGGAGTTCAACACAAAGATACAGGTGTTCCCTAATAATATGATAGCGAACATGATGCACTTCAAGGAAAAAGAGTCATTCGAGACTCCTGCTGAAGAGAAGAAGCCTGTGAAAGTCAAGTTTGACGACTGAACTTATTTCTTTTTATTTATTTTATTCATAACATCAACACATAACAACATGATGGGCGGGCAGCATGGCACATGTCAACATATATGATCAGGTAAGATTGAACAAGATAAAGTCATGGTTCTTGTTCCTGGTATTCGTGATGCTTGTAGTTGTCATGGGTATCGCTTTTGGCTTCTATCTAGGCTCTCCTGTTGGAGGGAGCATCATAGCAGCAGTGATTGCAATCATCTATGGTATCATAGCATATTATTCAGGGGCTAACATGATATTGAAGATGAGCGGAGCAAGGCCAGTCACAAAGAAGGAGTTCCCTTATCTGTTCCATACTGTTGAGGGAATTGCTCTCTCTGCAGGTCTCCCGATACCTAAATGTTACGTGATAGATGATTCTGCATTGAATGCATTCGCTACCGGCAGGGACCCTAAACACGCTTCGATAACTGTAACATCAGGTCTCCTTAAGGTGATGAACAGGCAGGAGCTTGAGGGTGTTGTCGCGCACGAGATGTCGCACATAAAGAACTTTGACATCCGGATGATGATGCTTGCTGCAGTGATGGTAGGCATAGTGACTCTGCTGTCTGACTTCATGCTGAGGTCATTCCTTTGGGGCAGTCACGGAAGATCAAGAGATAGGAACAATAACAGCGGCCAGCTGGGGCTTATCCTCATTGTCGTTGCACTTCTCCTTGCGATTCTTGCACCATTCATCGCCCAGCTGATGAAGTTAGCGATATCAAGGAAACGTGAGTTCCTTGCAGACGCAAATGGGGCGCTACTGACAAGATACCCTCCAGGTCTCGCATCAGCTCTTGAGAAGATAAAGAAAGACCCTGACCCGCTCGTGGACAAGGCAAATAAGGCAACAGCGCATCTTTTCATATCAACGCCATTCAGGAAGACAAAGAGCTTCATGGCACGTGCTTTCGCCACACATCCAGACATAGACGAAAGGATAAAACGGCTTAAGCATATGTGAATTGACACCAGCACCAGGATTCTAAGATATTTTCTTTGCGTATATGTTCACACACGCATCCGGAATACAGAGAACGTGTCTGAAAGAAGGAACAAACTTATTGCAGAGATGTTCCACAAAGTGCATTTTGTGGAGAAGTGGGACAGAGGCATAAGCCTTATACTCTCCAAAGAGCAAGGCAGTTCTATATCTATTTAATGATTGCGAGCTCATCTTTTAATTGCTCTAAGAAGCAATATAGAAACTTCGTTCTGGATTTGGCTATTCTCTTCGCTGTTTCCGTATTCATTGAATCCCCGATTGTGAGCAATCTTTTGTAAAGAAAATCCAGTGCACATTTGTCGCCAGTAGGATATCTAAGTTCGCAGAATGGATCCTCAAAATCATAGAATTTACGCTTCATCTGTCCAGTAGAACAGAATAATCTCATGATGGCGATCGCTCCAGTACATTCTAACCTATCGGCATCTTGCACAATCTTTGATTCTAGAGTCTCGGGTCTTATTCCTGCACTATATGAATGTTCGACTATGGCTCTCATAACTAAGGGGATCTTTTCGCGCGGATAATCCATATTACTTAATATCTCTCCGGCAACTAGTGAGCTTTCATATGCTGCTTTTCTTGACCTTGGGTCGTCCTTTGGATATGTGACAACATCATGAAATAATGCGGCAGGAGTGATGATTGTCAGATCACCTCCCTCATAAGATGAAATATGTCTTGAGTTACTAAGGACTCTTGATGCATGATCAAGATCGTGTGAAGGATCATCTTTTTTGATCCTTTTATCAGCTTCTACCAACAATTGTTGTATGAGTTGTTCCATTTATTCTTCCTCCCGATCATTAACGATGGCAGATAATGCATCTGAACGATGTAAGAAAACATTTGGCCTTTCTGCCAATTCTTTAGCTCTCGGATCACTGAATTCATACCACTCTCGATGATCTTTGGACCAAGTCATTATTTTCTTATTTGTTCTTGGAAGATTGAACATATCTGCATTTCTTTCATCAAAGATCATCTTCCCAATAACGTATCCGTTGCAGGACTTAGTAGTCTGTGCAAATACCTCTTCAATCTCCTCATCCGGAATCATAGGAATAAGCGGCCTTAAGTAAACCAGAGTAGGTATATTAGCAAAATATAATCTGCGGATAGTTTCAATCCGTTTATATGGATCAGGAGCATTAGGTTCAAGTATTCTGGCAGTCTCAAAGCCAAGTAAGGAAACGCAACCAACCATAAATTGAAAGTGTTGCATCTGTTCATGGATAGATCTTAGAGAGACTATTGTTTCCAGAGACAGATCTTTTTTAGTTGAGAATGTAACATTCAAGCCAGATTCCGCAATGGCTTTGATTAGTTCAACCGCTTCATCCTCTTCTTGAAAAAATTCATTATCATATCCACATTGTACTAGTTTCACTTCTTTTGGTAATTCTTGAAGAGTTGGTATGATTTCAGCAGGAGTCTTTTTTGCAAACCCCTTAAATCCTGGTTCGTAAGTGTAACAGTATCTGCAACCATAATCGCATCTTCCTCCTAATGAGATTATGGCTCGTTCTCCATCAACCAGATAGTTCATTCCTGTCATGATGAAAGCATTAAGGTAGGGACATATTTTAACTTTTCATAGCAAAAAGTTGAAATATCTACCAAAAAGCATATAAATGAGTGAATATTCTGACATTATATTATGAAAGCGCTTCTTAAATCCGAGAAAAAAGTATTGACTCTTCTCGAACGGGATTGTAGACTCCCGGCTAATCAGATTGCTAAAAGATTAAGATTATCTCCTGAGGGAGTGCTTAAGATAATACGAAGATTAGAAAACACAAGGATCATAAGCAAATTCAATACAAAAATAAACTATTCCAGGATAGGTTATCAATTATATCCTGTCTACATCAAACTCTCAAATCTTAATGATAAACTCATCAAGGAATTAAGAAGCACACTATTAAAGCATAAGACCTGTGCGTGGCATCTGTTCTGTGAAGGTGAATATGATCTATTATTATGTTTTAAGATAATCTCTGAGAGAGAAAAGAATGATATGGACAAACTACTTCAGACCATCTCAGATTATGTCCTAGAAAAAGAACTTTCTATAGTACTTCATGCTTTTGAGATAAGTAAATCATTTCTAGGTCAGAACGACACTGAAAGATTATTTCCCATCTTTAATCATGAATTGGAGAAAGTTATCCTGTCTGATGAAGAATTGAAGATTATTGATATTCTTAGATCCAATTCCAGGATAACTGTGTTGGATATCTCCAAAAAAATAGATCTAAGCGCGCGAGTTATCGCATCCAAAATAAAAAAATTAGAAAAACTAAACGTCATATCTGGATTCAAGATAAAAGTAAATACTGCCATCTTAGAGTATCAACCCTGCATGGCTCTGATCAGTTTTCGCAGATATGAGGATAAGGATCTGCGAAGATTCATGACTTATTGTCAACAGAAAGTAGGGATAAATTATCTGGTCAGACAGATGGGTAAATATGATATGGCATTAACAATAGATGTTCGCAATATCAATGAATTCTACGCTTTAATAGATGAGATCCGTGAACAATTCTCATTCATCAAGAAGATAACGACGTTGATTGCGAAGGAAAGTTACTAGATCCTGATGTATCCTAATTCCCGATATTAGTCCAATTATTCAACCCTTGGCTAGATTTATGATGGTTTTAAGAGTATCTTGGGGGGATGATTATTTACTCAAATCCCCCTAGCTAACCATACCAGCATCACAACCTCCACTCCCCACTGGACACGTCCGGATGAACTATTTAAACCGAACCAACAGCTATTTCTTGTATGGATCTGAACAAAGTAAGGAGTCTGAGCGATGCAGGACGTTTCGACCTTGCCTGTGAATGCACAACAAAGGAATCACGGAAGAAATACACAGAAGACACCCTTACCCAGGCAGCATTAGGAGGGATATACACTTCTCACATAACTGATGGTAAGACTGTCAGGATATTCAAGACATTGATGTCTAACACGTGTACTCATGACTGCAACTACTGTCATAACTCAACTGCCTGCACAAAGAAGTCAGAGAGATTCTCTTACGAGCCAGAAGAGCTTGCTAAAGTTTTCATGCACCTGGTGGACAAGTATGACATATGGGGACTTTTCATCAGCTCAGGGATTGTCAAAGACGCGGACTACTCTACTGAAAAGATGCTGGAAGCAGTGAAGATAGTGCGCAACAGGTACAACTTCAAGGGATATATCCATTTCAAGGCCCTTCCAGGAGTAAGTTACAGCCTGTTGAAAGAAGCACGGAAATACACTACCCGGATGTCAATCAATATAGAGGCGACAAGCAAGGAACGGATCAATGAATTCACCTCGATAAAGGAATACAAATCAGATATCCTAAAACGGCAATCCTGGATAAAGCAGCTCAGCCCTCCATCAGGGCAGTCCACTCAATTGGTTGTAGGAGCTGCAGGTGAGACCGACTGGGAAGTGCTGAAGATGATGAAGTGGGAGTATGAGAATATGTCTCTCTATAGGATGTACTACTCGGCATTCAACCCGATCAACAACACACCCTTCGAGAAGAAGAGTGCAGCACCTAAATGGAGAAGCCATCGCCTGTATAATGTCGACTGGCTCTATCGCAAGTACAAGTATGATTTCAATGAGCTGAAAGAAGTTCTCGATGATGATAGTATGCTCCCTGATCAGGATCCAAAGGTCACCTATGCAAAGAAGTTTATTGAACAACCTGTCAATATAAAAGAAGCATCTTATGAAGAGCTCATCCGCGTGCCAGGGATCGGCCTGAAAACCGCAAGAAACATAATGAACATGCGCCAAGGCGCTAAAAGGTTCAAGAGAGAACACCTGCACAATGCCGGAGCGATACTTAGACGCGCAGACCCATTCATAAAGGTTGATGGTTGGAGACAGAGGACGCTTGCTTGTTTCTGAGTCACTCACACAGGAATCTTATCTCTGCTGCATGGGAAGAAGTCATTAAGGATAATGTATTCTCGTTCACATTGCCCATGGCAGTCTCACCAGTCCTCAAAGACCGCTTTGTAACTTTATTCGACGTGGATTCCAGGTCAAAGTCGCAGACAACCCCGTTACCTACTTCGACATTCCTTGTTCCGCAACTCTCAATCAACTGCCCATTGGTGACCTGCAATGCGTTCAGGATAAGTATAGGAGTATCTGACGTCTCTCTTGCGGAATAGGAAAGCATATTGAATACCCACTTCTTCTCTTCAGTGTTTGTCATCTTGAATGAGAATTTCTCAGGCCCTTCCTGGCCGAACTCGCATTCTATGTCAGAGAGGATGGTAACGTTCTCTTGTTTGATGTCTGTCGCACCACCTATAGCCATCTGTTTCTGCTCCACAATGTCTGCCACAGGTTCTTCAGTCACAGCTTCTTCAGGCTCGGACACCACCCGGGTTTCAGTCTCAACAGGAGGTTGCTCAAGAGAGATATCTTCCTCATCCACCTGTGCAGTCCTTGAACAGCCCGCAAGGACAAGCAACAACACGACAGCGATGAGACTATAACATATTTTCATATCAAATATTAGGATTCAGAATTATATAAACGTTGCTATTGGCCGCACCGATCACTTCTTCTGTTTTGCATTCTGCCACATGAACTCAAAATAACTGCGGTAAGCCTTGGCTGCAGCAGCATTCTCGATTATGATCCCTTCAGGAACATCTGTCCAGATCACCAGCGCTATCTTGTCGCCATAGATATTTGTCACGACCGGTGACTCGACTGTCTTTGGGACATACCGTGTGTTCTTGGGATTTGCTGTAGGTGTCGCCCTGTCCTCTCTGATCAGTCCCCTGACCTGGATACGTTTCTCTTTGATCTGCCTTACAAACTGTTTTTGGTATGCAGGCATCCTTTCCTCAAGCTGACCTTCATTACCAAACAACAGGTTTGTCTTTCCTGTCCTGAGGATATCCTGGAATATTGCCCGTAGTCCTTTATATCCTTTGAACAATCTGACCTGTCCCTCTATCTTGCTTGCTTTGTGCCTTTCGCTCAGTTCAGGAAGTATATCCTCAACATCCCTCTGCTGCTCCTTTACATATTCTATCAGGCTCTTTGGTCCTGTCGCCTGGAACCACTTCACTTTACCGATGAGCACATAGCTGGAAAGGCCCTTTGCTATCAAGCTCTGGAGCGCATTATAACAGCTGCTACGGTCGATATTGGCTAGCTTAGCTATTCTTCCTGCTTTGCAGGAACCATTATCATTGAGCGTCAGGTATACTTTGATCTCATTAGGGCTAAAGCCCAGATTCTCCAGTACTTGTTGTATCTTTGTCATTTTACCCCTGTCAGGCATCCTACCTTAATTAATATTACTGTTGTAGATACCTCTACAACACATTTAGATATACGCCCAGGAACTGAAAATTACACCCTGAAAATCCACCAAAACCTATAAATACCCTCCTACAATAACCTCGCGTATGCTCGAAGTCAACCACCTTACAAAGAAATTCGGAGATTTTACTGCTCTGGACAACCTTTCTTTCAAGCTGAAAGAAGGTGAACTGGTCTCACTTCTAGGCACGAATGGATGCGGTAAGACCACTGCAATAAAGATAATAGTGGGATTCCAGAAAGAGAATTCAGGCACTATAAAGTACAACGGAGAACCCATGAAACAGTCCCACCGTTCCAGGGTGATCGGCTGGGCTCCGCAGGATGACAGTTTCTACGGAAATCTGACTCTCTATGAGAACATGATATACTTCGGTAATCTGAATGACGTGATTGTCAGTGAGGCAAAAGAACGTGCAAAAGAACTTCTGAAGCTGCTGAAACTCGACCATAAGAAGAACACTCTTGCAAAAGACCTTTCAGGCGGGATGAAACGCAGATTGAATATGGCAATAGCGATGATGCACTCTCCAAAGATACTGATCCTTGACGAACCTGAAGCAGGAGTCGACCCTATGTCCCGTGTAACGCTCTGGGAAGTCGTGAAAGAAGTCAAGAAGAAAGGGACAACAATCCTCCTTGTCACTCACAACCTGCTTGAGACAGAGACTCTAGCAGACCGTATAATCATAATGGATGCTGGAAAAGTCATCTTCCAGGATACCCCTAAAGCACTGAAGTCAAAATATAAACAGAAGAATATCGAAAATGCATTTAAACGAGCTGTTGAAAAGAATTAAGCTTCCTTTCCAGAAGCTGGATACGATGTTGTTGAACGACATCAAGCTTTTCCTGAGAGACAGGAAGAGCCTGGTACTTGTAGTCCTGACACCATTCCTTATACTTTCAATACTGATCAACATATTCTATTTCTCTGATGTCGCTGAGAACATACGCGGTGTTGAGCTTGGTGTATGTGACCTTGACGGCTCAGGGTTTGACCTTGAATCAGATATCTTCACTACGACACTTTTCACAGATGACTGTGAGATAGAAGTGGCAGATAAAGTCACTTCAGGTGCGCTTAGGGGTGCAATAGTGATTCCTGAAGGGTTCAAGTCAGATATACGTGAAGGAAAGGGGACCGAGCTCAAGCTTTTCATAGACAATTCAAAACAGACAACTGCCGTCGTGACATCAAATGCAGTAAAAGCCTACGTCTCTGACCTTAATGAGAAGATAGGGACTGAATTCATCCTTGAGGCATGGAAGCAGCTCACTGAACTTAACACAAACTTAAGATTTCTGGTAGGAAATCTTGAGAAGGCACAGCCGGTCGCTGTAGAGCTTAAGTCCCGATTGAATGTGATAAACGCAGACATAGGCAGCATAGACTTCGCATCTCAGCAACAGGCGATAACAGATATCATAAGTTTCCTGAACCTGCTTGAGATACAGCTTGACTATGTAGAGAACAGCATGCCGAATGCTTCGGACTTGCCTGCGCTTCCTGAGATGGATCATACTCCTGATGCCTCTGTCGCAATCCGGACATATACCACTCAGACCAGAGCGATAAGAGAGACATATTGCAACATCTCATCGATCATACCATTGGATGTAGAGAATCCTGCATGCATCGTCTTTGACCTTACAGACATTGTTGTAGAAGCGGTAGAAGACGAGATGGCAAATATATCAGTATATCAGGAAGCGCTGAATGCAGAGATAGCATCGCTCAACTCCCGTTCAGGAGAGCTTGGGACTGCGCTTACCAGGCTTGATGGTCTTGTAGGGTCTAGTAGTATAAAGAACCAGGAACTGCGCAAGAGCATAGAGGTCGCAAGGGCAAACTTATTGTTCCTGGAAGATAAGACAAGCAACATAAGCAAGTCAATAATTGAGCTGAACGCCTCGCTTGACAAATTCCTGGGAGATATCATCCGCGTGACAGAAGAGCTAAACAGCACCATAGAGGTTCTTGACACGTATACAAAAAAAGATCCTGCTACAATCCTTAAACCAGTACGTGTCGAGACACTGCCAGTGTTCAGGGACCAACTGGAGATATTCTATCGTCTTCCCGCACTGATGTCGATAGTGCTGCTGTTTGTCATACTGTTCATATCATCCTCACTCATAGTGAACGAGCGTAAGGGAGGTACTATGGCAAGGATATTCCTCTCACCGATATCTATGTTCTTCTATGTATTTGAGAAGATGATATACCTCCTGCTGCTATCTATGTTGGCAACAGCATCCATGATAATCGCAACATTGTTATTCAAGGTTCCAACAGCACTCACTCTTGAGGCATTCATCGTGTTCATGACCGCATCAGCAGTCTACGTCTCCCTTGGAGTGCTCATAGGGTCCATATCAAAATCAGAAAACACTTCCCTTCTCACCTGCCTGGTGATAGGATTCCCTTTGATGTTCTTAAGTGGCGCATTCTCTCCTCCAGAATTGATGAGTAAGTTCATGCGTCTTGCATCACAATATCTTCCACTGACTATCAACATATCTCTGCTTGAGAACTTGAGCATATACCATACAGGACTCAACCTAAACAGCTTAGTAACAATGGCTATCATGGCATTTGTATTCTACGTACTTGCAGTTATCATGATAAGGAAGAAGCCGACACTGAAATGAACACCTCCTCAGAATAATAATAATTCATCGCGATAATGGTCCTGTTCAGCATACGAATATCATTTCTTTGAACGACGTATGCATTTATGTACCTTATCTGAGAGGTTTGCGCCTTTTGGAAGCTCTTTGAGGTTTGTCACAAGCACCAGGACATCCCCTTCTTTGATCTTATAATCGTCATGAGGTATCTGTTTGAGGCCATCGACAGCCCTTACTGATATTATATTGCCTGCAGTGCATAACAGATCATCGGCATTCCTGATTGTCTTCCCTATCAAAGGAGATTTTCGCTCGACAGTCATCTCTGCAAGCTCAAGCTCTTTTGCAGAATATGTAGTTGCATCCATGACCCACCGCACGACATCAGGAGAGGTTATCGCAAGCGATATGAGCCTTCCTCCAATAGCTGATGCAGGTATGACCCTGTCTGCACCTGCCTTTATCGCGATAGACTGGAAATTGGGATTGTTGATGTTTGTTATTATCTTGGCATTGTCAGAGAGCTGACGTAGCTTATTTATGCAGAGTATAACATCAGAATCATTCTCAAGTGTCACAAGGACGACAGTATTAGGTTTGTTTATCCCTGCATGCTCAAGGACCTTCCTGCTCAGGGGGTCCCCTTTCATCATATGGACCATCCCTTTTGGATAATGGACAAGGATTTCCTGCTTGTCAACTACTGTAGGGACTATTTTTCTATCCTCAAACTCGTGTATTATAGATTGCGCAAGAGGATTGTGCCCGATTATGATATAATTGATCTTCTTGCCTTTCCAATCTTTTTCAGCACTGACTCCCTGTGTCTTCCTGCTTGAAGGCAATACGATGAATGCTGTCTCAAGCAGCTTCTGTTTTTTAGGCTCTAGCACAAGCGATCCTTGTGTCACGATGAGACAATCATCTCCTCCTGATACTGTCCGCTGTACCTGCTTTATGAAATGAAGTATCTTTACAAAATTATTATGTACTACCAGATAATCAAGTCCATCGATAAGGACATAAGAGTTAGGGGCGCTCTCCACAAACCTGCGTATCGTCTCATATAACTGTTCGATATCCAGCGGGTCGATAGCAAGATGCTCTGTCTCGGTATCTGTTATCCAGACGACCGGTGTGGTCTCTATTCCATATTCATGACGTATTGTAGAAGGATTGTGCGCAGTGATTATGAGACCGTACTTCTTCTTGTACAGATGTGTCAACAATACCTTATGAGCAATCTCGCTTGATCTCTCATGGTTTATGAAATAACTATGGCCTACCTCAAACCTATATTGCTCAGCGAGCTTGTGGTCCAGCTTCCGTCCTTCGACTATCGTCTCCCCGACAGGCTGTATTGAAAGGAACTTGTATTTGATTATCCCTACCGCTATGAACACGCTCATTATCAGTGAGAGTATATTATTATGCGGAGGAAGATTGATGCCAAATAGAGGTAATACTACTCCGGTCGGGATACCTATCATGATAGGGAAAGCGCTTCCTAGCACAAGATACATCAGTTGTTTCTTCTTATCTGCGCGCTTCACCCTGAAGTACTTGAAGACAAACATAAAGAATGCATAGAGGAAAGGCAAGATCTGGAACCAGAGGAAGAAGTTATTATAGATGATTCCATATTGATAGTCCCAAAGATCAATCCCTAATGATCGTGATATCACGTCAGGTGGTATGACATTGTATATGACTATGTTGCTCAACCAAAGGGAGATGAGCATGAATACCATGGGTGTATAGATGACTATCCTTCCCGGCACTGTGGTAAAGTAATTCTTCTTCTTCAGATATGCCCAGACAAAGCTGAGCAGGAAGAAGACAGATATTATGTAGCCTGAATAAGAGAGCCTTGCCCAGAAGAATGCCTCTTCCGGAGTGGGTAGTATCCACATTACAAACTTTCCTAGATCCCATAATGCCTGACCCGCAAAGACTATCGCAAAATAGCTGTTGACTTTTGCTGAAGGGTTCTTCATGTAGACCCATATCGCAAGGCCGAACTTTACAGCAAATGCAAGGAGAGATACTGCAAGTACCGCTTTTGTCCAGCTGATGCTGCCAGAATCAAGAACAGCTCCGCTCAGGAGACCTAAGAGTACGAAGATGGATGCAATTCCGAACAGTCTGGATGGTTTCATATTATCATCAGGTGATTCATGATCAGATGATTCATCATAGTGTCATCTTGAACTTAGTGGTATCTATTATCATTATGAGCTTGTTGCCGGATTCTATCCTAAGATCATCTCCTGGTATCTTCTCGAGTCCTTCAGCAGTATCGACCCCTATTATCTTTGCACTGTCACCGAGCTGCTTGCGCGCATCACTTATTGTCTTGCCTGCAAATGGCGATTCTTTGGTGACATGATACTCTATGAGCTGGCTGCCTTTCTCTCTTGAGGTCGCGCGTGTCACCCAGTCGACAACAGAAGGTGAATCAGCGACAAGCGAGAGCAATCGCCCTCCGATCGATGGCGGTGATACGACCTGGTCTGCTCCGGCAGATTCCGCTATATGTACGTGCTCATGATTGTTTATCTTCGCGACGATATTTATCCAAGGGTTCAGGTCTCGTATGACATGGATTGCAAGGAGTACATCAGCGTCTTTTTCCATAGCAAGCACTACGTTCTTTGCATTCATGACATTGGCCCGCCGCAGTATGTCTGGATTTGTCGGGTCTCCAGTCATGAAATGCAGATCCTTGGCTTTTGCGAGTTCCGGACGGTTCTCTTTGTCTATCACAACAATCTCCATCCCTGGCTTTTTTATCTCCTGGAAAGCAGATTCAGATATGGGATTCCATCCGCAGATTATGCAGTCAATCTTCTTGCGTGTCTTGGTCACTCCGAACATGCTGCCAAGGTTCATCGACACTATCCTGCTTGTGACCTGTGAGATGATCAAGCTCATGGTGATCATGCCAAGCACCATTATTGCAAGAGCCACCACCTTTCCAGGGATAGTTTCTGGAACTACATCACCATAACCTACAGTGGTTATGGTAGTGACAAGCCAATATACTGACTGGAAATATGGACTGATACCTTTGATAGCGAGTTGATCGCTTACTTCAGGCCTTGCAAGAAATTCATAATGGGCAAAGAGGATAACTCCAGTAGTGAAAAGAGAGAGTAATATAGTAACGACAATCATGCGTAACGAGACTGCTTTACGTAACCAGTACCATGATTCATATATCAGGGAGGTCCCTTTCCTTATGCCCAGCATGCGGCCCACACCTTCATTCATAAGACCACCTCATCGAAGAATAAGGATCAAAGCAGGGAGTGCAATAACGAGCACAATAACAAGCACAAGAACTCTTAGCACTACTATAGCTACTACTAGGAACTACTATTTCCACCTCTTTTCCCATAGGGTATCACAGAGAATTGTCCTTTTTAAAGGTTTTGCTTTATTAGTCAAGGACATAAATCGTTTGTTTTATATAGTAGTTAGTTTTTGTGGTGTGTAGAGGTGATTTTTTTATGAAATCTGCACAGATTAAGGAGCGGGAGTTGATTGTAAAATTGTATGATGAGGGTAAAAAGCAGCAT
>JBDRET010000009.1:0-24399 GCA_043819495.1 Candidatus Woesearchaeota archaeon | reverse complement strand
AATATGAGTACTATTCACGACACCAGTACCGAACAAAGCAGCAGTCAAAGTCGCACTTGCAATATCAGCAGCAACAATCGTGCCATCCAAAATATGCGTGCTATTCACACCACTAGCAGCAATATCATCAGCAGCGATAGTGCCATCAGATATATCATCAGATAATATTGTACCATCTGAAATATCTCCTGTAACTATAGAACCATCCACAATCTCAGCGCTTGCAACAGAATTGCTTGCAAGATCATCTGCAGTTATCGTGCCATCCGAGATGTCTCCAGTGACTATAGTGCCATCTGCAATCTCAGTTGTTGTAACGGCACTCGTTGCAATCTCACTGCTGCCGACTTCACCAGCACCTATATGAGTTGCATTGATTGCATTTGCTGCAATATCATCAGCACCGATTGTACCGTCAAGGATATGAGTACTGTTGACACTTGACGCTGCAAAGTGCGCTGCAGTTAGTATGCCTGAAGCAAGATCTACAGCAACAATAGTACCATCAAGTATATGAGTGCTATTTACGACTCCTGTTCCGAACAAAGCAGCAGTCAAAGTACCACTAGCAATATCCGCAGCCAAGATTGTAGCATCAAGTATGTGTGTAGTATTCACACCACTAGCAGCGATATCATCCGCCATGATAGTACCGTCCAGGATCTCATCAGTAGCGACAGCCCCAGTAGCGATATCACCCGCAAGGATAGTATCATCCAAAATCTCAGCAGTAGCAACAGCTCCAGTGGCAATATCACCAGCAACAAGAGTATCATCCAAAACATGTGTAGAATTGATTGCACTAGCAGCGACATCATCAGCACCGATAGTACCATCAAGGATCTCAGTCGTGGTCACAGCACCAGTAGCGATATCACCTGCCAAGATAGTATCATCCAAAATCTCAGCAGTAGCAACAGCATCAGTAGCTATATCCGCAGCAACAATCGTACCATCCAATATGTGTGTAGTATTCACGCTGCTTGCAGCAAGATGTGAAGCATTGAGCACGCCTGCTGCAAGGTCTGCAGCACCGATTGTGCCATCTAGGATATGTGTAGAATTAATTGCGCTAGCAGCAACATCTGCAGCAACAATCGTACCGTCCAAGATCTCATCAGTAGCAACAGCACCAGTAGCGATATCAGCAGCAACGATTGTACCATCCAATATATGCGTGCTATTCACGCTGCCTGTAGCAAACAATGCAGCAGTCAAAGTCGCACTTGCAATATCCGCAGCCAAGATTGTAGCATCAAGTATGTGTGTAGTATTCACACCACTAGCAGCAATATCATCCGCAACAATAGTGCCATCAAGGATTTCTGCAGTAGCGACAGCACCAGTAGCGATATCACCCGCAAGGATCGTATCAGCCACAATCTGAGTGGTATTGATAGCATCACTTGCTATATCAACATTAGCGATTGTCGCATCCAATATCTCAGTGGTGGTCACTGCATCTGTCGCGATATGGCTTGCATTGACTACATCATCAGCTATCGCAGCTGCATCAACAGAGTCAGCAGCCAGATCAGCAGCGACAATTGTACCATCAAGTATATGTGTAGAGTTCACGCTATCTGCAGCGATGTCCGCAGCACTCAATACACCATCAGATATGTCTGCAGAAGTTATCGTGCCATCAAGTATATGTGTAGAGTTCACGCTGCCCGACGCAAGATCATCAGCAGCGATCGTACCGTCAAGTATCTCACTTGTACCTACCTCACCAGCACCGATATGGCTTGCATTCACAGCATCAACACCAATCTTCGCCGCAGTAACAGAATCAGCAGCCAGGTCAACAGCAACAATAGTACCATCAACAATATGCGTACTATTCACGCTGCTTGATGCCATATCAGCAGCAGCAACCGTACCATCGACAAGATGGCTTGAATTGACTGCTGAATCCGCAACCAGATCTGCAGTGATAGCATCATCAGCTATCTGTCCTGTCACTATCTTTGTCAGGAGGTTCAATGTAGTTACGTATAGATTAGACCAGTAGTTAGAGCTAGTGCCTAAAGCATAAGTATTATTCGATCTTGAATTTATGTTCTGGAAGTTGTTTGTAGCAGTGAATGTATTGACCTGATTGGTCTGCACCACTGCAGCACCTACATTCTGTATATTAGCCCACAGATATCCTGTAGCATCTGACAGATTGATGCTACTTTCAAGCTTAGCTGCGGTAACATTACCATTAGCAATATCTGAAGTCTGTACTGCACTTGCAGCAAGATCATCTGTGGTGATGGTGCTATCGAGTATATGTGTTGAATTGACACTGCTGGCTGCAAGGTCTGCAGCAACAATAGTACTATCAACTATCTGTGTCGTATTCACAGCACTGCTGGCGATATCCGCATTAGCGACCGTCGCATCTACAATATGAGTTGAATTCACGCTGTTGGCAGCAAAGTCACTGGCAGTGAACGTACCATCGACTATATGGGTTGAATTGATGCTGCTCGCCGCAAGGTCTGCCGCAGTGATCGTACCATCCAGTATCTGTGTTGTATTGACTGCGCTACTCGCGATATCAGCATTAGCGATTGTCGCATCCAATATCTCAGTCGTAGTCACGGCATCTGTCGCTATATGGCTCGCATTGACTGCATCATCAGCAATCTTAGCCGCCTCGACAGAGTCAGCAGCAAGGTCAGCAGCAACAATGGTAGCATCCAAAATATGTGTGGAATTGATGCTGTCTGCAGCGATATCTGCAGCACTCAACACGCCATCAGATATATCCGCTGAAGTTATAGTTCCATCGACGATGTGCGTCGAGTTCACGCTGCTGCTCGCCATGTCAGCCAACGCGACACTGCCATCCGCCAACTCACTAGTACCGACCTGTCCAGCACCGATATGTGACGCATTCACTGCATCATCTGCTATAAGAAGTGCAGTGATGGCATCATCAGCGATCTGTCCTGTCACAATCTTTGTTAAAAGATTTAAAGTATTTACATAAAGGTTAGACCAGTAAGATGAAGAAGATCCTAAATCATATGTTGCATTAGAGCTTGGCTCCACTGTTCTCATATAATTAGATGCAGTGAATGTATTGATCTGATTCGCCTGAACAACATTAGAATCTACATTGAATATGTTGCTCCAAAGATAGCCTACCGCAGCTGAAAGATTGATGCCTGAGACAAGGTCTGCCGCTGCGACAGTGCCGTCAGCGATCTCGCTCGTACCGACCGCACCCGCACCGATATGTGTTGAATTTATTGCATCAGCAGCGACATCATCCGCACCGACAGTCCCATCAAGGATATGCGTTGAGTTTACCGCGCTCGCTTCAATCTCAGCTGCAGCAACAGTAATCCCTACACCTCGTGCATCTATCGTAGCATTCAGCGTAGTGTCATTGAAGTATAATGTTCCGCTTGTATTATATAGATAGCTTCCGCCAGTTGAGAACCCTCCTGCATCATTACAGAAGTCTGAATCTGCGCCAGTTATCTGGTTACAGTCAAGGCTGGTCAACTGCGAACCGTTACCCAAGAAGAAACCGCTTGCAGTTATATTGACGAAAGAAAGATCACTTTCATTCACATCCGAACCGCCTATCTCACCTAAAGGAGAATACCATGCTAGCCTTTCGACAGAAGCTCCAGTTCCGTTAGTAAAATCTACGTCCTCTCCATTGATTTGATAATCCTTATAGTAAACAGCACCATATTCCAGGTTCAATGCAGATTGATCACCGAGCATGACATTCCAGGTGCCGTTGGATATAGCATTTGTATAGGTATAGTTCCACAGCAGGTTTCCGCCGGTGAGTGCATCATATATCAATACTGTCAGGTTACCTGTTGTCATGAGCGTGCCCGTACTGATCGTCTTGACACCTGTTCCCTGGTCAGAGACCTGCACAGGAAGTGCAGCCATAGAGCTCACGCTAAGCAGGATTGCCATCATGAAGGAAAACATCGCAAAAAATCTGCCTTTCGCAGAAACACCTTTATTTTTAGGATTTAAGATTTTAGGTGTTCTTGATGTTTTTCCTCTCATTTTTTTACCTCCCGTAAATCATATGGATTTTATTTTTTCTTCTGATTTTTAGATTTAATTTTTTCGAAAAACAGAAATTTTTGATCTACAAACTCGCATCAAAGATAGAATATGCAAAATTGTATTCATACACCCCTGTTTTTTATCTGAAATGACCAATTTATCATACTCAAATGCCATTTGACATAAATACGTTTTTAGACAACACAGATAAGAGAAATAGATTAACTCCTGACAGTGAAAAACAAAAAAGCATTTAGTTTATTGAGATTAAAAATAATAATTTTATCTTATCATCGAGGTAAAACAAGGAATATATACCGCAGAAGATGCTGTATAGAGCATAAAATATAGACATCTGATGTAAACATGTCACTACCACACCCTAAAAGATATCTGAAAAAACCATTTCTATATGGCCTGATCATAATGATCATCATCATGACATCCTCTGCAGCGTTTGGATTCAGCATATGGACTGAACCTTCCGAACTGAATATAAAGGAGATTCACGTCGGAACAAAAACATATTATTCATTGGAGATCCACAGCGATTCAGAAGAAGATGTATCGCTGCACTTGTCCATAGGAGGTCCTGCAGAAGACATATTATCAATAGAGCAGCAGATGATCACAGCAAGATCAGGCACCCCTGCACGAGTGAGAATGATGATTGACCCGGAAGACACACCATCTGGTGAATACGCAGGGTTCTTGATCATCACGACAGGTTCAGACCCTCAGATGGCAACCACATTCATGACGTCAGAGACTATCAGGATCAGGTTGCACCTCACAGAAGATGAACTGATATCGGCAGGGCTTAAAGACACGACAGTCCCTGACAGGTTCAAAGAAGACCTGTTCACAATCAAGACCATCCTGAGGAATACCGGCAATAGCCCGATAGAACCAACAATTACCGTCGAGATAATAGACAAAGACGGGGTGAATGTCAGGAGGTTTGTAAGGACTGAGGACGGACTCATCCCTGGAGAGGACAGACAGGTCATATATGATGAGATGATTGGACTGTCACCCGGCAACTATACCGCAATCGTGGCACTATCCACATCAGAGATGGTTTTTGAGAAGGACCTGCTGAAGTTCAGGATCACAGAGACAAAAGAAGAAGCAGTCTCTGAAGAGGTTATCACATTAGAAGAATTCGGAGAATCAGTAAATGATCCAGTCACATTAAGTGCAGCTCCAGTATTTCTTGTAAGCGTAGTTGTATTGCTAGTATTTATCCGGTTCTGGATAAAGAAGACGCAACGCAAAGAAGACAGCAAAAGAAACAAATCAAGGACGCAGAAACAGAAAAAATAGGAAAATAGCGACAATAAAGCTAACGCTAAAGATTGCTGAAAGCAGATACTTTCTAAAATTTGTCTGAGAACATCGTCTCTTCAGGATATATCACAACACCTTTATCAGTTATCTTATATACCCTTATCTTCTTATCATGGTCTGTTCCGCGCATCTTCCTTATGGCTATGCCCGGCACGAACGTAGATTGCTGGTTTATGAGGTAAAGGACGATGACCCCATCCATGATAAATTCTTCGACGCCAAAGCGCGAGAGGTCCATGGACCCTTCTCTTGTCTCAGAGATGAAGAAAGTTGTACAGTCGAGCTGGGAGAGCACATTGCAGAATGATGCTATCACCCTCCTCCGCTCTTCCTGATCCTTGACGAGCAATGCCAGCAGGTTGAGCGAATCGATCACGACACGTTTTATCTTCTTTTCCTTGATGACTTCCTCTATCTCTGTCATGATATGGCTGATATTTGCGTCGACATCAGCCATCTTGGATGTTATGCCTGCAACAGGACCTCCCAAAAAGTGGAAATTGCCTGTCTTCTCAGCCCAATGCAGATTGAGGCCGAAGTTATTCATGTCAGCACTTATCTTTTTCTTCTGTTCCTCTAATGTGACATATAGGCCGGGCTCACCATCTTGCACCCCATTGAGCACGAACTGCATCGCAAACGTGGTCTTCCCCGAACCGCACGGCCCTGACAATAGGATATTCCTGCCACCGACGAGTCCACCATTCAGTAACTGGTCAAGACCGGGTATGTTGGTCTTGACACGTTTCATCTTAGGTGCTAGTTCTTCAAGCACATCCGGCTCTTCAGATCGTGACTGTTCAGATCGTATCGGCATATGATCATCCCTTATCGATATAATTCCTCAATATGCGTGACCTGAGTCTCTTCTTCACGTTCCGCACGTATGTGAGTAGGGCTCCGCCTGCTATCAAAGTGCCTATTGACATTTCAAGCAGCACTCGCTCCATCCGTCTGGATGGAACATAGGGATATTTTATCTTTTTTCTACTCCATGCCCAGTTAAAGACCATTCTCTCTGACCAGAGGAGTATGATTGACACGCCAATCACATGTAAAAATAAGATTATATCTCAAAAAGACAGCATCGCAGGCATGCAAAGAGAATACATCAAGACAGTGGCACCTGAAGAGAGAGACCGGAAGATTGCGAAGAGACAGTTAGTCGCAGGTATCCTTGCCGCTTTGTTTGTCATATTCTCCATAAATATGATATTAGAAAAATATGATAGTGATGGGGTGGCTGGAATACAGAAGAGCGGTAGGGTCCTGTTGAGTACAGGCATCTGGATGATCGTATTCATGCTCACTCTGCTGCTCGCCACAAAATTCGCCCGGCGCATAGAGGAGACCTAATATGCATATCACCTGATACTCATATCAATTCATGCTTCTGAGACAGGTAATACGTCTTGCAAAATACTTGTCGACAGCACGCGTTGCAAGTATACAGAAATAATAACCGAACATTAGCCCTGCAAGATGTGCCATAAGCTGCTGTACAATACTTAACAGAGCTATACTTCCTCCTGAATAATGTGAATATACAGCACTCACGACAGTGAATCCTGCAATACCTGACAAAAGAGCATATGGTTTGATATCAAATCTGCTGGCCGACCTGCTGAGGAAGCCGAACGATCCGTATATCGCAGCTGACGCGCCCAGGGCAAGAAAAGGCGATAATATCCAGAGAGGGAGTATTGCAAAGATACCTGCTGCTACATACGTCGAGGAATAGACTGCAAGACTGCTTTTCAGTTCAATCGCAAGGAGTATCGAAAGGAATAGTGCTATTATGTTCTCAGATAAGTGCGCCAGGTTCTGGTGCACAAGAGGATAGGTGAATATACGCCAGAACTCTCCAGAAAGGAAGAGATCAGGATCAAGAAGAAGGAGGTCTGTCACGCCAGGCATGATGAACAGGACGACATAGACAACAGACAATGCGAGGAATAGCAGGCCGAATCTCTCAAAAAGCTTGATTCTCTCAGGAGTCATGCACCAAAAGCAGCATACTGTGCACTTAAATGATATTGTTCACCTAAATAAGGAGAAAGCTGCCTAAAAGTCATCTTTTATCTCAAGCAGCCGCCTGGTGATGCCTGTAAAGTCGACATTGAACTGCCTGAGCCCGTCAATGTCGAAGCTGAACAGCTCAGGATCATCAGCAAGGATGGCTTTGCTCCTGCATTGCCTGACTTCACTGTCAAAGATGGTCGAATGCTCTGCATAGTCCCTGAACAGTCCAAGGCACATCTTGTCAGTCATAGTAGAAAGGCAGACTACTGAATGTGAATTCAGGTAGTACCGCTGTATCGCGTCGACATCTGTATGGTCGCTGTGGGGATTGAACCTGAAATAGGATAGAGCTATCATCTCACAGCCAAGCCCGGATATGTCAGGTATCACTGCGCTGCTCACGAGACCCTCCTTGAACAGCCGGTTCTTAGTGACAGATACAGTAGTCCTTGTGACTCTCAGCCTCTTTGCCAATTCAGTCGTCGTGGCTTCAGGATATTTTACCAATGCGTACAGTACTTCTTTCATCCCTTTTGTGAGGGGCACATGAGTGGACCCGTTCTGCCCACCCCGCACCATAAGATCCCGCCTGAGACCGAAAAGATTGTTCAGGAGCATCGTGAAATCAAACATATTGTACATGTTGCAGAGCCCGACAGGGAAGTGAACCATACGTGGAGAACGGGTGAAGATACCCTTGCTCAGGCTGAACCTGATCAGCGGGTCTGTATCGTTGTGATGTTCTACCAGGTCCTTCGATGCGGTGATTGTCATGAATCTGGACTTCCCACTGAGAGTCAGGATCAGGCCGGGATACACGAGCTTACCTCCCTGCTTCTTCACTTCAGAATAATTCTGGGCATAGTTCCCGTACGTGACTGTCAGCAGTCCGCAACCGAGCGCCTTAAGGTTAGGTATGTTGACAAGATGGTACTGATTCTGCTTCCTCAGCCTGTTCTTTATGGCAGTCACTGTGGATCTTTTGATGTCCGTCTTGTCGGCAATAGCTTGGTCATTGAGATCAGGGTATGCTGTCATTGTGTAGAGCACGATCTTCTCATTGTCAGTCAGGTCCAGTCTATTTTTCTCGAGCCTATTTACCTTATGCTCAAGCTCTCGGGAATACTGCTTGAACTTCCTCTGCAGGTTGATGAGCTGCAGATTCTGTCTCCGTATCATGTTGAGCTTTTCTCTCAAATCATCATGCAGTTGTTCACGTTCTGCTTCTGCTTTCTTCCTATCTGAGATATCTTTTGTTATTGCCACAAATGATACTGGCTTGCCTGACGAGTCCGTTATGACACTCGCTGACAGCTCTCCCGAGAACCTGGCACCATCTTTCTTCAACAGGGTGTACTCGACGTCTTTGACAGACCCATGCTCAAGCGCATGCTTCATATTCTGAATCGCCCTGTCCTGGTCTTCCTTCGCGATAAAAGAAAAAGCAGATTTCCCAATAACCGCATCTTTTGAAGGGAACCCATGCAATTTCGCAGTCTGCTCATTGCATTCGATCACGTTCCCTTCCATATCCGTGACAGTGATAGCATTTGGAGAAAACTCAAGCACATTCCTCAATTTCTCTTCACTTACTTTCAGAGCTTCCTCTGCTTCCTTCCTCTCAGTCACATCCGCCCCTCCTCTTCCAGTATATATCCTGATAGCTCTTCCATGTAAGGGTTAAAGTCGACTATCTTCCCTTTTTTGTCAAGAACTAGGATGATTGCCTGTGCAGTATTGCATATTATTTGTGAATGTTTAATTAGCATATTATCCTCCCAAAAACAGCGTAGAACATATTACGTAAGTTTCCGAAATATAAATAACTTCCCATCATTTTGACAAGAACAACGCAGGAAACAATCAAAACATTATCAAAATGCGCAGTTTTTGTGCAAAATAACAATCATATCGGCAACATTTTATCAAAAAATACATTATTTATACACCCGCAATAGGTAATGATGTTACCTTGGACAACGATACAAAAAAGATAGATAATCACCCAGCAAATACCCCCTCCATCACGGGGGTGAAAGTATGTTATCGACAAAAGAGGTAACAAATCATTTACTTGAGTTAGGGCTGAATAATTACGAGGCTAAAGTATATCTCACATTGGTCGAGGAAGGTGTCTCGACAGCCAAGAACGTGAGTGACATCACAGGCATACCTTACGGAAAGGTATACGAGATAATAACTTCTCTCTGCACCAAAGGGTTCTCTATGACACTGCCGACAAAACCGATGAAGTGCAAGGCGCTCTCTCCAGAAGACATACTGAACAATGTCAGGAATAAGGAGATGGCGAAGTTCGACAACCTGGAGAAGGTGTTCGAGAGTGAGCTGCTCCCGTTATACATGCAGAGCAAGCAGTTCAACGAGCCGAAAGGGGTGTTCTGGATCGTAAACGGAAGGGCAAACATCAACAAGAAGATGGAGACACTCATAAAGAAAGCGAAGAAGAGCATCTGCATCCTCACTTCAGAGAACGGTCTCAAGCGCACCGCGTTCCATAAGAACCTGCTGAAGGAGGCCCAGGAGCGAGGGGTTGACATAAGGATAATGTCAAAGATGACCAAGGACAACACAGAGGACTGTGATCTCCTCCACTTCTGCGACATCTGCAATACTAAGATACCCATCACGAACAATATGATATCGATAGACAATGAAGAGTCTATCATCGTGGAGCCGATACCTGACGACGATAACCTGATGAGAGGAAGAGACATGGGGATATGGGTGCTCAGCAAATCATTCACAGAGTTCATGGAGAACATGACACGGGCACAGATGCCTAAGACAATTACCCGGGTGAAGAAAGCCGAGGTCGAGTAAAAATGGCCGAAGAGAAGAAAAAAGAAGAGGCTGTCACCAAGGCATTCGAAGATTACGAGACGCAAGTATTAGGAGAATTGAAAAGACTGCTTGAGACGGATGAACATGATATCATTGACAGGATGAAAGAAGTACTCAGAGAAAAGAAAGGATTGCTGAAGAAAGAACTGTTCGAATCGATATACAAGGAGATGAAGGAAGAATAGCTCACGCCTGATCGATCTTCTTCAGGAAGACAATGACCTTGTCCTGCAGGACCATCGCTTTCTTGGACAGGCTGTAATACCCCTGTCCATATTCCTGGTCAATGATGCCTGACTTGACCAGAGGGGAGAGCAGGGTATAGTTATGACTCCCTACAAAGGCGTTCAGCCGTATCTCTTCGCTGAACTTGAGCCTGTTCTTGCTTTCAACCTCATGATACCAGATGAAGATGGATAGCAGGCAGGCCTGCGCATCTGTCCAATCGCTGCGCATGAACCTATCCAGGAGTATCGCTGAAGCGAGCTTGTACCTGTGCTTCTGGTACTGCGTCAGCTTCCTGAACAATAAGGGTTCCCTCATCTTGTATTCTGCCATCTGTATCACAGTCTCAAACTCAATAGCTATTAATTGGTAACCTTTAAATACGGATACTCAATAGTTATTGAGCAATAAGCCTGAAACACAACTATGAAAGAAAAATATGACGGATCAGACTTTGAAGGCAATGCGGATGATCCAGATGACAGGAACTTGCAGGTTCTGATAGCCATAGCCAACGAGCTTGCGGAATTGAACACAAGGATTTGGGAACTGAAAGAAGAGATCGGCAAAGAGCAACAGAAAAAAGTATGACTTGATCAGCACACGAAATGATGCAGTTGCCAGCGGCTAGAGAACATCATTATCTCATTCTAGTGCACTAAAAATGTATTTAACGCGCAGGACAACCGCTCTGCACCATGAGGATAAGCACAGGAATAGAGATATTGGACAAGATGCTGGATGGAGGCATCAGGCAGGGCAGTAGCGCGATCATAATGGCTACGCCGGGTGTCGAAGACATCCAGTTCGCACATCAGTGCTTCTATACGCACCTTGAGGGCAAGGGTTCAGGCATCTACATGGTCAACAATAAGAGACCATCAATAGTCAAGGCAGTCCTGAACAAGTACGATTGGGATGTCACGCAGTTCGAGAAGACAGGCAAGTGCACGTTCATAGATGCGTATTCTGGCCTGATGTCGATAGGATCCGAAGAGGCGAACTACATCCAGAAACCGACAGACCTCAAGGGGATGAATAGGATGATCTCCAAGATACTGAAGAAGACATCTGGCCCGCGGATATTCCTGCTGGATTCGCTCTCGTCACTCATAGACATAACCGACAAGGAAGATGATGTTGTATCATTCATTGAAGAGCTCGGTTCAACACTGAAAGAGAGCAAGACCACACTCATATGCCTGTTCACACAGTGGCCGTATAAGATATCGACGATCAAGAGCATCGAGAATGCTTTCGACTGTGTTATAAGGCTGAAGGCCATCGAACAGAAGGTCATATTGCGTTCATACTTCACTGTCGATAAGGCTTCATGGATGAAACCGACAGAAAGACTGGAAGTGCCGTACAAGATAATCAGTCCTGGAGGTGTGAAAGTATTCATACCTAAGATTCTCGTGACAGGACCGTTCAACGCAGGCAAGACAAGTTTCATCCATTCAGCATCCACAAAGGCAGTCTCTGTGGACAGGCTGGGAACGACCATTGCCCTGGACCACGGTCATGTGGATTTCAAGGGTTTCTCAATGGACCTGTTCGGGACTCCTGGCCAGGAGAGGTTTGACCCGCTCATGGAGATGCTGGGAGGGGAGGCTCTGGGAGTCATCGTTGTAGTAGACTCTACAGACCCGAAAGGCTTTACGAGAGCGAAGGATATGCTTGAGCTGACAAAGACAGAAGGCCTGCCTGCTGTCATAGTGGCAAATAAAGCGGACTTGAAAGGCGCATTGAGTCCGAAAGACATCAAGAAGAGGATGAATCTGCCTGAAGATGTCCCGATCGTGCCTGTGAGTGCTGAAGACCTGAATAGCGTGAAGAAGGATGAGCCTTGCAAACTGAAAGAAGAGGATGTCAGAAAGGTGCTTGAAAGGCTATTCGAGGTGATTATCTGATGGAGCTAAATATGATGATGGCATACCATGCAACCGGCACTTTAGCAATGCTGTTTTTCTTGTTTATCGTGAACATCTTAAGGAAAGAAAAACCGGAAAAGATAAAATCCTTGATTTTCCTGAATTATAAGCGTTTTAGATTCGCATTTTACATTGCGGCATTCGGCGCTATTGCCTTCGCCGTCGGAAACGTGGCCGCATTATACAGCCACCCCCTATTTCACACGCTACACGAAGTTACTGAAATGATGTATGACCTCTGCATGATGCTTTTCGTTATGGTGCTGTTTACTGTATTAATGCCCCGACCGAAAAAGAGGATATAAAATGCCGGAAATAACACCGATATATGTAAGGGATAAGCTGGTAGAATGCTTCGTCAATACAAACAGAAGGATGATCAAAGAACAGGCTAAAAAGAAAGGGAAGAGGATCCCTGACAAAGACATCGAAAGACAGCTGAAAGCAGAGGTCAAGAAGGCATTTGAGCGGGCGAATGAGGACTTCTCGAACCCTAGGAAGGAAAGCTTCCCGAAAGTGATGGCATTGTTGAGGAGCAGATGCGCTTCAATGCCGGAAAAAGATGAAGAGGAGATAATGGAGCACATCCATGAAATAATGGATCTAGTGAATAGTATAGGTATAGAAAAATGCCAGAAACAAAAAAAGCGAGACTCGAACATATCCTGCAGAAGCTGAAGCAGACCGGGGACATTGAAGGAGCGGCAGTGATAACGAGGGATGGGCTCATGATAGCCTCTGAACTGAATTCAGAAACAGACGGCGATACGTTCGCCGCCATGTCAGCTACGATGACCGGGGCGGCCGAGACAGCCATACAGGAGCTGAAAGGAGATTCACCGGAAAGGGTGATAGTGGAATCGAATAGTATGAAGCTCATCACGACAGGCGCGGGAAAAGACGCGATACTAGCATGCATAGTCCAACCGAAAGCCAAGCTGGGACTGATATTGATAGAGATGAGACGGACTGCAGATAATATCATGAAAGAGGTGAGATAGGATGAAAAAGGACATCACTTTTATGCTCATATTGATCGGCGCTTTACTCATCTCAGGGTGCAAACCGAGTCAGACCGGGACCGAAGAGAAGATCCTGACCATAGGGATAGCTCGTTGGAATTCTGAGTCTAACTATGGAGATAATCTGGATGGTTTTAAAGATAGTCTTGCAGAACAGGGCTTTGTCGAAGGGAAAAATATAAAATTTATCACTAAGAACCCTGAAAGTGATTTAAGAACTCAGCGTCAGATCATAGAATCGTTCGTTGAAGCGAGAGTTGATCTGATCTACTCTCAAACCACCCCGGGAACATTAGTTGCTAAAAATGTAACTCAGACGATTCCCATCGTGTTTTCAATCGTTACCTACCCTGTAGAGTCAGGAGTCATAGAAGCATTGGAAAGTTCTGGCAATAACTTGGTGGGAACGCGGAACTTTCTCAACGTCCAAAGGCAATACGACCAATTCGAGAAAGTATATGCATCTACCAAGACATTAGCATTTGTTCATCGAAAAGATGAGCCGAATTCCGTTAATCAATATAACCAAATGAAGGAATTACTAACTTCTAAAGGCATAGAATTGGTTGATATAGCTGCCGTTGATTTGAATGATCTGCGTACACAACTTGAGGATAGCATTGAAAATGTAGATTCATTGTTTTTAGCCTGTGATACTCTCATCAACGTTGGCGGACAAGAGGTGGTCATAGAAATCAGTAAAGAACATAAAAAACCTAATTTTGCCTGCCTTGAAATAAGTGTAGTAAAAGGCGCCCTGATGGGCGATGTTGCTGATTTTTATGTCATTGGCAAAATTTCAGGAAGACAGGCCGCGCTGATATTGGGTGGAGCTATGCCATCGTCCTTGTTGACAGAATCACCTGCCGAGGATTACCTGATGATTAATGCAAAAACCGCGGCAGAGATAGGCATAACCATCCCGCAATATGTGTTGGATGACGCTGAGGAGATCATACAATGAAAATTAGCGCAAAATTAATTGCTGGTTTTTTTGTCTTATCCCTGTTACTCGGATTTGTCGGTTATTTTGGCATAACTTCTGTCAATAGCATCCAGGAGAATAATCATATCACAACAGAGATTATAGAACTTACAGATTTACTGGATAGCTCATTAATACAGGTATTACGGCTGGTTGAAACCGAAACTTTAGATGATCACAACAATATAAAATCAAAGATTGAGGACATAAGAATAGAGTTTGACATATTACATGAAAAAAAACACGTAAAGAACATTGAAGATTTGATGGATAAAGTTGGTTTTCATGATAACATTGATGAATTTACTAAAATATCCAATGGAATACTTGCAACCCATAAAGAAAAACTCATACAAAACAAGGAGTTCAGCGAAAAGTATGCCTTAGAAAAAGATCTGCGATATAAAACAAGGGAATCATTGACCGTATTAAGAGATGTGGAATTAAGGGAGGACCTCGCACTCATGGAATACTACAGCAAAGAAGCGATATTCCAATACAAGGATCAAGAGCACGTAGATAAGTGGTTAGAAAGCATTGAAAAACTCAAAGATAGAGTTGAAAAATTTGACTTACCACAAGAGAATAAAAGTCGGTTATTGCAGGATATTGGCTCATACGGATTCATAGCCCCGAGCATAGGGAGAATTGTCATTGATCAAAGGGACATTGAATCGAAAGAACTGCTCGAAATCGGAAGATTGCAGGAATTAATTGATAGACTGGAAAAACAGGAAGAAGAGATGATTAATACCCTAAGTTCAGAGAGTCAATCAGTACTCAAGAACACATATTCAACACTATTGATTGCCATCATAACAGCAGTTCTCACATCAATTATTTTGGGATTATATATCGCAAGTTCTATTTCAAGACCCATCCAAAAACTGACAGAAAGTGCAAAAAGAATCAAACAAGGGGATCTTGATGAAAAATGTGAATCAGTATCAAAAGATGAGATAGGAGAGCTTGCAAAAAGCTTTGATGAAATGCGCCTTGGCCTAAAAGACCGGAATGACCTATTGAACTCACTTCTCAATACGTTCAAAGGGAAGTTCGGGAACCTCGCGACAATAATTGTCAGGGGCAATATCCAGGAGCTTGTAGATAAGAATCCACGTATTAAGAATATACTGCCGAAATCGATAGGAGTGAGCATAAAGAAAGCGAAAAAGCTGGGCACAAGGGAAGTTGAGAGACAAAAAAAATGACTTTCCTCACCAAGATCCCGACCAACTCCGCTTCCCTCCTCATAGGCCCACCTCTCGCAGGGAAGAAGAATGTCATCTACAGCTACATACAGGAATCCCTCACTAACAAAGAACCGCTCCTTTTCATATCAACCGACAAGTCTCCTGAAGAGATGAAGAAGGACATGATAAAGAGCAAGATCTTCGTCACAAAGCATGAGACAGAAGGCATCCTGAAGTATATCGACTGCTACACCCATCAGACTGATGAGACTGCCAAAGACACCGACTCAATCCGACGGGTCTCAGGCCCATTGGCACTCAACGAAATCAGCATAGCTCTCTCAGATATAGAGCGGGAGTTCATAAGGAAGAACCCCTCCCACAAAGTGATCTTCAACTCGCTCTCCACAGTCCTGATGTATTCTAATCCTCAGATGGTCGGCAGGTTCCTCCAGGTCATCATCGCCAAGATAAAGAAGGCAGGTGGCTCTATCCTGCTGACCATGGAAGAGGGCATGCATGACGAGAAGGTCATTGTCACGATAGAGCACCTGATGGACGCAGTAATCCACGTCAAGAAAGAGGAAGATAAGACTATGATCCGCATGGATGGCGTGCCTGGTTTTGAGAGCTGGGCAGAGTTTGCTTGAACTACTGATTTTTTGAGTATTACTCTGTTCGTAATAACTTCTCATTTATGGATTTGAGATTATAAAGGACGATATGCTGTAATGTTTTTTGGAGTGCCGCATCATCCCGTCTTTTATAGGCTTTTGTATTGCTTAAATATTGGTCGAGAAGGCCGAGCGGGATGTCTAAGATCGGGATCTTGAAATATTGAAGCAGATGGAATGTTACTAGTCTGGTTATCCTGCTGTTGCCATCTACAAATGGATGGATAAACTGAAATTGATTATGGAAGTAAGCTGCGAAATCCAGAACATCCTTAACATCCCTCTTTTTGGATACAAAAGAGTCATATTCTTCCACGAGTCCTGCAAATAATTTCTCAATCTTATTTTCGGACGCGATTTTAAAATTAGGGTTGCCCTTGATACGCACAGGAATTTCTCTTATTTTTCCAGCAATCTCAGGCTTATGCCGCATTGCCAGGAAATGGAAATTTAGGATCTTCTCTTTAGAGAGCATATTGCCCCGTACCGCATCACCCATCATAGATTTCAAGGCAATTTGATAATTCTGGATCTCCTCGACATCCGCTGCTTTGATGTCTTTCGGTATAATCTTATCTTTCAGGATCTTGATGGTATCCGGAAGTGTTATAGGATTGCCTTCCAACGATAAGCTGGAATGAATGAATCGTAGCTCATATTCCTCAATGATCCTACGGAAAGCCCGCTCATTCTTAGATACATTCCTGTTGAACTTTTGCAACTCTGCTTTTATGGGCCTCAGAAGATCAGTTTTTTTCTCTTTCTTCACAAGGACAGGCAGACCAAAATACTGAAGCAGATTACTAAAAAGAGGATTACAATAGATTCTCGCCTTAAATGGCTTCTGTGACACCTTGACAATGAGTCCATACCTGAATAAGATATCAGTATATTTCTTGAATGTCTTGGGATCAATATCAAAGTCTTTTGCAGTGAATTCAATCTTGATCAAAGTCTTGCCTATAAATTCAGCAAAACATCTGTCTACCAGGTAATTATAATTTATACCATGAGATACACAGTATGTTATAAGTTTATAGAGAAGCTGGGATCTTCCAGATAATTTTACCTGAAAACCCTGTTTTGTTTTGGCTGCCAATTTGGCTTTTACAAGATTTGAAAGAAGACGATAGACATTGGAATACTCGTAAGGCCTTTTCTTGAAATATTTCATGATTTCATGCGTCTTGACCTCTGTATCCTTATCTCCAAGATACAGAAAAATATCATATTTCGTGACCATATCAGAACATATGCCTTTCTCGTATTTAAATGTTTCTATTTGGGAGGGTTTATGAAGATATTATTCATATTTCGTCCTAAATAGACCTTTCAGGGAATATTATTGCTTTCTCCTCAAAAAGCGGTAGCGTTCCTGGTTTCGAGAGATGGTCTGAGTTTAATTGAATTCTGTGTATTTGTTTAGCTATTTCTGGCAGCGCCACCGCTCCAGCGTCGGTTAGTTATAGAAGCTGATACCGGCCACTTGTCCAGTGGTGGTCAGTGAACCGTCAGGCTCTTATGCTGAAATAAGCGAGTCCTTGCCGGCAAAGCGGCTTAGCAGCGTGGTGCTGCCAGGGTAGAAGCTAAACAAATACAAATTCTGAAATTATTATGTCCACAAAGTACTTCATCCAGCCAATAATGTGGACCGAAACTTTGTTTCATGTATGTAACAATTGTTTCATGGAAAAAACAATGACGAAGCCGAAGAGATAATAAGAATATCAGAAGAGTTTATTTCTGCGGTTTAAAAGCTGGTTAAATGATAAGAAGACCAGAAATTAATGCGTCAAGGCTTCCATCTCAGCATAGTCCTCGGGAACGGTATCGCGTCCTTTATGGTGTCGAGTCCGCATATCCATGATATGACTCTCTCGACTCCGAAACCGAATCCGCCGTGAGGCACCGAGCCATACCTGCGGGTATCAAGATAGAAAGTATATTGTGAGACATCCTCACCCATCTCCTTGAGCCTCTGCTCAAGCTTCTCGAGGTCTGACTCCCTCTCGCTGCCGCCGATTATCTCGCCATATCCTTCCGGCGCGATGAAGTCTACGCCGTGGACAGTCTCAGGGTTATCAGGGCTCTCCTTCATATAGAATGCCTTGACTATCTTCGGGTAATGCGTCACGATCACAGGAGTGTCATATAGCGAGCTGAGCTTGTCCTCCTCTATCGTCCGAAGGTCCTTGCCCCACTCTATGCCCATGCCGAACTTCTCGTTGAGCAGCTTTACAGCATCATCATATGTCATACGCGTGAAAGGCTTCGAGACAGTAGGCTCAAGCTTCTTAGGATCGCGTTCAAGTGTCTTCAGGTCCTCCCGGTTCTTCTCGAGAACACGGGCGACGACGTGCTTGATGAGCCCTTCACCCCAGTCTTGGATATCCTTGAAATCAGCCCATGCGGCCTCCATCTCTGCATGCCAATATTCTGTCAGATGGCGCGAGGTCTTTGATTTCTCTGCCCTGAAAGAAGGCGCTACAGTGTATATCTTCTCGAGTGAGAATATTGCAGGCTCTGCGTATAGCTGCCATGTCTGGGCCAGGAATACTCCTTTATTCTTGAAGTAGTCCACAGCGAAGAGTGTCGATCCTCCTTCGCACTGCACTGACTGGAATATGGGGGAATGGTATTCATAGAACCCTTCTCCGCGCAGGTACTCATGTATCGCCCCGAAGACAGTGCTCCTTATCTTGAGTATCGCAGTCATCTTCCTGCTGCGTAGCCACAGGTGCCTGTTGTCGTCAAGGAACTCTCGGTCCTGTCCTGCCTTCACAGGGAACTTGTCGCTCAGGCCTATGACTGTAAATTCCTTGACATGCACTTCATAACCGGTAGGCGCCCTCTCTTCCTTCTTTATCTCTCCGTGTATCTCCAGCGAAGCCTCTACCTGGAGCTTATCTGCCTGTGCGAAATTATCATCACCGACAACGCCCTTGTCTATGACGCATTGTATCGTATTTGTAGAATCACGTAGTACGACAAACTTGAGTTTGTTCGAACCGCGTTCTCTGTATACCCAGCCATGCAGTGATACTTCTCCACTGCCCTGGTCCATCGCTTGCTGTATCGTTAGGAATTTCCTGTTCTCTGCCATATTATCACGCAGGAAAAGAGATAGAGGGGGTTTAAAAAACTATCGTGAGGCGGGGCACTAAACAACACAGTATTTGCTTTTAATACATATAGTATCATAAGCCCTGCAGAACAAAAACAGCAGCACCGCCGCTCCTGCGTCTGTCAACAAGATAATCAAAAACCGGCATCTTATCCTGCAATATCCGATGATGCTACTGCATACCTAATTGAAGAATCCAATCTTGCCGGTAAGAATAATAGCAGCGCGATGCTGCAAAAAAAAAACCGCCACTCCTACGTCTGTTCTGCATCTGCTTTTATGTATCTTCATATATGAGTTCCAGAACAATCTGTGTGAATGTAAAACATTTAATAAAGAGTGAACCATCAACAACCCGCATATGAGGTGATGACATGACTGTACGTACCTGGCGATGCAACATATGCGGAGATTCTTACATAGGTGAAGGTAAACCTACACACTGCCCCTTCTGCGGAGCGACTGCAATACACATGCTCCTGGCTAAGGATTACAAGGAACCGAAAGTCGGCAAGCTGACTGACGCATCACGGGATGATGTATTCGAAGCGATAAAGCTTGAGGTGGATAATGCACAGTTCTATTTCTGCGCATCAAGGAATGCAAAGGACATCGAGCTGCAGGCAAGGTTCAAGGCACTCGGGAAGGTTGAAGCAGAACATGCAGCAGCGCTCGCAAAAATAGTGGGAGCGCAAAATCCTATCATCGACCATGACATTACAGGCTGTCCTAAAGATGACGCTGCTCTTGTGCAGGAATCTCATGACAGAGAACAGCGGGCGATAGAGAAGTACACCAAATTTCTGGCAGAAGCGACAGACCTCCGGGTCAAAGAAGTCTTCAGTGCACTCATCGAAGTCGAACGTACCCACCTTGATCTTGCGGATAAGAAATGATGGTCGATTGTCCAGAAAAAAATTAAGGGGGTGGAATCGCATGCACGTTGCCGCACATGCGACGAGGTTAGACATGTAGGAAGTATTACATATGTTTTTTCTATTGATAAAATACTTCCTACGACCAGAACCGAAGGTTCTGAGTATGTAGGAAGCGTCACACACTTTTTCTATCATCAAAACACTTAATACATGCCAGAATCTCTGATTCTGAGTATGTAGGAAGCATCACTAAACATAACAATGATGAATATCACTCAGTAAAAAACTTCTCAAGCAACGCATTCTGATATTGGCTTGTGACATCGACATCGATCTTTATCACGTGCTCTTTTGCCTGCTTCAGTTTGAACTCACTGTTCATCCTGAAATATGATGTCCCATCGATGATCTCACGATCAATAGGTATCCCTTTGTCCATCATCGCTATCAGGACCTCTTCTGTGACTCCATTGCTCAGCAGGGATCTCTGGGACACTGCATCTGATCGCATGAACTTATCGTGAGTATATAATATCAGGAACACTCTCTGCTCATCCTTTGATAGGTCTACTGCAAGGCTCGATCTTGTGACAAGCTGTTTGAGCAGGAAATGCAGAGAATCCACTTTCTCTTCCATCTTGGTTATCCTGTTGTCTATCTCGCAGATGAAATTATTCTGGATATCTATCTCAGTAGTATTGTCATTCAGGGTGTTGAAATGATCCTCAAGCTCATCCTTAAAAGAAGATAATGTTGTCTGGATGACATTCAGGTCGCAATCGGGAATATTATTTTTCTTTCTAGATTTGAACAGCACACTGTCACCCCCTACATATCATCGTTGTCAGTTTTGTTTATATAATTTTATATTGTCAAAAGACTATATCTCACAGAGCCTTTTGACGTTGTTATCACGTGTCGTCGTATCGTATGTCTTCCTCTGCCGCATTTAAGCGGTTTACAGGCATCAAAACATAAGAGTTATTTAAATGTTCCGATTTTTCCCCCACTTCCGAAGTTTCCGTTTATCGAATTATAACTACACAGAGCCTAAAAGCACAAGATTGTCAAGAACCACAGGTCAAAAACAGATAGGTCAAACCCTAAATTATGTGGTTCTTGACCTCACAATTCCACCAGACATTTAAACCACTAAAGAATACTGATGGGATTGTCATGTATATGACAAGAAAGGAACAGAAGATAACATGAAACCAGTAAAGACACCCCGGTCAAAATCACAGCTGGCAATAGCGCTCTCAAAGCTCAAGGTATTCACATCTCCAAGACCTGACCTTGAGCAGTACACGACAGATTCTGAGATTGCAGCCGACATGATATGGGCCGCGTATATGGCAGGCGAACTGGAAGATGCTATCATTGCAGACTTAGGTTGCGGTACAGGAATATTGGGCATAGGTACCCTCATCATGGGTGCAGGAAATGTATTCTTTGTAGACAAAGATAAGAGAGCACTTGAGATATTGAGATCTAACCTTGAGATGATGGACCTGCATGAAGGATTCGATATCATCAACTCAGATGTATCCGAGTTTACAGAGGAAGTTGATATGGTGATCCAAAACCCTCCATTCGGGACGCAAGAGATACACGCAGACAAGAAGTTCCTTGAGCATGCGATGCGCATTACCGATAATATATACTCTTTCCACAAGACCGCGACAGCAGGATTCATAGTCAAGCTCTGCAAGGACAATGGATTCATGATAAAAGAGAAGTTCAACTTCGCGTTCCCCTTGAAACAGACGATGAAGCAGCACAAGAAAAAGATAGAACGGATCGAAGTGAGCTGCTTCCACATAGAGAGACAGGAAGAGTGACTGACTGAATATCGTACCTGAAACAGACAGTTCACGATCATACATCAATCACAAATATTATAAACAACAGTACCCAATACATCACTGAAAAAGAGGTCAAGATGTCTGCTGCACATCATAAGATACTAAAACTGCTTACCCAGTATACACTGGTCCTTATTCTGATGCTGAACATAGCATACGCAGGAGTGATATTTGAGGGAGAGGTCAAAGATAACATCCCGTTCACAGTCGACAGTATAACACATATAGCAAGGTATTATCCTTCTGCAGGAAAAGTATCCATACTTGCAGGTGAGGAACGGATACTTGTCGCCAAAGAAGATTGTCAGACGCTGAATAAGTATGAATACTGCCTTGATTCAGTAGAAGTGGGCATAGATGAAGACACAAGTGATCCTGCAAGCATCATGCAGCTGCGGGTATTCAAAGCAGGTCCTGATCTTAGCGTCAAGAGGACAGTCTCACAGGACGAGCCTGACATCGACGAATCAGTCTCTATGACTGCAACAATCACCAACGATGGGAATGAGCGGGCATCCAGCATAAACTATGAGGATAAATTCCCATCAGGTGTCAAGGTGACTGGACCGAATTACAACCCCGGCACTAATGGGATATTCTGGACTGGCAGCCTGAATCCTGGAAGTTCACAGATCGTCACATATCAGATAAAGTTCTCAGATTTCATGACGTATAAATCAAAAGCGAAAGCCGCATACTTATTTGATGGAAAGATGAATAACGTCTACTCAAATGAGGTGACGTTCGAAGTCAACAAGCCCTACACTATAATAGAGAACTTGTCAGCAAAATCAGTAGGTCTGGGTGAAGAGATAGGATACACCATAACGATAAACAACACCGCATCACAGGAATTGAGCATAACAAGCCTCAAGATGAATGTTCCAAAAGGAGTGGTGGTCTCAAAGAGAGATATGGGCCTTGAGATAAGCGGAGACACAGTGAGTTATACAGGAACAATACTCACAGGAGCTTCTAAGACACTCTCATTCAAGTTCAAGTCATCACAACCATTGCAAGGAACCCTGCTGGTCAATGCAGAGATAAGATTTGGCACACAGCGGCTTGAAGAGGAGTCCACATACAAGATAGGCATCGGCGTGTCAGACATAGTACCTGAGATCACATTCTCACATGATACTGTGAAAGGCGGAGCAGAGCTTGAGATTGAAGCAAAGATAACCAACAATGGAGAGGCCACAATATCAGGCGTCTCTATAGACATGGCAAGTGACATCCTTGAACCCCGAGGCTGGAGAAACCTTGAGCTAAAACCCGGAGATAAACATTACGCCTTCAATAAGATAATCAATGCTCCTGCAACTGATGAAGAGAAGACATATTTCATAACCATAAAAGGCAGTTACATCACCGGGTCAGGTAAGACTATGCCCTACAATGCGACAGGGAAAGTCACAGTACTGGCACAAGAGAAGCTCATAGAGATGTCACCAATAATCACTCCACAGCCTGAAGTGAACGGTACAAAAAGTTTCAATGTGACACTTAACATAAAGAACATAGCTCCTTACAAGTTGACATTCATATCCCTGATAGATACTTTCCCTCAGGGTTTCAAGGCGATTGTAGGAGACCAATACATAGACATAGAAGAGATGGCGATAGGTGAAGAACGCGTAGCGTATTCCTACATCCTCAAAGTCCCTAATACGTATACTGAAGATAGTTTCAAGATAACAAGGACATTCAATGCACTTGATAGGGATGAAGAGAAAGTCATGACCGAAACATTGACAAAAGTCAATCTTAAGGAAGTGATTGACAATACCGACACTGCAGCAAATACTAACATCTCAGCAGAGAATGCAGGAGATGCTGTAGGGACAGAAGGCACAACAGCTGATGACACAAAAGATAAGCCCGGCATATTCAAGAGATTCTGGGGTTGGCTTACAGGATTATTCTCAAAAGAACCTGAAGAAACATTTGAGTGAATATAACAGATATATGGTGGATATATTAAGACCCACACCGTACGTAATAAGTTAGATTTTGGGTGATTTCTTAGGTTTTTTGTTGTTCTTTGTTTGATTTATGGTCTGTAGTGTCGAAATCTTAATATGTATGTGGTATGTATTAAGCTTGGTCGGTGAGTGATTGGTTTCTCGTCAGGTAATATTCTATATTCTGGAGTACCGATAAATATTTATATCAATTAGCTACATTGTAGCTAATAAAATGAAAGAGACAAAAATTCAGCTCAGTGGCT
>JBDRET010000008.1:0-27389 GCA_043819495.1 Candidatus Woesearchaeota archaeon | reverse complement strand
TTCACTCAAGCGAGTCAAGTATCCCTGTCACTTCAGATAGCCTGAATATGTTGTATTCTGATTTCTTCCTGCTTACATCCTCAAGATTCACGCAGATCATACCCGAATCCCTTGCCTTGTTGAACAGCTCGTCCATAGCACCTATGAAGATGGCATGCTTCTCTGAACTCAGCTGCTCTCTGTTTATCGAACCGGTGAATACTGCTCTTGCTTTTTCAGGTATGTCTATACCTACCAGCTCTAATCCTCTCTGCCTGAGTGTGGATGCAAGTGCTGGAAGCTCTGTGGCAATCCCTGCAGTCAATGCATTACAGTCAAGAATCACCTTTTTCACTTCGGGCCTTGGCGGCTTGTACTTGCTCTTGAACTCTTTCCACTTGCAAAGGGCGATATCGACCAACCGTGGTGCTACGCCGATGTATGTCTCTGGCCGCAGCGCGAGAATCTTCTCTTTTGTCCTTGTGTCTATGTCGAGCCTGCTTATGAATGCGTGAAGATCAGCTACAGTGACCTGCTGCCCACGTGAGAGCTCTTTCATCAGCTCGTAAGGCTTATCATGTCCTTCTTTGCGTAGTAAGGTCTGTACTGCTTCAGTCAGTATCATCCCCATATCTTTCAGTTCTGCAATCATCCTGGCAGGGTTTACCTGGAGACGCTGCAGCTCTTCAATCAGGTGGATGACAGCAAGGTAAGAATGTGATATCCCTACACCTATGGCGCGCTGTGCCTCATGGTCAGAACAATCCCTCTGCAGCCGTGATGACTGTAGTTTGTTGACAAAACCCATGAGCTTGAAATTTGCCTCAACTGTGCTGCCTTCTGCCACTTCCAGCCTCCAGGGATTTATCTTGTGTGGCATCGTCGATGATCCTACTTCATGCGCAACTTTGCGTTGTACCATATACCCTGCAGATATGTACAGCCAGAAATCCACTGAAAGATCCCTCAGGATATTATTGATGCTTATGAATGTGTTGAACAATCTTGCAAGACCATCATGCGGCTCGATCTGTGTGGTCATGAGATTAGGACTGAAACCCATCTTTGTCGTGAATCTCTCTGCAAATCCTATCCAGTCCACTTCAGGAGCTGCGAAGTGCTGAGCATTATGGTTGCCGACAGCCCCATTGAGTTTTGCAGGCAGGCGCATAGATGCCATATTGATGAGCTCTATCCTCAGGCGTTCAAGATAATTCGCCATCTCCTTCCCGAATGTCGTAGGTGTTGCAGGCTGACCATGAGTCTTTGAGAGCATCGCAGTATTTCTCTCTCTTTGCGCATGCTCTGCCAGCCGGTCAAGCAGCTCTACCAGTGAAGGGATGTAATGCTGCTGCAGCGCACCATGTATCATGCAGTCGAATGCTATGTTGTTGATATCTTCAGAAGTAAGGCCGAAATGCACCATCTCCGTGACATCTTCCAGGGAAGAACCTTTCAGCTTCATCTTGATGAAATACTCAACAGACTTCACATCATGGTTTGTAGGTCCTGCACCATTGTACCCGAACCTGTCTATGTCCTGGATTATCTTTGCATCCTCTAACGAGAATTCTTTTATGATCGATCTCAGGTAATCTTTCTCTTCCTTTGTGAATGTGCGGACTGCGTCAAATCCTTCCAGCTCTGACAATGCTATAAGATATTCTACTTCGACGTGGGACCTGTACTTGAACAGTGCGTATTCAGAGAACCATTCGCCCAAGGGCTTGGTCATTATGTGGTGACGTCCGTCTATCGGAGAAATCGCTTTCAGACTATGTATTGACAGATCATCTGATTTCAAATTGCCACCTTTTTTGCACTCGTGAAAAGATAAGCTTAAACAAGTCAACCAATCAGAGGTCTGTTTATAATGTTTAGTGTGGTAGAATATAATGATTGAAACGAGATGATATTAAGTTGGTTTAAAAAGTTTTTAAGCAATATTTTCCAGTCGCATCACACATGTTCAGGTGTACTTTCCGAGACTCAACTGACCTTTTCTTTTCCCATCAGGGACGACTGCCTGCTCTATATCTTCACCGACCTGCTTCTTTATGCTTAATGCTGTCGCTTTCCCGACAAGCTGCGCAAGAGATGTGACATCAGCACGCTTGACTGACCCTATGTCCTTGATCCCTGAATTGTGTAATTTCCTTGCTCGGACTCTTCCTATTCCACTCAGCTTCAGCAACGGGATCAGCTCTTCCTTCACACCATAGCGCAGACGGAAACGGACTTTTGATATGTGCTTGAGTACATCATGGAAACTCATCAGCTTTGCAATCTCTTCACAGGAGTATAAGAGCCAGTCTGCCTTGTCGATCTTGACCCTCGTCTCACCAGGACGGATATCATACTCAGTGTAGAGGAACTCCTCATCTTTCTCACCTATCCAGTCATACATGAAGAAAGCAGTCTTGACTGAAGCGAGAAAATCATCATACTCTGCCTCATAGATGCTCGGCTCTTTCTGGAGTATGTCTGATTCGAACTTTGCGTACTGCTCATTGAATTTCTCGAATTCCTTGGTCTTCACCCGCAGGAGCGGACGCATCTCAAGAGTATTGCACACCATCTGCAGTATGCCGAAAGGACTTACCATCCGCTCTGTCGAGCGTCGGATACGTTTTATCAGGTGGTGCGCAGTGAGCGGGTCGATGTATAGCTGGGCAACCCTCCTCCCGAGCATTGTCGGACGTATCAGATGTTCTTTCTCTTCTTTTAGTTCATCTGCACTGATGAAATCTCCTGACTTCTGCTTCATGGTTATGAATTCATAACGTTCAAGAAGGTCCAGCACCTTGTCTATGATCGACTCTAATTTTGGCATGTCCCTGAACTGGTGCGCCCAGAATGTCTTTGCGAAGAACTGCACTATCTCTTTTCTTGACCGCACGAAATCAGTAGCTATAAGTGAAAGGAGGTATGTGCGCAGGACCGGTTCTACAGCAAGCTTTGAGTAGATGTCCTCTGGAACCCCTTTGATGTAACGTTCCCGGATATTCTCTTTCTCCTGCTCAGTTGCGGCTATGCAGATAGTCTCACCGACAGTATCAAACTTCGGTCTTCCTGCACGGCCTGCCATCTGAAGGTATTCCAGCACTGGTATGTATTGCATCCCACCCCAGCCTGTCGATGAATATCTTTTGAGGTCCCTGATGACCGCACGGAATGCAGGCAGGTCAACTCCTGCAGCCAACGTGGGCGTGCAGCAGATTATCTTTATCTTGCCGCTCTTGAAATTATCCTCTATTATGTCACGCTGGCCTGCAGTAAGTCCTGAATGATGAAAGGCAATACTTTTATTGACACATCTGGCCAGCCGTTCACACTGCCTGGTAGGTTTTGCAATAGCATGGATTATCGATTCAGCGATGCTTTCAAGGGTTGCATCAGTGTGTTGAATCTTAAGTGCGATGTCCTCTGCACACTTCTCAGCACCCCTTTTGCTGCCTACGAAAAACAATGCCTGTTTTTTCAGCCCTATAGTATCTAACGCCAGATTGACTGTATCATTCGCAAAAGGCTGCTTTATCTCAGAAATCCTTGGCCCGGACATGAAGAACAATAAGTGAGGGTGGTTTAAATAGTTTGAGTTACATATGACAGATAAGGGCTGTGGCGGTTCAAAACATCAAAAACTTTTTAAATACCAGTTCTTTTTAAACCCCTATAAAGAGGTGGATGGATGATTTTTGATACTGGATTGTCTTACATGGTCAGCTACATCGTGACAACAGTCTTCGTCTTTTTCGGAGTCTATGTCGGAGCATTGCTCGCATTCATAGCACCTGAAGAGCTTGCTCCAGGAAAGCTCTACTTCAAGGCCTTGATGAACACCCTGCTGGTATTCATAATCCTCATCCTTCTACATGCATACAATGCCAACCTGTTCGTCTTGATATTCCTCGGCGTCGTAATGAGCATAACATTATATTATACACACCTGACATCACCGATCAATCAGATAGCATACTTCCTGTTAGGGATAGCATTCTTCTTCTCGACAAAGAGTGTAGAATTGTTCATAACTATAACATCGATGATATTCATATATGGCCTTCCGCTTGGCAGCCTTTATGTCGCGAGAAGGATGAAGAAGAGCAAGAAGACACTGCTTGCTGATGTGTTCCTCAATTTCAGCTTTTTCATGGTAGTTTCGCTGATGACTAATCTGATTGTTTTGTATATTGGGAATATTTGATTGTAGAAGATATTGATTCTGTTTAGTGTGATACAAGGATAGTTCTGACTTCATCGAGATTGTGTGCATATTAGAAGTGATGCAAAGAAAATGCCGACTCGCAACTCTTTCAGCACCTTCGGCGCTGTAAGCCTTCAGACCGCAAGCGTTCTGAAGCTCATCGACATTTTCGAGCATCATAAAAGGAATTTAGCCGACTTTGTCGGCGAAATTCCTTTCTCTGATGAGCCCGCCGAGATTCGAACTCGGGACCACTCGATCTCCGCGCTTCGCTTGTGCGCATCTGCACTTCGCGAAAAGTATCAGTCGAGCGCTCTAGTTGCCCAAACAACTAGGTTTTCCAGGCTAAGCCACGGGCTCTTATAGCGCCCCCAGCCAGATTTGAACTGGCGACCTTGCGGTTTCTTCAAAAGTTGAACTTTTGTAACAGCCGCACGCTCCAACCGCTAAGCTATGGGGGCATATTCCGCTATAATATGCATGTTTTGCGAAGTTTTGGGCTATTTATAAAAGTTTCGTAGAATTGGGCGTACTGACCTTTTAAGTGCTAATTTTTCCAAGCGCTATGACCCCACTGGATGAGAAGGTCGAATCCTTTAGGTAGAAGGGGTGTATCGCATGCTCCAAAGCAGGAACCAGACCATATGAAGACTTTTGCAGGGGTTTTTTGCTCGAGATATTCAACTATCTCGCCGGCCTTTGGTTTGAGACCATCCGGCAGCTGGATACATACCTGTTTAGCTTCATTCTCATTTATCGCTTTGACTGCCCTGTCTAGTTCTAGGTCGTAGTTCATTGTCAGAAATAAGGTTGAGTTGTTTAAATAATTATTGTTGGTTTGTGCCACGCATGCCCTGCTCCGCTCAGCTTTGCTGAGCTCTCGCGCCGCCACGCATGCCTGATTTGTTGAATTGTTGAAGTTCGCGTAGCGTACCATATCTATTGATATCAATTGTAAATATGATGGCATGCTAACAGGCGGCCACGGTCATGGTGGCACAGAAGCAGATATTTATTGTTCAACAATGAAATCGATTGTCATATGCTCTTTCCTGCTGCTTTCCTGTGCTGCAAGCAGTGGATGAGTCCCTTCGTGGACATTCTTCCTACGGTCGAGCTTCATCAGGTCTTTCATAGACATCCCTGCATAGCCCTGCTCAGGATCAAACGGGAAGTAATCCTTGTTCATGGTCACACAGACAGGTGGTCGCATGTTCCTTGAACGCGCATTTGCCGAGATGACAATGTCAAGAGGCAGATCATGCTCTACAAAGCTGAAATCTGTATCGCCTGCAGCGCCGATGCTCGAGAAGAAGTCCTGTTCTTCATCAGGATGTGTGTGGTATAGTACAATGCTGCCTTCTGATCTGTCGAATGAATATGTTTTGATCTCTCTGTTCTTCTGTTCGATCAGATTTATCTTTCCGACTATGCCTTTATTGAAATAGCTGACCTGTCGCATCAGAAGCTTTCCAGGCCTGACAAAGTCCTTGCCTTTATCATCACTCTGATGATACGTACAACCATGAGGCATGGCATCGACCAATCGCATGTTATCCCTGTCAAAGAGACAGAGCCCGAAATGTTCGACACCTGTGGTTATAGAATGGTCGAGCGCCTGCTCAAAGACATCAATCACCCTATCTTGAATCCCTATCTTGTATGCCATATTTGCCTAACTGTGTTTGCCTAAATGATTTCAGTTCAGGTAGTTCATCATCATGTCCAGATCATCTCCAGACATCTCTTTCCTGTTTATGACACTCTCAAAGCTGCTCCTTGAACGCTTGTTCGTGTCCCTCAGTTCAAACAACAAATCGTCGTCTTCCATGGTATATTCACCCTTGTCGTGTAGTTTTTGGCTTTTACGCCTTGTCTTATCGAGCTTTCCTGCTCTTTAGTCTTTTATCATCTGTTCTTATCATCTGATTTCCATCATCTGATGATCTTTGAGATGTGGGCATGTTCAATGCCTTTATTGTTGAGCGTGTATTCTAAGATGTATTTTCCGCCAGCGGCATTGTCAGGAAGATCCATCATCTCCTGGGCCAATGTTTCAGACATCGTGTCTATCTGTTCCCCGAAGATCTGTCTGCCTTTCTCTGTCATTGCTGGCTGCCTATTTTCGCTGGTCGTGAAATATGACCCGATTGCAGGATGCGATGTAGCATCCATGTTGTATGCGATTGTCCTTGTGAGAATGTCACGTGCGATGCGGTCCTGGTAGAATGATCTTAACTTTTCGATTGAATTTTCATCTTCAATATCTATATCCATCTTAGGTATGTTGAAAGTGATTCTGTTATGCTGCGGACAGAGATACTCTATCACTGGCTGCATCATTATCTTGTCGTCAGGCAGGACTTTGTAGAGCATCCTGAGCCTGAACCCATCAAAATTATCTGCAATCATCAACCTTGTATGCAGGCTTATTATGGTGGCCTGCGAAGCGGTCTGGGTTATCAGACCCTCAAGCAGTTCTGCACCCTGCTCTGTAAGCCAATATGCTCCCTGCCTGTCAGGCTGTTCTATGAAGCATTCATTGAATTTAGGGTGATCCATCGTCTTCATGTTTGGTGCGATGACTAATGACACTACCTTATCCAAAGCCTGCCTTGCTATATCGCTCAGATATTCTACAGACTCACTGCCCAGCTTCTTTTCTGGTATTGCCGGAGCATCAACTATCAGTGGAGTCATCCCTGTATTCTCTTTGGTCAGTGCATCCAGGTAAACTCTCTTCACCTGCCTGACTTCAGGGACTATAGTGTAGTCTTCACCATCATCAAACAGGATATCCATGAAGAATGGTATAGGTTCTTTCTCATCAAGCGATCTCATCGCTTCAACAATCTCGTCCAAGGTCTTGTTGAAACTTCTCTCAAGACCTTTTGCATCATCTTTTGAAAGGTTAAGCTTACCTGCATCAATCCAGCTTTCAAGAAGTCCGAGTGAGTCAGGATCTCTCTTGAATGCCTCTTTCAATATATCTGCACCTTTTATGTATGCATCAAGTGAAGCATCCTCGTAACTTGCGAAATAATTGATAAGAATGTCTGCAGCATAGTCTGCGGCACGTTGTTCGTATATGCGACCTGATTCCTGGTCGTCTATATCTTTAGTATTTGGAAGAGTGAATCTCTGAGGGATATCTGATTCAGGAATGAAGTTGAGCCGTACCTTTTCCTGTGCCTGCTTCTGTTCTTGTGCCTGTTCCTGCGCCAGCTCTTCTGGTGCGTATCTTTCAACTTCAACAGAAGGCATCTCTTTTCCTGTCAGCCTCAGATACATCATTTCATGACCGCTCTCCAGGATGGCTTTTTCTGTTTCTTCGAGCCATATCTGCTGAGCTTTAGTGCACTGCTCTACAAGACGGTCAATCGTCTGTTTAGAAGCTCTGGTGATTATCCTGTTATCAGTTGCACTATTGTCTGTTTTCGTATCTGTCACCCTCAACATCTTAGAGTAAGTATCTGTCAATCGCCCTGTTAATAAGTACTCACTCAATAGTGACAATAGATTTAGAGGTTATATTTAAGGTTTTCGGTGCTTTATTCGTTTATAAATGGGTGTTCTAGAAGGGATAATAATAAAGAAAAAAGGGTTTTCAGGCGTTTTATCGTCTGATTACCTGTTAAATCATTCCTGCTGGAAACCAACAACAATCCTGGTCACTATTCCCAGTACAAAGCAGATCACTGCAGCGACCGCAAGGGTATCTGTCAGTCCTGTCATGCCGCTGAAGAAAAATACTATTGCGGCTATCAATATGACAAATGATATCGCTATCAGGAATGCTGAAAGGAACTTGCTTTTCCTGAAAGGTTCTGCGTCGCTCTTTGTAGACTTCTTATTTGTCGTTCCTGCTGCCTTTGCTTTTTCTTTTGCCTTCTTTGCTTTTTCTGCTTCTTTTCGGGCACGCTTCTCAGCTTTTGCTTCAGAACGGGCGATGGATGATTCGTACTTTGAGAGCTTCTTCTCAGCTTTCTTTGCTGTCTTTAGATCTTTTGCATAGGCACGCAGCTCCTTGCGCTTCTCAACTATGAGCTCGCCCTGTATGTCAAGCTGGTCCTGGAGCCTTTCGACAACGCTTGACAGCTTCTCGAACTGGCTCTTATTGACGAAACCTTTCTTGCTGTCAGATACGTGGTTCTGGAGCCTGCTGTTGACGCTCTTCAGATCTGACTGCTCAAGCATGTTGTCCTGTATCGTAGATATCTCCTTGTGCAGCCTCTCGAACTCATCATTGATGACATCTATCTCGTCATCAAGGGCTTTGCTCCTGACGAAGCCTTTCAGTGTCTTCTTGAATGTCTTTGCTATCGTGCTTATATCCTGTGAGTTTGATCTCGCCGACTTCTGGGCAGAATCAGAATCATCACTCATCATCTTGGCAAGTGCATCGAACCTGATCTTGAGAGCCTGATCGTTCTCTTTGAGCCTCTCTTCGACATCATCGAATGCCTCGGCAGTCTCATCCCTTGTCGCTGCTTCTTTCCTTAGCAGTGCCATCTCTTTTGCTACGCTGCTGATCTCCAGCCGTAACTTATTCATCTCTGCCTGTATCTCTTTCTTTGTTGCTGTGCTCTTCTTTAGGGAAGATATGTCTTTTGAGTTCTGGCCGATATCATCTTCAGAAATCTCTTTGAGTGTGTCCTGTATCTTATTCAGTCCTTCTGTCAGCTCTTTCCTGGTCGCTGAATCCTTCTTCAGGAGCGCTACATCCTTGACATTGCTGTCCAGGTGGTCCTTTACGCCGTCGAATTCCTTGTTCAGGTCATCAACAAGCTTCTGTGCCTGTTTCTTTGACACGAGAGATTTCATATCATCCCTGATGCTTGCGATCTGTCCTGTGAGTGTCGCTTTTGTCTCGACCAGCTTCTTTGTCAGCCTGTCGCTGGTACGTTCAGTCTCGAGTGAAAGTGCGTCGTGGCTCTTCTCGTTTGCCTTTGATAAGTCTTTTAGTGAAGTCTCGACACCTTTTGAGAATGTGTCGACTGCGATCGCAACCTCCTGTGATACTACTGCGATCCTCCTGCTGAGCTTCGCAATCTGGTTCTTGACATCAGCGTCAAGAGCAAAATTGCCTTCAGACTCTTTGCTTTTAGCTAAAGATTCCTTGACCTTGTCAAATTCTGAATTGATATCATTTATCAGCGCCTCGACCTGGCTCATGTTCGCCTTGGTCTTGAGCTGTGCCTTGAACTTGTCGAATTCATCCCTCACTTCAAGGACTTTCTTCTTGGCTGAGTTGACCTTCTTGTCGACCTCTTCTTTAGTGATTGCATCTTTTATGGAACGCAGCTGCTCTATGCTCTGCTTGATATTGTCAAATTCATCGTTGATGTCGTCGACAAGGTTTTTTGTCTGGACAGTGGTGGTGGCAGAATCGCTCAGCCCTGTAAAGTCCTGCTTGAGCTTTGCGACTTCGTTGTTGGTCTCTACAGACTGCTTGTCGAACTCTGATGCAGAGACAGATTTTCGGTCAAGGTCCTCGAGTTTCTTCTCGATGTCCCATACTTTCTTCATGTTCTCGTTGAGCTCACCTATCCTTATCTTCAGGATGTTGAACTTGTCGAGTGTCACGAAGTCTGACCTGTGGTCTTTGATGTTCTGCTTGACCTCAGCAAGCTTTACTCCTTGCTGATGTAGGTTCTCTTTGATAGTGCCCATGTCACCCTTGATGTGCGTGAAAGAGCGCTTTAGGGAATCATCCAGATCCCTTATGTTCTTTGATTTAGAAAATCTGCTTTCTGCGTTTGTAGCCATCTTTAAGACACCTTGAGATATGTATTCCTAATTATAAGATAAGCCTCCTTTAACTACTATTGAAAAACAAAACTATATATAAACTTTTTGGTAGTGAAAAACCTTTAATCTTGTTATGTGGCTTCAGAGGCTGTCTGTGGGTTTTACGATGTCTTTCCGTAATAATTACGCGTTAGTTTACCATACTGCAACTATTCCTGGTGATATGGGTTTTTTGTGAAAATCCGTGTGTGCTTTTTATATGCTATAGAAGGTATCTGTCAAAATCTATCTATTCACTGTTTTTTCTGTTCATCTATTCTTCTTTTTGACACTGGCTTGCGCCAGAACTTCTTACAATCAAGACAATAGTAGATGATCCTGTGTTCGTGGACGCGCACTCTAAGGTTCTTGCCTGGTATCAGGAACCGGTAGCAGTGCTTACAGAAAAGTCGTTTCTGATCAGAATCCATATGCACTCGGAATTTCATCGCAATCTTCCTTGCAAGAGTCACATAACGGTTGGCAAGAGGATGATTGTCTTTTGCGATTGATTTTGCTCTATCCAGAAGAGAAGCGATGTGAGCTTTCGCTATCCTGAGGTTATCTGAGGATTTCTTTGAATAACGTTGTTTTTTAGTTCCCATATTTCCATTAAAAACTAAATCGTGACCGTAACAACCAATGCACAAAGCAATTCTGCTTTGGCATGCTCAAACTGCTTTGCAGTTTGGCACGCTCAAAACGCAAACGTTTTGGTGTCCCAAAGCATATCTGCTTTGAGGATCCTAAAAATCTTAGATTTTTATGACCACAAACGTTTAACGTTTGTGGTTAGTATGCTTTATGTTCACTGAATATCATTAATAAATAAGGTGCGCCTTCGGCGAAATAATATATTTGCCCAACTCCTGCATGCGGCGGCGGTGCGAGAGTTCTGCGTAGCAGAACGGAGCAGGGCACGATTTAGTTTTATTCTATTTTCAGTACTTCCTTTTTTAATGCACCATAATCTTTATAAAGATATTGGACTGTATTTGCTGTATGGGTTGGTTTCAGAAGATATCAAGCATTTTTGGTTCCGAAGAAGAAGTAGAAGATGCGCAGCCGGAGGAGGCTGCAGTAGACCTGGCAGGACTCTCAAGCTGGATTGAAGACCGGTCCAATCTTGAGTATGATAAGATAAAGCCTGAGATAATGGATCAGTTCTCCAGATTCTTTGATGAGAAGAAGACATTGCTTGGAATCCTTGATACTTTACATTCAGCAGAGCTCCACAATCCTGATATCCCTGAAAAGGAAAGGCAGTTCATGGTAGGCAACAGGGTCGCTTACATCAGCCAGCACAAGCAGTTCCTCAATATGCTCAATATATCTGATGATCCTAACTGCAAGGAGACTGCAGCATTCTGCAGTGATTTTGAAGACAGTCTAGTGAAGCTTGCAAAATCCACTGCACGAAATCATGCCATACTCAGCCAGTTCTTTGCCAACCACATGTCATCTGCAAACCGCAGCATCAAGACAATGGGGGACTGCATAAGCAGGATCAAGGAGATACTTGAAGATGGCAATGTAGGTGTAGATGCGATCGATCACCTGCGTAAGGCAGCTGCTGAACTATATGGGAAACAGAGACTCCTTTCAGAGCTGAATTCAGAGCTTGAGATGCTGAATACAAAGCTTGTAAACTCTGACCAGATGAAGCAGAAATTCCAGGGAAAGATAGACGAGCTGAAACAGACAGAGGATTATGCGGGATTCAAGAGCAGGAATGAAGAGCGGGAAGCGCAATGGGCTGTGCTCAAGCAGATAGATGAAGAGGTAAGCTCCATATTTTCGCAGTTAAGCAAACCCATGAAACGATATGAACGTGTAGTCGTAGAAGATGCTCCACTCTTCAGCAGATACCTTGAAGATCCTATGTCAGCGCTCGTGGATGATGAAGCATTGAAGATAATGGGGATTCTCCAGAAGATGAGCTCTTCAATGGAGAGTGGATCGCTCGAAGTCAAGGATGCAGACAAGGCAATACAGAGAGTAGGGGATCTGGATGCAGCTATGCTGCGCAGCGCAAGAGACAGATATATGGATGCGAAAAGCATCATAAAGAAGATAGATGATGAGATGCGCAACATCGGTGTACTTGAAAATCTCAACGACCTGCAATATAAGATAGAGCATGTCGATAATCAGATAAAGATACTCCATGACAAGATAGGTAAATCAGAACATACTCTGTCCAAGATAGACCTGGATACCCTGCGGGAACATGTCCAGAAGAAACTGCTCGATGAGCTAGGGGTGAAGGTGGCAATAACATGGTAAGACATAATGTGTTCTATGGGAGCGGATTGATGGTGTTCGTCGCAGGACTAGCATTCTTCATAGTCGGAGCATACCTTGTCCAGGAACTGATATTCAAGTTCCTCAAGTTTGCAGTAGGACTGTTCCTGATATTCATATCGATACCGATGATACTTGGCGGCCTTGGCTGGGGCAGATTTGTCAGGCGCGGAAAGGTAGTGAGGATGAACTGAGGCCCAATATGCTCAATAAATTCACATCGCAATTCACTGAACAGCCATTGGCGAATGCCGTCAAGATCGGCAAGAGATATTATCAGGTCTCACCAGAGCTTGATGCTGTACGTAAGCAGATCGATAAGAGCCTCAACAGGGAGGCACAGCATGTAGGCATCTTTCTTGGTGAGGATAAAGGGAACAAGTTTGTCCCAAGCCTGCCCCTTCTTGATCTTCTCGGACAAGCCACACATAAGTGGATCATGGTCGACGATAACGCAGAATGGCTCTTCATCTGCGGCAGGGACGTCTTCTCTAAATCAGTCGTGAAAGCGAATGTGAATAAGGGCCTTGTCCTTGTCGTAAGCAAGAAGCAGGAAGTCCTTGGCTATGGAAAGATAGAAGGGAAACTTGAAGAAGGCGATAAGATATTCCTGAAGAACTTCCTTGATAAAGGAGACTTTCTCAGAAGAGATATGGGTAATAAAGGAAGAAAAAATAATTCTTAATCCATCTTTCTCCATGAAGTCAGCGGCTTTCCGTTAAGGTGCCTGTCGAGCATCAGCAGTTCATCATAGATACCTTCTATAAGCGGATATTCCTTTGCCTGTTCCAAGGTGACCCATGCGTGATCTGTCAGCTCTGGTGAGAGAGTGACTTCGCCTGATTTGTGGTCTGCAAAGAATGAGAAGACCACTGTCGGAATCCCATCAGGCCTGAAATAGACCATGTTGGTCAGGTAGCGCATATTCTCAAACTCAACACCTGTCTCTTCAGCGACTTCCCTCCTCAGCAGGTCTTCAATCACGTTGTACCAGAGCTGGTCAGTATCCTTTGGGCGGTCCACGTAATCCTTCATCTCAAGCTTGCCACCCGGCACTGTCCAGAGACCAGGCATCATCTTCTCCTTCTCTGAACGCTTCGCTATCAGATATCTTCCGTCTTTCACTATTATTCCTGTCGCAACAATATAATGCAATCTAGCTTGTTCCATATTATCACCCTAAATTTCCTTGCCAAAAGCAGCAGATACACAATCACTATCATAAACTGATTTTGCGTCACCATGACCGTAGCCGCCAGTATAGAACGCTATCTACTAATGAAAACTCATAAAAATCAGTAGATAACTGATTTTTAGGATGCCAAAAATTTCTCGAAATTTTTGAGCATAATCAATAGATAAGGCACGCCTTCGGCGAACCAGTAAATTACGTCCTAGAGCGTTCGCGGCGGCACGGAGGCGAATGCAATGAGCCGAGTAGGGCATGAGTGTCGCAAAATCCCCTTGACTTTCCTCAATATCATCACTGCCGCTTATGCTATCCATACGAAACCTTAATATCTTATAAACAATTCCTCAAGGTATCTTGAGTAATGGGGGATATCTTGAAAGACAAACTTGCGAATCCTAAACGGAGCAATATATTCAAGCAGTTCTTGTACAAGACTGAATTGCGTTTCAATGAGATAGAGAAAGCTACAGGCATAAGGTCAAACGATCTTGCCTATTTCATACAGAAACTCATGGATGATGGGGTGCTTGTCAAGAAAGACGATCTGTATTCATTGTCCCCGCAGGCAGAGAAATACATCCCTTTCTTTGTCGAATCAGAAGATAAGCAGAGCCCTCTGCCTGTAGTGCTTGTCGCGTGCGTCAAAGATGGAAAAGTTATCCTCTGGAAAAGATCCAAGCGGCCGTATGCAGGGAAGTGGTCACTTACCGGTGGAAGGATAAGGATGGGTGAGACTGTAGAACAGGCATCACTAAGGGTGGTGAAATCACTTACATTCATCGATTCCAGATTAGAATCCACCAATGCTGTAGTGAGCGAGCGTAACATAGAATCAGGAGAGGTCAAGCACGCTTTCATTATGCTGTTCACCAAAGTGGCTCCGCTCAATGAAATAAAAGAGAAAGATGATATCAAGTGGTTTGCGCTTGACAATCTCCCTGATGATATGATACCTTCAGACAGATGGCTTGTGCAGAATAAGCTGGATAGCAGGATAGAAATCTGTGAGGAATCTATATCTTCAGAAGGGGACTCTTTTGATATGGAACTGAAAGACTGATTCCTGTTCCATGTCCATTGCTCCAGATCCAGCATTCATATCAATGGCGCGATAAGATATGCGAGCAAAGAGCAGCCCGCTCCTGAAATGATCCCTCTCAATATCTTTCTCTTATCGATCCTGATGTATACAGAAGCCATGATGATCATCACCACTATCGCTGAAGCGAACACTGTGAAATATATCTCCACATAAAATAAAGATGTGAATACACAGAGGACTATGGCGCTCGCTATCCTGAGATCAGTGCCCTTCGAAGTGTGGTATAGGAAAAGCAATCCTCCTGCTGCAATCACCAATTGCCACAGGAACAGGAGGTACTGCCCTATGACTGCGCGTATGATGACTATGAAATAGAAAGGGATGCTCCCTAGCGCCCGAAGGTCATGAGCGATATCTTCTGCAATGGTTGCTTTTTTCATGGATGTTTTCATGTATGTATCAGTTCCCAGCATATCAGCCCCCAGTGCTTAAAAATATTGTCTGTTTCATATTTCAGGATAATCTGCATCAGGAGGGGCATCAGGATGCTTATTGGCGCGCATTAGGATAACCTTTAAATACTAAAACTCCTTTTAAAGCCCTATGCCCACAAAAAAGAGGAAAGTGAAAGTAAAAGGGGCCAAAAAAGTCAGTTCAAGGCCTACTTCTAAGAAGAGCACTAAACAGGTTTCCAGATCTAAGGCAAAAAAGGCAAAGCCAAAGAAAAAACCTGCGGCTGCAACACCTGACTCGATTGAGGCAGCATATGTAAGCGCTGTTGAAAAAGAGACAAGAGACCTGTTCTATCCTCAGAAATGGACATTAGGGCTATTCATCAAGAGGTATAGCCCTGTAATAATAACCCTGCTTATTGGCCTTGCAACATACTTCTTCCTTGTATTTTACCTGTTCTACCCTACAACATTATTGTACGGCAACTGGTTCCAGCTGCTACTGCTGCTGATATTCATATTCCTGATAGCAGGGATGCTGATATACCTCGGGTTACGCGCTGAACTGCTATTCATACGGATATTGAGCTTCATTTTCGTATTCTTTATATTCACGTTCCTTCTGCTATTCATCCTGCTGTCTTATGTGATGCAGACAGGCAGGTTCGTTTGATAATATCATCATTTGATAAGATCATCAAAGGGCATCATAGAACTAAGGTAATATAATATGGCAGATATTGTAACTGATGAAAAACTGGACAAGTATTTCTCTGTGACAAAAGAAGCACTGGCAATGGTGCGGGAGAAAGGGCTTAGTGAAGAGTTTCGTGAGAAAGCAGAGGATGCACTTGACATGGCACAGAGATATTATGATGATGCTAAGCACTTTTTGGAGAAAGGGGATAAAGTCACTGCATTTGCTGCCCTCAATTATGCGCATGGATGGCTTGATGCAGGAGCAAGATTCGGACTGTTCAAGGTGAACGACTCCCGGCTGTTCACTGTTGATGATGAGTAGTGTTCTTTGAGTTCTTTTTAAATGGATTAGAGAAAATATGAGAAAACATTAAATACGACAATTCCCCTGGTATGCTTACCAGCGGAATTATGGAGTCAAAAACTCAAGCTTTTGACAACCCCCTCATCGCATGGTTCACTAAAAATGATGTACGAAAAGTCAAATCTTTGCCAGCTAGGATGGGTAAGCTGTATGGGATGCTGCGGCCATAAGTTCAAGAGCAAACTTCATGTAGCCCAGGGCATAGAGAAAAATACTAAAGAATTCAATTCTCATGTGCAGAGAGGAAAGCCCATGAAAGAGTTCATGAACCGCACCAAGGACGTACGCGAGTGCGGCATCTGCGCCAATATGACATATGATGTCAAGACTGATGCGATATACTGTCCACTTCATCCCGAAGTCAACCAGGGAGTTGACCTGCGCATCGATCACCCTTATTGCGACATACTCCATGTATGCACGACAGCATACTTCTATGACCTATGGGATGCGGAAAGGAAAAAAGAATTCATCAAATTTCTGAAGAAGAAACGCCGCGATGGCAATCTTGACTGGTACAAATATTCAATAGGGATGTCAGATGATTCATTGCTGCAGGAGTTTGAGGGGTTGAAGTGGGATTGATATGTCAGAAATATACTCCGGGTCTATTTGACCTGTGGATGAAGTCCACTTTTGGTTTTGTAGTTAGGTATATTTCTGAACATGATCAAGAACCACCCAATAAGTCATGCTACCAGTCTATAGCGACTGAAATGAGTGGTGGTTGGTGGTTCTTGACATGAGGATACCTAACGGAGTTCAGGAGATACTCAAGCGGAAGATCTATCATGAACAGAAGATATTCCATCTTAAACAGCTTCTTGAGACACAACCGGGCAATCCAGTAATAATCGCATTCATAAGTGCAGAAGAGGCGCTAGTCAAGAAGAAAGGGATCAGGGCAGCAAAGATATACGAAGATGTCGCTGCCATGACTGATGACCCGAAGTGGCTGGTAGACAGACAGGCAAGGACTCTTGCAAAGTATGCATATTTTGATATTGGATCAGGGCCTATAGAGAAAGCACATGCGCTCTTTACGCAGAAGCTTGACGTGGAACCTGAAAAGGCATGGAAGACCATTGCAGACATACTCAAGAACATGAAAGGGTGGGGATATGCTGCACAGTGCTATGCCAATGCAGATATGCCTGGCACTGCTGCAAGGATGTTTGAGAAGCAACTCAACCAGCCTCAGAAGGCAGCATGGTACTATGAGAAATCAGAGGAATGGCTTGCTGCAGCGCGGATGTACAAGAAATCAAAAATGCACGACAAGGCAGGGCAGTGCTATGCAAAAGCAAAGATGCTCAAGATGGCAGTGCAGCAATGGAAGAAGTCAGGGACGCTTGAGCAATACAACATCGGCGAGCAGACCATGCAGAATATAATGAGAAAATAGTTAAATATTAAAGTGAGTCAGGATTTCTTAAGATAAATAAGGGCTTGTGGTCTAGCGGCTATGCGTAAAATCGAAGATTTTGGCATCTTCGGTTAAGCACCGTAGATGACGCCGCCTTCACACGCGCCGAAAGCCAAGTTTCGGCTGGCTTTCACTTTTCGCTGAAAATGGCGGATGTCCCCGGTTCGAATATCAAAGTGGAGCTTTGATGCTCAAACTTTGTTTGAAAGTCCGGGCAGGCCCATTTTTTACTTTTTTATTTCTTATACTTCTTATGCCCTGTATAGAATCCTAATGCGAAGTCACCTGCACTTATCATGAATAGTGCTGTAGACAGCATCGGAAGGAATTCAATTGAACTGTGCCATATAGAATAAGTGTATATCATGTATGCGATGAAATAAGTGAAAATTGCTGTTGATATATACCATAGAGGGGTACGTATGATCCCTGCCTTAAGCCTTGGATGTATGACAAGGGTGAAGAGGAACATCAGGGAGACGATTATCGGATAGAAATAATCAAGGGCATTCATCAAAAAAGGATTCCCTGCTGTGTTAGGTATTATCGATGATCTGAACAGGAAGTACAGCCAGATGAACACTGCGCAGGAGACTCCCAATATGAAAAAAGGTTCCTTGATATTGAGCTTGTGCAGCTTTGCTGAAGCAAACCAGAAATACGCAAACCCTATCGTGAATAGAGTATAGCTCAGCACAAAGAAGATGTCTGCGAAAGAAGGGAATGTTGCAGCTCCCAATATGCCATAAGCATTGTTTATCAGGAACGCAATAGTAAGGAAAATGATTCCGGGAGTCAGGAACAGAAATGTAGTCCTTTTTATCTGCATCACGCCCTTTTTGTGCTTTGCAGTTATCAGGCCATGCAGGTTACGCACACCATAGAACGCTGCTGCTATCAGAAGCAATGCCTGCGCCCAACCCATCAATTGTATCATGATATCATACATAATGTCACCTAAAACTTGAAATCTCCAAGATCATCTCCACCTTTCTTTGAACTGCTGCTCCCGAACGGATCCTTGCTGCTACTGCTACCTGAACTACTACCTCCCCAGTCTCCACTGCCACCTGAACTGCTCTTGCTTGCCCCTCCTTCTTCCATGTCCTCGACAACTGCCTTAGGATTAGGAGTGTACCTGTCGATGAGCTCTATCGCGAAATAGAACAATGGGAAGAATAGCAATGCTCCAATAACGTGCTTTAGCGTAAGTGGCACCGCATTGTAGAATACAGGGGTGAATATCGCGAAAGCATACGTGACTTCACGCACCCTGCCTATGTACTTGATGACCTTATTTCCCTTAAGCCCAAGTACGATTATTGCTACGCCGTATGTGAGTATGATCGTGATTATCAAGAACCTGATTATGATGCTCCCGGTGGATGTCAACATCCCTGTGGTGATCAGCCGCACAGTCTGACGTGCACAATCTATGCTGCCCCAGATGACAACAACAGAGTTGGTTATCGCATTACCCATCGAAGTGCCATGCTTCTCCTGGAAGAACTCTGCGAAGAACCAACTGATCCAGATAGGTATGAGAAGCCAGAGCATATCAGTATGCCTGAATGGAGCGACAAAAAGAGTGCTGAGCCAAGTAGTGAACAGATCCCAGAAATACATACCTATACTCATGTACCAGACCATTACCCACCTCTTTCTTTATTAAACAACAGTTTCTGCGTTTATAAATATTTTGTAAAAATTCTTCTTTATATGCTATTTTTACCTTAAGCAGTATCATGGCCGTAGCCGCCTAATGAGCATGCTATCAGTCTACAAAAATAATCAATAAGATATGTGCGCCTTCGGCGAACCTTTAATTTACGCTCTACATGATGCTGCGAATAAAACTGAAACTTAGCTTCTCGCTTTGGTGCAGTGTGGGGTTAACTTTAAATAATGACTGTCCTTCCAGGGCATCATGCCATTCGTACATAATATCAATCCTACGCTCATTGATTTTGGACCTGTGGAGATACGGTATTACGGACTTGTCTATCTACTGGGTTTTCTTCTTGTATACCTTTACTTCAGATATATGATAAATCATAAAAAGTTAGAGCTTGATATGGAGGAGCTCTATGATCTCATATTCTACCTGATGATGGGCGTGCTGATAGGAAGTCGCGTTGTGCACGCAGTCTTCTGGAACCCTATGTATTATCTCACGCAGCCATGGAAGATATTCTTCATATGGGAAGGAGGTATGGCATTCCATGGAGGCCTTCTTGGGGTCATCATAGCCACATACCTTTTCTCCAGAAAGAAATATATCCGAAAGAAAGTATCATTCCTAAGATTGGGAGACATACTATCAATCCCTGCTACGCTTGCACTTGCCATCGGAAGGATAGCAAATTTCATCAATGGAGAATTGCCTGGCAGAGTGACTGATGTCCCCTGGTGCTGGTACTTCCCGGGCGTTGATGGCTGCAGACATCCACAACAATTATACTCCTCTGCAAAGAGGTTCCTCATCTTCGGCATCCTTCTCTTCCTCAATAGGAAAAGACACAAAGAAGGGTTCATAATGTGGAGCATGATATTCCTGACAGGTATCGGAAGGTTCATCATAGACTTCTACAGGGAAGATGCAATGCTGCTTGGCCTGACTGCAGGACAATACCTGAGCCTATTGATGATCATTGCAGGAGCGTATGCCCTGTTCACAAGATACAGGAAAGACATAAGAAACGTTTTTGGTGTATGATGGTGCATAAGATGAAATGGTGCATAAGATGAAAAACAGATCTGCTATCGGTTCCGTTCTCCTCATATCATTGCTTTTACTGGTGAGTATCGGATGTACATCTGGACCTGCAGGAATTGATGGACAGCAAGACAGCATGGACAGCAGTCAGACTGTAGATTCATACCAATCTGCTGAAAGGGTCGCAGAGAGAGTCGTTGCTGCTGCAGAGGATGCTGGTGATGGTAATGTTGCCCGCGTATCTGATGATTATGTGCGGATAACTATCGATGCACGGCAGTTTGAGTATTCTCCTTCATCTGTCAGTGTATCATATGGTGACAATGTCATGCTGACCGTGACGAGCATAGATGTAGGGCATGGATTTGCCCTGCCTGACTTCGGGATAAACAAAAGGATACCTGCTGAAGAATCAGTCACATTCACATTCATAGCAGACAAGAGAGGGGAGTTCGAGTTCTTCAACTCAGTATACTCAGGCAAGGACTGGAAGAATATGCGAGGGACATTCACTGTGAGATGATGTTGCAAATCATGCAGTAAATGATATGTTGGTGAAAATGGTAAAGAAAAAGAATGCCGAAAAGATGAATCGGGTGCTCAAGAGCACACCTTTGAAGGTATACAGGATTGCAAGAGACAATAAGATCATCCTCCTGAAGTGTGTGGGTCTTGACCTTCTTTTCCTGACAGCATTCATCATCATGAACCTTGCGTTCACCAATCTTGTCCCGCAGCCAAATGACATGCCATTCAATGTCCGAGGTAAACTTCTCATATCATCACTCATGTTGATCGGTTACATCGCTCTCACGTTCCTGATATATTCTTTCTTCAAGTTCCTCATCATGTATCACATAAAAAATATCTTCACGAAGTCAAAGCTGGACTTCGGAAGATTCAAGCGTTTCTACTATGCTAATGCAGCACTGATAGTGGTCTTTATCCTGATCTTCCTGCTGTTTGCTGCAGGTTTCATATTCACGATAAAAGTAGATATGATAAAGATTGTCAGGGATGTATTTCTTGTCATATTTGCTGTTGTGATGTACATATCTATGAATACGATGCATGCCCTGTTCATGCAGAATGATCTTCGTATCGGCAGGCTCCTTGGCAGGACATCTGATACCATCTTCAATAATCTGCACCATTACCTGTCGATCATAGTGTCCACTTCTGTGATGGCAGCGGTGTTTGCAGGGGTATACTATATGTTTGACTGGAGTGTGTTGCACATATTGGGCCCTGCGATGCAGGCATTTCCTGTCTACTATGGATATGGTGTCGTGAGCATAATAGTCACTGTTGTGCTGGCGTTCGGACTCCTATCTTTCAATAGGGTCTATTTCTATAAGTTGGTGTCTGACTTGAATAGTTGGACTGGCAGGAAGTGAGCGTAACATTTATAATGTGAATACATCTTATGTGTATTGATGGCAAATAAAAAAGCAGTGAAGCATAAGAGCGCTACTGGTGCATCTACAAAACGGAAGAGCGGCAAGACTGTAAATAAGTTGCGCAGTAAGCAGATGGCAATCATGCCTGCTCAGGTCCAGATCGACAGGAAACTCGACAGGATAGAGCACAAGATTGACAGGGTAGCAGCTATCACCACACATCTTACGCATGAAGAGCCTGAGCATAAGGTGCGCGAGATGAAAGTCAGGCCAGTCCTTAGCGTAATGCTATTCCTGCTCATACTCGGCCTTCTGGTGTCGATATACCTTACATGGCTGCACTTCAAACCTTCAATCGGAAGTTTCTGCAGCATAAATGAAACATTTGATTGCATAACTGTAGCGAAAAGTGGATACTCATCTATATTTGGTGTTCCTGTATCATTCATAGGTATTCTCGGTTATATCACGATGATCGTGATATGTGTCAGGCTCATCCTTAAGGAGAGTGGAAAGATCAGGAAACTCAACACCCATTTGTTGAACATGATCCTTCTGGTGATATCTTCGCTAGGTGTCATGTTCATGTCTTATCTTACTGTTGTCCAGGCAGTCGTGATAAAATCATTGTGTGTGATGTGCCTGGTCATTGATGTGGTGATCTTCAGCGTATTCATCCTGTCAGTTGTCAACCATTATCACTGCATGCATTGCAGGGAGAAGATGGAAGGGACTGGCAGGGGACATGTCTGTAGGTCCTGTTAGGGATCTACTCATTTTTGTACTTCTTTTTCTCTTGCATGCACCAACACCACTGCGCTCGCTCTGTTTTGTTCATTGCTTCTGTCTGCCCTACTGCGATTGTTATATCTTGTGTTCCTGCAACACGCTTTTCCCGTAGGCGCTGGGTTCACAGCAAGCTGTGAACTCTCGCTAGGCAGGGGTGTTGGTGCTAGAACTATATTTGCGGACTTGTTGTAAGAATAAGTATTGCCTGAATCAAGGAGAATCTATTTTCTGGGAGCACTCCTTCTTCAACTGCCAGTGATACCAGCACTTCTCTTTGAACTCTTTCCAGTTCAGGCATTTTTCACAAATGTCTTCTGAGTCTTCAAGAATGTGGAAATCGTATTTGTGTGCGTCCATTCTGAAATTGTATCCTCTGACTGGTATTTAAAGATTTTTATTGCCATAACCATTGTATAGTACCGAATTCAGGCAACATCCTAAAATGGTGAAAAACTCTGGTTTATTTATATAGAAAATCGCTGTATACACCCTTATTTTGGCTTTTTCGAAATGTTGCCCTAAATCGATACCGCTTTATTTTCTCTCCTCGTGAAAACTTATAGTACCGAAATTGAGCAACATGTACCGAAATTGAGCAACATTTTCATAGCTTTTTAAAGGCGTTTTTTGTAGGCTTCAGATGGGGTCATATAGTCTACAGCTTCGCTTAATCTTTCATTGTTGTACCACTTGATGAACTCATCTATATCCTTAAAACGTTCATCAAACTCCTGATCTAAGATTCCAAAGAACCTTTCATTCTTGCCATTTGTTTGAGGATGTCGTTTCTTTGATGGTATGAACAATATTCCAAGTTCTTCAAGTGCTTGCTGAAATGCATGATTTGCATTTCCATCTTTATCAAACTTATTTGCTATGAATTGAGATCCTCGATCACTATTCAAACAAAAAGGAGTCACACCATGTTTAGCGAGTGCATCATAGAGTGCAAAGAGCGAGTTTTGTGTTGTTTGACTGCCTAGAATATATCCCATTATTTTTCTTGAACAATCGTCAATATAGACGAGAATATTCTCTCCTTTGAGTCTTTCTGCCTTGATGACATGCCAGTCAGTATGCCACATATAGTTAGGAATAGGCCACTCATAACGTTTATACTTCCGTAGTTTCTTTCTCTTCGGAACCGGTTTCTGAAAACCCTCATTAACCATCACTTGACTAATCTTACGAAGAGAAACACCAAACCCTTTCTTTTCGAGTATCATATAAAGCTTCCGAGCCCCACATTTATTTCGCTTCCATTCCTTAACAACAAGCTCATAAAACTTAGGATTCACTAGCTCAAACAGCCGTCCAGATTTATGATCTTTAAGACCATCACCCCCATACTGTTCATACTTTTTCTTGATTTTCCACACCGTACTTCTATTTATCTTCTGAGCCAAAGCTATATCCTTCACAGATTTTTTCTTCTTGAGTTGTTGAGTAATCCACCTTCTTTTTTTTCATTTAGCTTATACATTGGTATCACCAGCAGTACTACAACAATAATCATTTATAAAGATAAAGAAATGTTGCCCAATTACGATACTAAACATGAACAAATTTTGAAATACTTCATCTTAAACATTCTCAGAACCATAATCATAAAAAACTCAAGTCGTCGGAGGATACACTTTATCCACAATCACCGTCTGCGTATTGCTGAACTGTGCCCCGTCCCTGTCTGTCCCTGTGGCATTCAGCACTTTCCTGATCGCTGATGCCGTGCCATATTCGTCCTCATCATATGTGAACGTATTATTGACAAATGTGGTCTGGGCAGTATTTATGTGCTCGTCCGGGTCGGACCCGTCATCCCAGTCGAAGTTCATGTTATAATTAGGATTTCCTTCAGTTATCCTTGTGATGACATTGATTGTGCGGTCGCCGGTCTGGGTGGCTGTTATCTCCACCTGTGGAGGTATCCCTATATTCAGGTTGCGGGGTGCTCCGCATGCTATCCTGAAATCCTTGTTCATCACGCAGAGCACGACAGAATATCCGGGGTTCTGTTTTACGTCCATATACTTATGGAATGTTGTTGAATTCCAGAATGCAGAGCTGGCCTTCTCACCGTCTCCGAAAGTCCATGTCCTGGCTATCCATTCGTCGCTTCCTGGAGGTTTGCCTGGTATGAGGAACTCTACATTGGTGCCTACAACTGGGTTGCTTGCAGGGTTTATGGTGAATGTAGGTACTGTCGGCACGGAGGTTCCAATGGTCTTTGGTGCTTGGACCCGTATCTTCTGTGTTATGTCATTCCAGAAATTATCTGATATCCCTTTCCATATCCTGACATCCCAAAGCTCAGAGGGAATGTCTTCAAATATCGGTTCTTCAACATATATTGTATGCATCCACTCATTACCATTGATTATTGTAGGAGTGCATTGTATCTTATCGACTGCAGATATCTGTCCGCGGACATCATTATAGTTATGCCTGTAGAAGAACTTGCAGATGTCGACTGGATAATTGGCATATTCTGCCTCTATGAATGTCTTTATGTCTACGCCTGCTCCAGCCACCTTTCTCTGCGCTCTTGTCTCGCGTATCGCTTTTATGGTCCTGCCTTTTCCAGGGATCGGACCTTCAGGAGAATAGCTGATGTACAGCTTGTCGAACGTCCCTGCCTTCTCGATGAAGGTGAGCTGGTCCTTCTGGATTAGTTGAAATTGAGGTATTGCTCCCCCTATGCCTAGAAGATTTTTCAGTGCATCCATTAGTGTGGTGAATAGCTTCTCTATCAATGTCTGTGTAACGGTTCCTGTAAATGGAACGCTCTGTGGCGTAGGTGTCGGTTTGGTGAATATCACCGTGTTGAGCTTTGCATTATAATATACATCCGTGTTCTGGCATTGATGGTAATTCCCGTCAGTGTTCTGTATCGCAGAATTGCAGTAATCATTATGATCAGGGCCTTTTAGTAATTGTATGAATGATCTCTGTGGTGTCGTGAAACCCGGAGGGACAGATATCAGGCAGCCCTCAGCGTCACAATTGCCTTCTGTAAGGCAGGCGAAGTTCCCTTTGACGCATCCTCCTTCCTCACCGAGGGTCTGGTTCAGGTCAAGGTTGTTCAGGGAAAATCCGGATACTACCTGTCCATCGAATGTCATGACGCAGAACTCATTGACAAATCCGGATGTCAGTATCGTGATTATATTATCACCATAATAATCTCTGTAATAGCTGAAGGTCTGGTCAGGGTTGAGTGTGCGGTCAAACCGATCGCACGCGATTGTGTATGGTTTTCCCTTTCCTTCCACCATCTTGAACATCTGGAGTGCTATCTCTTTTGTCCTGGTGGTCCAGTTTCCATCATAGCAGTAGAACCACTCGTTCTGTTGATTTTCCTGAGCATCAGTATATGAGTATTCGTGATATGTTGAGTTCTCGACACAAGCAAACAGAGCATCATCTGGATGCTCTGAAGATGACCCGATGAAGCACTGGCTCTCATCAGGGCAGAATCCTGCTCCGTCATATATTGGTGACATCTTTGCTCTTGAGAACTTCCATTGTCCGTTTATGCATCGGAATCCGCTCGGCGCATCAAGCATGCTTGATGACTCGCCAGGCACTCCTCCAAACTCTGCAAGAAGGGTGCCGAGAGGCGGCATCGATACATTCCTCGCATAGTAATCATCATGTACGCACTGTTCGTGCCCATCAAGGAGTCCTCCTGTCCAGCAGTAGTCATATGGGCAGCAGCCTGTTTCATAATCAAAATTATTGAATTTCGTGAACTCTTCTGCTTTGGCAAATTGGAGAGCATCTATGTAGAATTTCATTGCTGAATCAGGGTCGAAATTGAGCGTGACATCCCTGGAAACGCTACCGCCTATATCAAAAGTCACACTATAGGTATTCCATGATGTTGAAGTGAGTACGTTTGAAGTAGTATATATTGCAGAGCCTGACTTTGCCTGGAACGTGAATTTCTTCCCATTCTGAAGAATCTTATAATAGAAGCTTGCAGTGTACTGTCCTGGCTCCACATCCTTGACAGTATAGGTCACTATCGCTCCATCGTTCGCATTTATCTCAAGGCTGTTATGGCCTTGGGGTGTCGTGCCTTCGTTGACTATCTTTGCTGTTGATGCGATTGCTGCTGAAGCAAGGACTATTATGATAAATAAGTACGTGAATGACCTTATTGACTTTTTCATTATGAACTCCATCCAGGTATGTTGCTCCCGGAACCATCGGATATGTATTCACAACCATCAGAACCATATGGATTTGAGCCGGGATTTGAATTGCACTTGTCAAAACTATCAGGTATCCCATCAGAATCACTGTCAAGTGTTTCGCCTGCTACCCCATTGCAGTTATAATCTTCAGTTGCCAGACAGACAGTCCCATCTTCCATAATCCCATTTGTGCATCCTGAGAAACCTGGATTTATATGAGCATCAAGGTCATTACAGTCATCACCTGCAACAGTTCTTGAGCGAATTACATCTGGTGTCCACTCAGTTTCATAATATTCTGTCAGGGCATATTCATCTGAGATATATCCATCTCTACCCTTATCTAATTCTCCGCAGTCCTCAATGTCTTCCTTGTCCCTGACACCATCGCAATCATTATCAAGACCATCAAGGCAACCGCTTATTGAGTATTCTCCTCCTGTGATGTTCTCAGAGTAATAAGGGTTGGCTAAATATTCCAGACATAAAGGTTCATATGTATTAAGCCGCTCTCCATCTGCAAAGAAATCATTGAATTCCATCCTTTCAGGAGGAGTATAACGTGAAGGATCCCAATAGTCCCGAAGATAAAATCCGCTACATATTCCTGCAGAATCATAATGTCCTTCACAGTATGTGATATCTTGATTTTCCTGATATGTCGAAGAACAGTAACTTACTGTATCAGGTGTGTTTGTTGTTTCCGGACAATCAGTTTGCCTGGTTATCATTACGCTTCCTCTGACCGTTCTTGCACCATTCTCACAATATGGTTCTTTATAATGATTGCTTCTGTGAGCATTACCATCAGTATCAGTGCAATAATAAGC
>JBDRET010000007.1:0-9895 GCA_043819495.1 Candidatus Woesearchaeota archaeon | reverse complement strand
GAGCGAGGCATCACTTCTTTTGTCCGGGAAGTTCCCTATTGTCCTTGTGAATCTTTTTCTGCTCTTATCGAGCAATGCGCGCTTCATCTCCTGTGCGACTTTGACCCATCTTTTGTTCGGCAATAGCAGGTCAGCGCATATGAGCCCCTGGTAGCATGCAGCAAGAGAGTATGAGAAATTCTCATCTGTATCAGGGAAGCATAATCTCTCTTCCCAGAGGTCCTGAGTGACTATGGTGAACCGGTCTTTCTTCCAGACTTTACACAGGCCATCTGCAGAATTCCTCACCAGTTTCTCGAACTTCTTAGGGACACCTGATTTCTTATAGCAGTCCCATGCTGATACGAGCACGCTGCCTGTCTGATCCGGTTGGAAGTGCAGTCTGGCTTTCTTTCCATTGACATGATATTTCTCATAGAAGAGTCCTGTCTTTGCCCATCCTTCTGCTTTCATGCACCAGGAGAAGTATTTCTCATGGATGTCAAGTCCAAGGATGCTTGCTGCTTTGCATATGTACATCCCATCCCGGGGCCATACGAAATAGTAGTCCTTTGCACCCTTGGGAAAATATCTTTTCCTGGAATTTGCAGCGACTATCGCGCCATTCGGCAGAGCACAGTCTTTTATGACTTCTCTGCTGCTTTTCATGAGTGCTGATATCCTGTCGTTCCTGTCCATTCTTTTCATCATGGTTTCATTATGTGTCTGCTTAATAAGATTTACTGCATTTAAAGGACAAGCTTAATTAATGCCTCTTCAACTCTAGCTATCATGAGTCGCACACTGCTTGTATATCCGCCATTCTGCACGCCTGCAGGACCGCCATTCTCTATAACAAATATACATGCATTCCTGAAAGGCAACTTATCAGAAGAGCACGAGCTGTTGGTCCTTGACCTCAATATAGAATTCCACAAGATAAAGTTCCCTAAGCATAAAGAGTATTACAAAGGTCTGAGCAGGTCATATGATAAGGATGAGTACAACCGAATCACAGAGGAATACAAACAGCTCACAAAAGGGACTTATGCAGCAAGCAACACAGAGGTTGTAGAAGGGCGTAATCCGGAACTTTTTGATGAGATGCTAAGACAGATAACATCAGCATCACCAGATATTGTCGCTTTCAGCATAGTCTATTCAAGCCAATGTTTCTATACTCTTGCTCTGATAAAGGCACTCAACACGCTAAATATCAAGACAGTTATTGGAGGTCCTGCAGTCAGTGATAAGATGCGTCCTCACACTACCGAGCTGAAGAATGAGTTGGAGCTACTGAATTTCATCAATGGAAAGGAAGCTGAACATGACAAGCTCAATTTTGATTCTATACCTGACTTCACGATATATGATCTTGCTGAGTACTTCACCCCTGAGCCTGTACTGCCGGTCAGGACATCAAGCGCCTGCTATTACAAGCAGTGTGCGTTCTGCACGCATCATCATCATGCAGATTATTTTGAGTTTCCTATCCAGAAGATCAAGGATATCATTGTCAAGTCAGGCCAGAGGAGATTCTTCCTTGTCGATGACATGATACACAAGAAGCGCCTTCTTGAGATTGCAGAGACACTGAGGCCGCTAAAGGTATCCTGGATGTGTCAGCTCCGTCCGACAAAGGATCTTGACAGGGAGACCCTTGCCACACTGAAAGAGGCAGGTCTTGATTTCATAATCTGGGGTGTCGAATCTGCATCAGACAGGATACTCAATATCATGAGGAAGGGAACGAACAGCGACGACATAAAGCAGGTGATGAATGATGCTCACGCTGTAGGGATACGTAACGGTGTGTTCATAATGTTCGGCTTCCCTACAGAGACCAAAGAAGAGTTCCTGATGACTATAGATTTCCTCAAAGAGCATAAGGAGGATATAGATCTTGTCTCCACTTCTGTCTTTGGACTCCAGAAAGGCACTCCGATATACGCGCATCCTGAAGAGTTCAGGGTGACAAAGATAATCGAGCACCAGCGTACAGTTCTTGAGCCTCGCATAGAATATGAAGTGGGTGAAGGATTATCACACGCTGAGGCGACTCTCCTGCGCCAGCGCTACAAGAAGACCCTTGAGAGCATAAATCGTTTCCCTAAGACAATGAATTTCTTCAGGGAGCATCTTCTATGCCTGTCCTGATTTTTCTGTTCATTGTCTATTTTATATCCATCCTGTCGCCAACACCACCTAGCGAGCTGATGAGAACATATGTGTCATCATATGCAGTTGGGCTCCAATACTCAAATTCATTATCAGAGCGAGCGTGGTATTGGCGTGGGTTGATATTGGGTGGTATTGGCACTTTCCTGACGCAGCACCGACTCGGCACCTTTTCTTCCGTAAATTTTATAATCTAAGGCCCATTCCCACTCTCCCGGTGTTGGGTCTACAGGATGAATAAAGAAGATATCATATTTTTCCATAGCTGGTTCGATAATTATGTCAGGCCATTCTGCAGTGTTGAAGGAGATATACGTACGAATATGCTGCAGAAGCTTTCTCACACTAAACGTGTGTGTTCTGTGATGGTAGAGTTAGGCACCCGTCTTGGTTTTGATGAGCAGAAGATGTTCATCGCAGAGGCAATCGCACTTTTCCATGATGTGGGAAGGTTCGAGCAGCTGAGGAAGTACAAGACATATAATGATGCTGATTCTGAGGATCATGCCCTCCTTTCAGTGAAGGTCCTTGAGAGGGAAGGTGTTCTTGAATGTCTTTCTTCGCAAGAGCGTAGGTGGGTCACAGCTGCGGTCAGGCATCATAATGCATACGAGCTTCCTGATTATATGGCTGATGACTGCCTGTTCTTCAGCAAGCTCATACGTGATGCTGATAAGCTTGACATAGTCGATGTTGAACTTGATTATTATCATAGGCGTTCAGAGCTTCCGAATGCTGCGATGGAGATGGGACTTCCTGATGATGGCACTTATTCAGCAGATCTCATCCGTGATATCCTTTCATGCAATTGCATAAAATATGGTGCGCTACGCACATATGATGATATGAAACTTCTGTTATTGGCCTGGGTATTTGATCTTAATTTCAGCGAATCCCTCAAGATATTCTCAGAACGCGATTATGTCGATAAGATATTCGGCTTCCTCCCCAACAATGCAGATATTGCAGGATTACGTTCGCATATGATGTCTTTTATAGGGGATTCAGCCTCCCAAAAGCTTTAAATATCACTTATTTGATTTCTGACATCAACATGACTATTGACAATTTTGTTGAGGAGCAGGGCGATGCTACTTCCCTTAAAGTTGAGATCGCGAGGCTCTTTGAGGATGTGAACAGGGTAAGTGAACACTGCCTGCGAGGAAGAGAATTTGCTTCAGATATTGCGGCAGGGTATAACGGTACACCTGTACCAGTATATAGTTCTTTGACTGTGGAGCACACAGAAGAGAGCATGTATGACTGAATTATTTATTTTTTATTTCTTTTTTGTATTTGTTTAACCATTTCTGGCAGCGCCACCGCTCTTAGTGTCAGAAATGCATAGCATTTCTGAGCATGATCAGAAACCATTCGGTTTCTGACATGTCGGTCAAGTCAAGAAGCGATGACCGACCACATTGGATGCATTAAGCGTAAGTGCAATTAGAATTGTATCTGCGGTTCTTGTCGGCAATGCTATCTAGCAGCGTGGTGCTGCCAGAGTAGAGGTTGAATGGACTCTTTTTTGTATTTTTATTTCAGTACCATCATATCTTATGCATCCTTTTTCCTATATACATCCATATCCCTCGTTTATCCTGGATGAGATTTTCCATATAGAAAAGGTGATTAGGTATGGCATCCTCAAGATTCTTGAACTGGTATATCACACAGGTATAATCATCTTCATCAAGCTTGCCAAGTCCGAGCCGTTTCTGCACGATCCATTCTTTGAGCTGCATTATCGTTATGTTGACAAGATGGCTCATGCTTATGGTATAAGTTTTTCCATCTGTCTCCATCCTATCAAGGTCTTCCCGTAGGATGATATCTGTGAGCTCTTTAGGTGGATCAGTATGCATAGTTATCTGCATATAAGTCATGCTCCTGTTTCCGTTTGCTTCGGACACCCGTCGCATAGCAGAATAGATATCACTATCTGGATACTCTCTATCTTTCAACCTGAACACATCGTTGAGAAATGCGTGGTTCAGCCGCTCATCTAGAAAGTAACTTACCCGAACCAGTATCACCGATATATCATATGTCGGGGAAGTTTAAAAGCTTTTCTGGGAAACGTTTTTATATTTCCGTGTAGGTCATATGGATTTATGGAAGATATACCTCCTGGCAGGTACAGGCATTATAAAGGCAAGCTATACGAAGTCCTCAGTACAGCGCACCATAGTGAGACACTGGAGCCTCTTGTGGTATATCGTGCCCTCTATGATTCTCCTGAGTTTGGCAAGAATGCCCTGTGGACGCGTCCATTGAAGATGTTCCTGGAGACAGTATCTGTGGATGGGAAGCAAGTCCCACGTTTCAGTCTGGTTAAAGAAAGCTTCGCATCTGATCCCATAACTACGATGCGTGACGCCCAGAAAATGGTCAAGAGTTTCGCTGTCAATAATGGCTGGTCTGACTATCCTTGTGTGGATAAGTTCGATCACCTTCATGAGGAGCTCATCGAGATGTCCCGCCATCTGAGATACAAGTCAAAAGAGGAACGTATCGAGTGCATCAAGAAGGACAGGGAGATATTCAAGGATGGCATCGGCGACCTTTTCTTTGCACTTTGTCGTCTATCAAATCAGTTAGGTATAGATATTGAGGATGCGTTTAACATGGTCAAGGTGAGCATACTTGATAGGTATGACAATAATAAAGATGAATTGAAGGATATTAAAAATAAGGATGCCGAAAAAAGATGATTTTTAGGTTTTTTTAAGGATGAGTCTTATTGCAGCATATTTCTCTTCTACAAGTTCTTTTGCTTCAGGCATTATTTTTTCCCAGGCACTTTCGCATTTTTTTAAGAGTTTTTCTCTACCTTCTTCAAGCGTACTTTTTTTTGATGTGTATGTAAAATAGATGAAATTAAGGAAATCATCAAAGAAGGATATGGCATCTGCACTTGCAAGGATCCTTGCTTCTAGTGTTTCTGGAGGATATGTCTTATCTGATGAATGTGCGATTATGCATTTTTTTACCTGTTCAATCTTATCCTCTGGGTAGCCTAGTGCTGATAGTATGGTTCCTGCTTCCTCTGCCCCTCGGATATGGTGGTCTTCTTTTTCTCCTTTGATCTTTTTTATATCATGCAGCCAGGCTGAAATCTCTAATATCTCAGCATCCGCATCCAGTTTTTCTGCAAGCTCTAGTGACCGCTTAACAACGGTCTCTATGTGTGTTTTCCAGTCCCAAGAGCTGTTTTCACACAATTTAAGGACATTGGTTCGTATATTATCGATCATGGCTGGTTTGTCTATCATGGATGGTTATGCTTGTTTTGTATTTATATAATTAACCAAGATACGAAATTCTTTCGGATTTTCTAATAAATGTACTAAAAACTACGATATGTTGCGATTTGATAAAAAAATATACGTAATAATTTTATAACCTTCCGTGATATATATTATACATTAACAGGGGTGGTCTTATACTATGGCTTCGCTAAAGGACTTATCTGATACTGGATTATATGGCTCTGTCTGCACTAGGTCTATGCCTAGTATACCTATACCCCCTACACCTATGCTTTCTGAATTGAAACCTGTATCTATAGATGCAGTATGCGATGAGGCTGTAGGTGCTTCTGACGTTCCTGTCCTTGAGGATGGGTTTGATATGGTTGCAGAGGGTGACCGCATTGTGCTGTTTGATGAGGAAATAATAATAGAAATAGTGAACCCGACCGATGAATCTTTGTCAGGTTATGAGTGCAGGGTATGCGGTGTACCTCATGATGTCTACCTGCGCGAAGGGGCGGGTATTGAAGAGCGGTGGAAAAATGGTTTTCTGAGGCTGAATTCTACTCTTGAGGATGAGGTGGTGCAGTGTGAGCAGGGTTTCATGATGACCAGACTATCTCTCCTCGATTACAATGCAAGCAAGGAAGAGGGCAGGATCAATGATGCCCATCTTTATTGCCCTACCTGTGAGACTGTACACGAAGGTGAGTACAAGGTTGTCAGTCAGGGGCATAACTGCAGGGATACTAATGTGATGTGTCCTGGCGGTAGGATCATGCCGCGTCATATCATTCTTGAATACAGCCGTAGGAAGATACGGGAAGACATCGACAAGAACACGAGAACAGTGGTAGTCAGGGAGAAGGATTGATGATGGTCGAAGGTATGTTGAATGATATTATGGGATGGGTGCAGGATAATTATCTGCTCTTGATGTCATACAGTCTGGTATCTGCATTGGCAGTGAATCGCATTTATTATGCACAAAACTCAAAGTTTTGGCATCCTAAAAATCTGCCCGAAGCAGATTTTTATGATCACACACGTCCAGTTGTTGAGGGAACTGTGATACCCGAAATCCCGCATTCAGATGCGGGATATCGGGTTCAAAAACTCGCTGAACGCGAGTTTTTGTCATCTTCCGGCCAGGTTCCGGGTCGGGAGGGTTTAGACAATCGAAGTGTCAGGATACGCACGGAGAAGGGCGACCTGACCTTGATTGTCGATGGGTTGACTGAAGAATATTTCTCTGATGGTGTCCATCAAGGTGAGTGGATAAAGGCAAAAGTCAGGGAGAGACATGGTACTGAGAGGACACTTTACGATATATTGTGATTGACAGGTGGCAGATATGATAGAATATGACACTTCCTTGATAGGATTATGTGAGTATGATTCTGATACTTTCAAGGCTTTTCTTAGATACGCATTCAACCCACAGGGTTGGGTGAATGCGTTCATCGAGAATTCGCATCATGGTCTAGGTCATGGCGAATCCGTAAGGGAAGGTGCCATATCGCTCGCCTGTCAACTCACTGATGATGAGCGTGCTGAACTTGAACAGGACGGCAGAGAGATAGATGATAAGGACCCGATAGTCGCTGCTCTTGCCGCAGTCAACATCGCGGCAGTCCTGCATGATTGTGGCAGGATGGATGTTGATGGGAATATGCCTATGGAACAGCAGCCAAGGCATCATATCGTGGGTGCTGATCGTGCTGAATATTTCTGCAATGCCCTGGACTCGCCTGATGGTCTGACATATCATGTGCGTGCAGCAGTCATCTCTCACGATTATCAGGGTGTAGACAATACCCCTGAGATGTTTCCGCCTACGACAATGATAGGCAAGCTTGTACAGGCAGTGGACCAGCTCCTCTGGTTCAATCCCATTTCTGTGGATAGGACAATGAACTTCAGCAGGGATCTGCGACGCAAGTTCTATGATCCTGACATCCCTCTAGAGGTAAGGCTATCTTGGGGTCCTGGGAAAGGAGGGGAGGATGCTATGACTGTATTGCTTTGTCAATATTTTGGTCCCACTGACAGCGAACGTTTCGGTGTTGAATCTGCCAGGAAGAAAGCAGAGGATGATCAGTTGGCATTATACAGGAGGATACTTGAGGTCACTGCTGAGCAGGGTGTTGATCAGAAGGAGATCATCAGGCTGTTCGCTGCTTATTCTACTGCAAAGAAAGATTCTGGAAAATGATTACCTGTCTGTTTTTCAAGATATTGTTCTTATTCACATCTCTTCCGGTGCCTTTATGCCAAGAAGGTGCAGTCCATTGGCAAGCACCTGCCTGACGCAGTCGCACAGGAACAGCCTTGCCTTGAGAATTTCTTCATTCTCTGCTTTGAGCACAGGGCAGGCATTGTAGAATGAGCTGAACAGCTGCCCGAGGTCAAGAAGATGCCTGGTTATTATCGATGGCCGGTAATGTTCTGCAGCAGCAGATACTGCAAGAGGGAATTCCTGTATCTTCTTTATCACTTCTTTCTCGACATCCTCTTTGAGCAGTCCGAAATCCACAGCACTGCTCACAGGTTTTCCATACTTACGGAATATTGAACATATGCGTGCATGGGCATACTGTACATAAGGTCCTGTCTCGCCTTCGAATGATATGCTCTGCTCCTTGTGGAATGTCATGTCTTTCACAGAATCTGTCGCGAGCAGGTAGAACTTGAGTGCACCCAGGCCGATCACTACGGATCTGTCATGTATCTCCTGTTCCTCAAGATCATTGTATCTTTTTGTTATCTCTCCACGGGCAAGCTCCTGCATCTCAAGCATCATGTCATCCGCATCTACAACAGTCCCTTCACGGCTTTTCATCTTGCCCTCAGGCAATAATACCATGCCATAAGAGAAATGGTAGCAACCATCAGCAAAATCATGGCCCAGTTTTTTGAGGAGGGTAAATAATACCTTGAAATGGTAGTTCTGTTCTGATGCTACGACATAGATCGACTTGTCGTAGCTGAAATCATCGTGTTTCAGCTGTGCAAGATAGAGATCCTGTGTCACATAGACACTGGTCCCATCAGATCGCATGAGCACTTTCTCACCAAGCCCTTCTTCAGACAGGTCGATGCTTATCGCTCCATCTTCACGTTTCGTGAATACGCCCTTATCAAGACCTGACATCACGACCTCTTTGCCTTTCATGTATGTGTTGCTCTCGTAGTATACCTTGTCGAATGCAGGCAGGCCGAATGTCTTGTATGTCTCTTCAAAGCCATCAAATGCCCAGGTGTTCATCTTCTTCCAGAGTGACCTGATATCCTTGTCACTGGCTTCCCATTTCCTCAGCATCTCATGTGCGTCCTCTGTAAGTGATGGATCTTCTTTCTCCTTCTCGTTATATAGCACATAGTAGTCACCTACAAAATGGTCGCTCTTCCTCCCTTCGGATTCAGGTGTCTTGTCCTCTCCCCATCTCTGGTATGCAAGCATGCTCTTGCAGATGTGTATCCCTCGGTCATTGTTCAGGTTGACCCTGTTCAGGTCATATCCCTGGCTCTCGATTATGTTGGCCATGCTCTCGCCTAATGCCATATTTCTGAGATGGCCAAGATGGAGAGGCTTGTTGGTATTGGGTGACGGGAACTCTATGATGACGCGCTGGTTCTTTCCTGCGCTTGATGTCCCGTACCTCTCCTTCTTTTCCGCTACTTCTTTGAGAATCTGCTCTGCGAGCTTTGACTTGTTTACAAAGAAATTGAGGTAAGGGCCTTTGCTCCTGACTTCTGCTATCATATCATCAGGGACTATCTTGCCTGTCAGATACTCTGCAATCTGCTGTGGTGATTTCTTGAGTCTCTTTGAGAACATGAAGCAGGGGAATGCATAATCTCCCATCGCAGGGTCTGGTGGTATCTCAAGTGATCTCTCGTCCACCCCTTCCGAACCTAGTTCATCGACGATCTTCTCGATTATGTGCAGCTTGAATTCATCCATTTTCACTTCTTATTCTTCCCACTCTTGGATGCTTTCTCTTTCTTCCTGTCGCAGGTCAGCAGCTTTTTTATGGCGCCGCCTAATCGTATTACTGAGTGCCTTTTTATAGGGTCCAGCTTGACGCCTTCATGCTCTGCGATCGCCCGTATCTCTTTCCGCATAGAGCTGAGTGTGCTCCTGACATATAGGTATTCTTTCCATCTCAGATAGAGCAGTATCAGATATATCCCGAATACTCCTCCGACAAAGACTTTCACTGTATTTATGAACGTACCTACCGGTCCGAGAATGGGGAATATTGTTGCATTAAGGTCTACCAATCGATCACCTATTCAATCTTCCATTGATTGTTCATTTATTAATCTATCTGCTTATGCAGTATCTCCGAGCGTGTTTTTGTTGGGGAGTTTATTATCTATGTTTGAGATAGTTTTTCCCTTAGAAAGCACATATTCAGCTGTGAATATCCTTACTGGGCATAACGTTCAGGATTTTTCTTATATGATCTCTTGGGATT
>JBDRET010000006.1:0-39437 GCA_043819495.1 Candidatus Woesearchaeota archaeon | reverse complement strand
ACTGATTCCAGCCACTTTACGAGCCTGATAAGTGGTCTCTCCCTCATTCTTCATCCTTAAAATCTCCAAAAGCTTTTTCCTAGTGAGTTTCATAAACCCAAGAAACTCACCGTAGGGAAAAAGTTTCGGGATAACACAGATAAAACTTATTTCACAACCTTTTTAAACCCCCTCCCACTCCACCGTACTGTACACATATTGTGTTCTAACGACAAAAATAAACACATCCGAGGTGTTTTATCCAAATGGCAAGACCAGGTTCATATGAATTCAAAGAAGTAGAAGAGAGCATGATAAAATTCTGGGAAGATAATGATACTTATCCTAAAGTGAAAGCTAAAGGGAAAGGCAAGAAGAAATTCTTCTTCATCCAGGGCCCTCCATACACTTCAGGCAGGATCCACATGGGACATGCCTGGAACAACTCACTCAAAGACCTGGTGCTCAGGTACAAGAGGATGCAGGGATATGATGTATTTGACAGGGCAGCATATGACATGCACGGGCTGCCCACAGAACATAAGGTCATGGCAGAGCAGAAGCTCAAGACAAAAGAAGACATACTCAAGTTCGGGATGGAGAAGTTCGTCAAGGAATGCGTCAAGTTCTCTGTAGACAAAGCAAAGCTCATGGACAAGGACCTATGGAGACTCGGGGTCTGGATGGATTTTGCAAATGCAAGATATCCTATAGATAATTCTTACATCGAGGGAGTATGGTTCCTCATCAAACAGGCATACAAGAAAGAAAGACTGTACGAAGGCCTGCGGACTATGAGCTGGTGCGCTTCCTGCCAGACCGCGATGGCAAAGCATGAATGCGAGTACAAAGAGATCACCGATAGGTCAATATTCGTGAAATTCCCTGTGAAGGGAAAGGACAAAGAGTATCTGGTCGTATGGACGACAACTCCCTGGACCATAACATACAACCTTGCAGTGATGGTACATCCAGAGCTGGATTATGTCAAAGCAAAAGTCGGTGAAGAGGTATGGATACTTGCAAAAGGCCTTGCAGCACCAGTGATACATAATTTCACAGATGCCACTCTTGAAGTGCTCGACGAGTTCAAAGGAGAGCAGCTCGAAGGTCTTGAGTATGAACATCCATGGAACGATAAGCTGGAGCATTACAGAGAGATCAAGGCAAAGCACCCTAAAGCGCACACAGTGCTCCTCTCAGAAGAATACGTGAATCTCTCAGCAGGAACTGGCCTTGTGCATTGCGCACCAGGATGCGGACCTGAGGATTATGAGATAGGACACAGGAACAACATCCCACCATTCAACAACCTTCTTGAGAACGGGATATTCCCTGAAGACATGGGAGAATTTGCAGGAATGCAGGCAAAGAAAGATGACAAGAAGTTCATAGAGATACTTGAACAAGGAGGCCATCTGATAGCACAGACTGATGTTGAGCACGACTATGCACACTGCGAGAGATGCCGCAACCCAGTCATATTCAGGACGACAAAACAATGGTTCTTCAAGGTCGAGGATCTCAAAGAGAGGATGGTGGAATCAAACGAGAAGATCAACTGGGTGCCTGAAGCAGGCAAGAATGCATTCAGGTCCTGGCTGGAGAATCTCCGAGACAACTCAATCACAAAGCAAAGATTCTGGGGAACACCTGCTCCGATATGGAAATGCAAGACCTGCGGAGAGGTAGAGATAATCGGATCCATAGCAGAGCTCAAAGAGAAAGCAGGACACTGCCCTGAGAACCTCCACAAGCCATGGATAGATGACGTGAAGATCAACTGCAAGTGCGGGGATATGATGGATCGACTGCAGGATGTCCTTGACGTGTGGATAGATGCAGGTACACTATCATGGAACATACTTGATTATCCGTCGAATAAAGAGCTCTACAATAGGCTATGGCCTGCAGACTTCATACTTGAAGCGAAGGAACAGGTCAGAGGATGGTTCAATATGCTCATGGTGACATCCATACTCGCATTTGATGACCCTCTCCCATTCCTAAATGGATACATGCACGGCATGCTCACAGATGTGGAAGGACAGAAGATGAGCAAGTCCATCGGAAACGTGATATCTCCATACGAAGTGATCGACAAGCACGGAGCAGATACGCTCAGGATGTATGTCGCAAACACTGCAGCAGGAGAGGACATGAACTTCAGCTGGGACGAGATAAAGCTCAGGCACAGGAATCTCTCAGTGCTCTGGAACACGCAGAAGTATTTCATCGAGCTCACAAAACTACATGGCATAAAACCATCTGATGTGAGCGGGATCAAGATAGACCCTGTCGAGAAGTATATGCTCTCAAAGACACACTCAACAATCAAGAGAGTGACAGCTATGCTTGAAAATTACAGGCTGCATGATATGCCTACAGCAGTGACTGACCTATTCCTCGAACTGAGCAGGACATACATCCAGCTCACAAGAGACAAGGCAAATGCAGGGAGCGATGCTGAGAAGAAAGCAGTCATCGGGACCATGTTCCATTCTCTGCTTGAGACACTCAAGATAATGGCACCACTGTGCCCATTCATCACAGAGCAGCTATACCAGGAGATGAAAGAGGAGTTTGGCCTTGAGAAAGAGAGCGTGCATGACTTTGACTGGCCAAATGCAGAGGATAATCTCATAGACATAGACCTTGAAGAGATGTTCGACATAGCCAAGAGCACAATACAAGGGGTACTTGCTGCAAGAGAGAAGGCGCAGCTCGGAGTCAGATGGCCTGTGGGCGAAGTGATAGTGGTGACCACGGATGACAAGACAAAGAAAGCCATGCGAGAACTTGGAGATCTCATAAAGACACAGACCAATGTAAAGAAGCTGACTGTAAGCGAATCATTCAAGGACGTCAAGATGACTGTCAAGGCAGACTACACAAAGATGGGTCCTGATTTCGGGGACAAGTCGCCGCAGATAGTGGCACAGATGGCAACAACAAGCCCTGAATCGATCATCAAGAACATGGACACTGCAGGAAAGTTCGAGGTCTCAGTCAACGGAGAGAAGTTCGAGCTGACAAAAGAGCACATCATGATAAAACGAGAGGTCCCTGACAGCCACCTTGAAGGAGAATTCAAGACAGGACTGGTATATCTTGACATGCACAGGAACGAAGAGCTCGACGCAGAAGGATATGCGCGAGAGCTCATGAGGCGGGTGCAGGCCCTCAGGAAAGAGGTGAAGCTGTCAAAGCCTGACAGGATATCGCTCTTCATCCAGACAGGTCAGGACATGGCACAGATGCTCAAGCCATGGAATGATGCTATCAAGGAGAAAGTCGGAGCGTCAGCAATGAACATAACGCACAACGAACCTGCAAAGATGCACGAACACAGGAAGAAAGAGAAGATAAAAGACATAGAATTCCTGGTGGAGTTCGATAAGGTATGATATGAAATACGCACTTGAGATAAAAGGGGTGTCAAAGGATTTCCGCGATAAGGGTAAAGATATCCACGCACTCAAGGACATAGATTTCAGCATAAAGAAGGGAGAGATATTCGGATTGCTGGGACCTAATGGTGCTGGTAAGACCACACTGATAAATTCTATAGTCAACATCATCACTCCTGACAGAGGAAGCATCACCATACTTGGCGAGAGCAACCAGAACAGGGCAGTGTTTGACAGGATCAACGGGATAGCTGCAGAGACCCATTTCCACTGGGTACTATGTCCCATAGATATACTGAGATTCTATGCAAAGATCTACGGAGTGCCGAAGAAAGAAGCTGAGAAGAGGATAAAAGAACTCATAGACATGTTTGACATCAAGCACCTGCTCAATACAAAGTACTCATACCTGTCCACAGGAGAGCGGGCAAGGGTCGCATTCGCAAAAGCACTCATCAATAAACCTGAACTGGTACTTCTTGACGAGCCCACATTAGGTCTTGATCCTAACATAGCAGCGAAAGTGAGGAGCATGATGAAGAAGATCAACAAGGAGCAGGGCATCACGATACTCCTCACCAGCCACTATATGCAGGAAGTAGAGATGCTTGCAGACCGGGTCGCATTCATCAATAAAGGGGAGATAGTCGACATAGGTGATGTCAAGCACGTGAAGCTGAAGCACTTCAGCACTTACGACCTGTGGATAAGACCTAAAGAGATCACACATAAGAGTGAACTGAAAAAGTTAGGATTTGAGGTCAAAGGAAAAGACCTATACAAAGAGATGAAGACAAAAGAAGACCTCAGTGTGATACTGACTGACCTGCATAAGAAAGGGATTGAAGTCATGGACATAAAGGTCAAACGGCCAACACTTGAAGATTACTTCATAAAGATGACAAGATGAGAATCGGAAAGATACTTGCAATAATGTATAGGGACTCGATCTGTCTTCGGAGAATCAAATTCCGTCTGATGGACATAATCTACTTCCCCCTGACGACACTCATAATCTGGGGACTGTTCGCAGTATATTCAAGAGAGCTTGCAGCAGAAGCAGGGCTCATAGTGCTGATAATCAATATATTCTGGAACTTTGCTCATGTATCCCAGACGACATCCAACATATTGATGATGGAGGATGTGTGGAGCGGAAGTTTCAAACAGGTATTATTATGCGGAGTCTCAGAATTCGAATACATGATAGCAAGAATTCTTTCGTCGACCATCGCATCTACTTTCGTGATAATGATGATGACATCACTCTCCCTGCTCTTCGGGATAAACTTCTTCAGTGTACCTACATTCCTGCTGATACTGATAACATTGATAGGGTCACTTGCACTATCAGTGATCATTGCAGCATTCGTGATATTCGCAGGCAGAGAGTACGGCTTCCTGGTATTCTCAGCATCACAACTGTTCATCATGCTGAGCGCACCGTTCTTCCCAAAAGAGATATTCCCAAAAGCGATACTTTATCTTTCATATGTCATGCCATTCACCGCAGTGTTTGAAGCAGCAAGGATATTCAGCACTACAGGAATAGTGCATTCTAATCTGATCTGGTGGGGCGCTGCAGTCGCAATAGGATATTTTATAATATCCTGGCCACTATACTACTTATCATTCAGGAGAGCAAGAAAGACAGGAATGCTCGCGAGGATGCATTGAAGATGGTGAAACGCAAAAAAGCAAACAAACAGAAAGAAGCAAAGTCAAAGAAGGCCGCTGTACATAAAGTGCTGACGCCACAGGAAGAGGACAAGAGACTCGAGATGCCTGTGCCTGCACTATTGATGAAGCTGCTCGCAGGTATCCTTGCAGCGATAATGGTCGCGGCACTGACGATGTACGTTCTTGGCAGCATAAAAGCAAGAGGATTCTGGAGCCTGACTATCCTCGTCGCAATAATCGCATTCTTTGTCCTGCCTGCAATGCGGAAGAGATTTTTAGGCAGCACAGGAAGTAAGTGAGGACATCATGCCACAGGAAGAGAATGAACAGAGCTGGTTTGATGGCTTCAATATGCATATGAATACCACATTCACGCATACGGACTTCCGGAACTACATGGATATGGTGATGGACGAGCTTCCGATCATAGAACGCCATGTCCCTCACGGTGGAAGGATACTTGATGTCGGCTGCGGCCTCGGGTGTGAAGCAGTACCTCTTTCTGCATTAGGATACAATGTCACAGGGATTGATAATGACCCTAAAGTCGTTGATGCTGTGCAAGAGAACGCACGGAACTTCGGCAAGAAGATCAATATCATATACGGCGACATATTCAACATAGACACCCGATTCGGAAGAGATGATTTTGATGCCTGCATATCAGGAGGGGTCCTTGAACATTTCCCAAAAGAGATGATAAGAGAGGTTGTTGATAAGCAGCTCAGTGTGGCACCTATAATGATAGCATCGATGCCTTTTGCCAAGCATCCTGATGTCCATAAAGAATACAAAGACTATGTCAGGAGGATCTGCCATGATGGGATGTATCGAAATCTTTGGACCGAGACATACTGGATAAAAGATATCCTGAAAGGATACAACATCCTTGAGCATTCGATCCAGAAGATGCATTCTTCATTAGGTGATTTCGATCTTCTTTATGTTGTTGTGGGTAGGTAAAGGATCAGATAAAAGGCATCTGTTCATCTTCTAAATCAACAGCACTGCCACGCTGCTATATCATTGTGGGCATGCTGATATCTGAAGTCCTATACTGTGCTTGCGCAATAATCAAATAAGCATGGATAATTGCAGCCATCTTCGCTCATGTTATCTTAGGACACGCAGAAAGCGGTGGCAGTGCTGCCAGAAATAGCTGAACAAACGCAATAAAACTACATAAGTACAACTAGCCTGAACGTATAACCTCGCCCGCGTCATCTCTTATCTATAAATGCTGTAGAACTAATTGAAGTCGTTAAGCGTCTTCTCCTGATTCTTCATGTCAGGAAGCGCTCCAAAACGTTTCAGGTAATTTATCCTTCGCTCTTCATCAAGCTCAAATTTAAGCCTTTCAAGCATCTCGTCCATATCCAGCCCCCTGGGTGGAACCTTCTGCTTCACTCTTCCTCACCCTCCGGATCCGAGATAAATGGATCGGGGTCATTCTCGCCTTTGTCACCCATGATTCCACCCCTGCCATGCACAAAATATGGCTAAGTATACCTTTAATATATGGTTTCACGCTTTATATACTTTGCGGAAAACAATTTAAATAGGGACACTACAGGATATTACAGGATATTATAGGCTAGTGCCTGATAATATCTTTCTGGAACAATGGGATTTGAGAAGATACATGAAAAGCTGGAATTTGATGCAGAACGGTGCAAGCAATGCCTGCTCTGCGTGATGTTCTGCCCAGTCAAGGCACTGACACTGGATGGGCTAAGGATAAGATGCAATGAGAAGTGCATAGGGTGCGGTACCTGTGAAAAGTACTGCCCAGACCTGGCCATAAGGGCCATAAAGCCATCATTACAGAAAAGACCAGAACAAGATAAGACAAAGGAATCCATAATAAAATGACTAAAAAGATGATGCAAGGGAGCCAGGCAGTAGCAGAAGGAGCCATAGCTGCAGGACTCACTTTCTTCGCAGGATATCCAATAACCCCTGCAACTGAGATACTGAATGCCCTGATCAGACGCAAAGAGGTCAAGGCATTCCAGTTTGAGGATGAGATCGCATCAGCAAATGCCATTATAGGAGCATCTATGGCAGGGGCCAAATCCATGACAGCAACATCAGGTCCTGGTTTTAGCCTCATGCAGGAAAGCATCGGCCTTGCAGCAATGACAAGGACACCTGTAGTCATTGTCAATGTCATGCGAGTAGGACCGAGCACAGGCATGCCTACAATGGCAGCACAGGGAGATATAATGCAGAGCAGATTCGGCTCACATGGAGACTATTTCCCCATAGTATTCTATCCAAATTCAGCATCAGAGATATACACCACAACAATACACGCATTCAATGCTGCAGAAGAGCTCCAAGGACCCGTAATACTACTACTTGATGCACTCATATCCAATCTCTACGAGACATTCGAGGCACCGGTAATCGATATCGTACCAAGGAAAAGAAAACCTATGGGCACTGTCGGAAACCGACATCTCACAGGACTGGTATCAGAAGACGGAATCCCAAAGACACAAGATGCAGGAATCTACAAGGAGATAATACACGATATGCAGAATGCACAGGAAGAGACAGCAGCAAAGCACGCACTGTATGAATATATCAAGAAAGATTCAGATACCTTGCTTATCGCTTTTGGCGCCACATCAAGGCTCCTTTCAGACATAGGTCAGCATTCAATATTCAGGCCGATACGGATGTTCCCAGTCATAGATGAACTGAAGAGTATCGCAAGCAAGTACAAGAAAATAGTCGTCATAGAGATGAATACAGGACAGTACAGTCAGGTCATCGAGCAGTTCCTGAAACGTGACGTCACTACAATACCATTGCTTGGCGGCAATATACACCTGGAGGAAATAAGAGATGGACTATCAAGACTTCATTAAGCTAGATCGGTTCCCTACCTCGTGGTGTGCTGGCTGCGGGGCAGGTCTTGTATTGAAGACCGTAGCGCAAGCATTCGAGAAGATGGGTCTTACCAAGAGCAACACTGCAGTAGTCTCAGGTATCGGATGCACAGGGAGAGGGGCAGGATATTTTGCACTTGACTCAGTACACGGACTGCATGGAAGAGCAATACCTCTCGCAGAAGGGATGAAACTCTCAAATCCAGAACTCAACATATCAGTATTCTCTGGCGATGGAGACCTGCTCAGTATAGGAGGCAACCACCTGATACATGCATGCAGGAGAGATACTGACATCACAGTCATATGCGTCAATAATAACATATACGGAATGACCGGAGGCCAGAAGGCTCCTACAACACCAAGAGGCACTATCACACTGACTTCACCTGAAGGTGCGACAGAGACGCCGATAAATGCACAGGCACTGGTGCGGGCGCACGGCAACTTCTATGCACGGACAACCGTCACACACATTGAACACATGAATAAATGCATACTTGAAGCGATAAAGCACAAAGGATTCTCATTCGTAGAGATAATATCCCCTTGCACCTCCAACTATGGAAGGAGGCTCGGGTACAAGACACCCTACGATATGATGATAAACTACAAAGAGAGATACAAGATCGTCTCTGATGTGGACCACCTCTCTGAAGGTGAACTTGGTATACTGATATGATCAATAATATCATCACAATAAAATTAGCACAATAAAAAAAATGATCACAATAAAAAAAATAGACAAGAGCACAGCAGAGGAAGCATCAATACTGTTCGGCAAGATAGTCGATGGCCTCCTTCCTGACCTTGATGAGAAGAACAGGCAGAGCTACAAGAGCAAGTACACAAAAGAAGCGCTCACAATAGCAGCAGGTAAGACCGGTTCGATAAACCTAATCGCAGCAGATGAGAACGGAAGTATTGTCGGACTGATGTTCGGATGGGAATTCCAGAAAGTAGGACACATCCACTGGATAGGTGTTGCACAGGAACACAGGAAACAAGGGATAGCAAGAAAGATCACCGATAACGCACTGGAAGAATTCAAGAGAAGGTCATGCTACAAGGCAGACCTGTTCACATATACTGATGAGAAGAGCGCTGAAGGGTTCTTCAGGAAATTTGGCTTTGTCCAGAGTGCCAGGATAGAAGAGAACTTCTGCAAGGTCCCAGTCATAAGGATGGACCTCCATTTCCGTGAGCCAGAAGAGGGTGAAGACCTGACAAAAATCATAATTGCAGGAGAGGCAGGACACGGAATAAAGCTGGCGGGAACTATCCTTGCAAAGATACTCTCTGAACTGGACAAGAACGTCACATTGAACATAGTATATGGCCCAAGTGTCAGGTCAGGCAAGATGCACGCAGAGCTGATATACTCTGACAGACAAATAAGCAACCCATTCATCGAAGAGGCAGATATACTGATAATGCTGTCCGATACTGGAGATAAGTTCAAGGCAAAGAAGATCATAGCCAACAAGGGCATCGCAATAGGTGAGGAGTTCCCATTCTCTGACCTTGCAGCAGGGAAGTTCGGAAGCGACAGATTCATTAACATGCTCGCACTTGGAAAGCTGATGAAGACAATCGGCGTCAATATAGAAAAGATCAATATCGAGAACAACCTGCCCGAAATATTTGTAGAAAAGAATCTTGAGGCAGTCCAATTCGGATACACATACAGGGCAGGGATCTAATATGAACCTGATCGAACATCAAGGCAAGATACTGTTCTCTGAGTATGGGATAGCGATACCTAAAGGAGTCCTCTTTACAGGTGGTGCTTCCCTTTCCGGCCTGGGTGACGAAGTTGTAGTCAAGGCACAAGTATATGCCGGTGGAAGAGGGAAGGCAGGTGGCGTGAGGATATGCAAGAAGATCGATGTCTTGAAGACTGCCACTGAGATCAAGAGCATGCGGATCAAGAAACAGCCTGTCAAGAACGTCCTCATAGAAGAGAAGCTCAACATCCTGAAAGAGATGTACCTCTCGTTGTCCATTGACCGGAACAACAGGACCATAGCACTCATATTCACTGAAGAAGGAGGGATCGACATAGAGACCCTTGCCAAAGAGCAGCCTGAAAAAATCACCAGGATAGCTGTCAGCACTGCTGCAGATCTTGACGTGCTGCCTAAGGGAATCAGAGAGACTGCAAAAAAGATGCTAAAGCTCATGATAGAGAAGGATTGTGAGCTTGTCGAGATAAATCCTCTCGTCGAGACCCCATCAGGGCTTGTTGCAGCAGATTCTAAAGTAGTGATAGATGATAATTCATTATTCAGGCATCCAGAGATCATCGCGCTTGCAGGAGTGAGCACAAAGGTGACGGGATTCAACTTTGTAGAGCTTGACGGTAATATCGGCATAATAGGCAATGGCGCAGGGCTTGTCATGGCGACACTTGATGTGGTGAAACACTTCGGCGGAGAACCTTCCAACTTCCTTGATGTAGGTGGAGGGGCTGAAAGATACATCATGGAAAAAGCGATGGAGGCAGTCCTCTCAAAGAGCATCAAAGGCATGTTCATAAATATCTTCGGCGGGATAACAAGATGCGATGAGATCGCCGAAGGCATAGTATCATACATCAGGAAAAAGAAGATAAGTGTACCTCTTGCTGTGCGCCTCGTCGGCACAAATTCAGAAGAAGGAAAGAGGATACTGAAGAGTGCAGGGATAATGACTGAAGATTCCATGAAGAGCTGTATCAAGCAACTCCTGGAAAAGATCAGCGATAATGCCCCAGATAAGGTGTAGAATATGGCTGTACTGATAGACAAGGATACAAAAGTTATCGTGCAAGGGATGACAGGTACACAGGGGCAGTTCCATACAGAACAGATGATCAAGTACGGGACAAAGATAGTCGCAGGAGTGACACCTGGAAAAGGAGGGACTGACTGTCTTGGGATTCCCGTCTACAATACTATCACTGATGCCCTGGCAAAGCACAAGGCAGGATGGTCGATCATATTTGTACCCTACAAGTCCGCGAAAGCCGCTGCAATTGAGGCACTTGAAAGCGGCCTGAATATCTGCGTGATAACAGAAGGCATACCTGTGCACGAAAACATGGAGATTGCCCGCTTTGCTGCCTCAAAAAATCTTGTGATGATAGGCCCTAATTGCCCTGGGCTGATAACACCAGGAGCATGCAAGATCGGGATAATGCCTGGCAACATATTCTCAAAAGGGAAAGTCGGAGTGGTATCACGTTCAGGTACCCTGACATATGAGATAGTAGATTCACTCACAAAGGCAGGTATAGGTCAGTCCACAGTAATAGGTATCGGGGGAGATGCCATAAATGGAACTGACTTCATCTCTGTGCTTAAGATGTTCGAGAAAGATAAAAATACCGAGAAGATCGTCCTTATCGGAGAGATAGGCGGCAGTGCAGAAGAGAGAGCTGCAGAATACATCTCTAAGCACGTAAAAAAACCTGTCATCGCATATATCGCAGGTAGGACAGCACCACCAGGAAAAAAGATGGGCCACGCAGGAGCGATCATCGAAGGCAATACGGGCACTGCAGAGTCAAAGATAGATGCGCTGAAAGAAGTCAGGGTGAAGGTCGCTGAACTTCCTTCTGATGTCGTGAAACTGGTCAAGTCAAAATAATCGGATACAGACCACACTTAATTGGATAACCCCATTGAATAAATAATATACCATAAAAAATATGAGGGTGATTGAATGGCAGAACTTAACGGAACACAGACAGAGAAGAACCTCCTGAAATCATTTGCAGGAGAATCACAGGCAAGGATGCGTTATGATTATTTCTCAAAACAGGCAGTCAAAGAAGGCCTTATCCAGATCTCAGAACTGTTTGCAGAGACAGCACTGAATGAAAAAGAACATGCAAAAATATTCTTCAAGTACCTGGAAGGAAGGATGGTCGAGATCACTGCGACATACCCTGCAGGGAAGATAGGGACCACACTTGAGAACCTGAAAGCAGCAGCAGAAGGTGAGAAAGAAGAATGGGGCGCGATATATCCTGAGTTTGCCAAGGTCGCAGAAGAGGAAGGGTTCCCTGAGATCGCGACATCATTCAGGATGATCGCAAAAGTTGAGCAGGCCCATGAAGCAAGGTATCGCAAGCTCTACAGTAGTCTTGAGAGCGGAAAAGTATTTGAACGCGAAGGCAAGGTGGTCTGGAAATGCGGAAACTGCGGCTATCTTGAAGAGGCTGAAAATGCCCCTCTGAAATGTCCTGCATGCAAGCACCCACAGGCATACTTCAGGATAAAGGACGAGAATTATTGAATGCCCTGCCTGACCAGACCCTGCAGTGACGTGAACATTACTAAACATTTATAAATAATAGTCTATCGATATGCCCTGTTGGGTGTGATTGCATAGGTGTCATTTCACGCACATCATTGATAATAATAATGCGTATTGGGGGAATACTGTGGCAAAAAAGAATGATCCGAAAGAATCTTCAAATAGCAGATCAAGCAAACTGAATCTCAAGATAATGATACCTGTTGCAGCAGTGCTGCTGCTTGCAGGAGTGAGCCTTTTCTTCCTTCTTGGAAGCAATACCAGAGTCGCGTTCCTGAACATCGAAGAAGGAACAGTAGAGGTAGACACAGGTAAAGGCTGGGCGCCCGCAAATGATGGGATGGACCTGTCGCTCGAAGACAAGGTCAGGACTCTAAGTGGCAAAGCAGTGCTCGTGTTATATGAAAGCATCATAGTGCAACTTGATGCTGATACAGAAGTCATGATAGAAGAGCTGAGCAAGAAGAACGTAAAGCTCTATCAGAATTCCGGCTCCACCTGGAACAAGTTCGCATCGATCGTAGGGATACACAGCTTTGAGGTCGAGACCCCCACTACTGTCGCTACTGTCAGAGGGACTGAATTCTGGGACGACATGAAAAGCGTAGGAGTGGTGGCAGGCAAAGTCGATGTCAAATGGGGAGATAAGGAATTCAATCTCCAGGGCGGTGAGAAAGTTGTCCTTGATGAGGATGACGAACCTGTAAAGATGAGGTTTGATGCCGCAGATATCGAACGCGCACTCTCAAAGAAACAGGCAATCATAGATGCTATGAAGAATCTTCGCCAGGCAGAGATCGAGAAGCACGGAGTAGCATACAGCACCATCAAGAAGACATATGGCTGGAGCGATGCTGATGTCCATGACAGGCTCGAAAAGCTTGACAATGGCAAGTATGATGTCCAGGCGATAAAGGCCAAGGCAAAGATACCTGCAGTATCAGTCGACAGGTTCGTGAAGCTCAGTGAAGAGATTGCCAAGAACATGAAAGAGATGGAGATGATGCGGGCAAAGCTTCAAGGCAGTGACGGTTCAGGTCCTGCTGTCTGATAATCCTTTATTTGAATAATTTTTATTTAAATATTTATTAACGCAGACGGGGGTATAATACCCTGGGCTTTAGCCCGTCAGCGTTAATCCCGAAAACTTTGCCGATCAATTTGCAAGCCCGTAACACCCCGACCTTCAGGTCGGGAATAGGGCTTGCGTATATTTTATTGACAAAGTTTTGTTATTTCAGTCCTCAGTTCAAAATTTATTTTTGATCATATGATATATTGATCATCAGGGATATGGAACATCTGTGATGCATATGCAGAAGAGAAAGATAACAAAGAAGCTGTCAGACCTTGCTCTGCAGCAGATGAACCTTGTAAAGCAGCTGAATCAGATAAAAAGGACGAGATTCAGGACCTGCATAGGGATCGCATTGCTTGCAGCAGTGCTGGTCTCGCTCATGTTCTCAATAGGACTGTACTCAAACCTACAGCTCAGGATAGGAGACTATCTATACGGCGGAGGGGTGCCTCTCAGCAACATCGCGATAGTATCAATAGATGACAGGAGCATCCAGGAGATAGGGCGGTGGCCCTGGGAAAGAGGGAACTTCACCGAGCTTCTCGGCTGGCTTGACGAGAGCAAAGTGGTCGCATTTGATGTCGCATTCTTCGAAGAGTCTGACAATGAGACAGACATGGCGCTTGCAAGAGCAGTGCATGATGCAGGCAATGTAGTGATGCCTGTGGAATATCTCGAGTTCGAGAAAAAAGGGGATCAGGTATTCGGCGGAGATATCATGGAACCTGTAGCAGCTATCAAGAGAGCAGCAGCACAGCTCGGCTACATAAATGTAGCCACTGATTTTGACGGAGTCACACGAGCCGCAAACATGAACATACAGGGAGAATATGACCACTTCACGCATGCTATACTGAAGCAGTACCTCGGTAAGGATGCAGAGAAGAAGAACCGATTTCTAGTCAATTATATAGGACGACCTGGCGCGTATACAAGATACTCATTCAGGGATGTGCTCAATGGACAGTATGAAAAAGAGGAGTTCAAGGACAAGATTATCCTCATCGGCGCTACAGCGACAGACCTTCATGACGCATATCTGGTACCTACCTCAGCAGGGACTGTAATGCCGGGAGTGGAAGTGCATGCCAATACTGTCCAGCAGCTGATAACAGGACGGAACCTTGAGGTCGCGTCCAGCACACTCACAGTCATCATGATATTCATAGTATCAATAGGCATAGCATTGATGGTGTTCTACCTCCCTATGCTGATATCTGTATTGCTCTCGTTAGGATTGATATTCCTGTACATATTCGTAGCGATATTCATATTCAATAAAGGGATAATACTCAACATAGTATACGTCACACTTTCGGTCATAGTATCCTATGTCGGGACTGTAGTATACCTGTACATCTCTGAGAAGAAATCCAAGAAGAAAGTGATGGGTGCTTTTGGAAAGTATGTCTCAAAGGATGTCATAAAGCACATAATGGAGAATCCTGAACGGCTCAAGCTGGGCGGTGAGAAACGGGAGATAACCGTGTTCTTCTCAGACATACGAGGATTCACCACGATCTCTGAGAAACTGTCGCCAGAGCAGCTTGTAGCCCTCCTGAATGAATACCTCACAGAGATGACAAACATAATCCTGAAGCATAACGGGGTCGTAGACAAGTACATGGGCGATGCTATCATGGCATTCTGGAATGCTCCTCTTGACCAGCCTAAACATGCAGAACGAGCATGCCTCACCTGCCTTGATATGGAAGACAAGCTCAAGGAGCTGCAGAAGAAATGGACAGAAGAAGGAGTCCCTCCTCTTGAGATAGGGATAGGTCTCAATACGGGCCAGGCAGTCGTAGGGAACATGGGCAGCTTTGACCGGTTCGACTATACTGCAATGGGAGATACTGTAAACCTTGGCTCAAGGCTTGAGAGCATAAACAAGCAATATGGCACAAGAATAATCATAAGCGAGAGCACAAAGAATAAAGTCGCTGATCTTCCATTCGTAGTGCGAAAGCTTGACCAGGTGATGGTAAAAGGGAAGAAGGAACCAATCACCATATACGAGCTGGTATCCACTGAAGAGAATGCCAAAAAATGGTATTCTGATGTGATAGCACATTTTGAGAAAGGGCTTGAACTATACTTCAAGCAGAAGTGGGATTCTGCCATCGCAGAGTTCAAGAAGGCTGACAAGGCAAGGAAAGGGGGAGACCCATCATCAATCATATTCATCGAAAGATGCGAATTCTTCAAGAAAGAGTCCATCCTCAAAGAAGACGTCCCAGGGAAAGACTGGGATGGAGTATGGATCATGAAGACGAAGTAAAACCCTGAGTACATTTGATTTCATCATGATTTTATGATTCTATTAAATAAGGCATATTTGGTTAGATTCTAACTCTGCAGCACCACGCTGCTATACGCTTTGCCTGCTGAATACTGCTTGCAAGGCCCGGATTCAGCCATCCTGACGTTTGCGTGATGGATTATTCTGACACTCTTCATAGATAGATATAGATAAATAAGATTTATAAATGACCTTTCATTCTCAGGTTCAGTGAGTGCGTAATAGAGGGCAGGGAAATGGTAGAACTTAAATTCAATGTCAAGAAACAGAACATAAGAGTTTTCAATGATATACTTTCTGAAGAGGACTGTGAACGTAAGGTAAAACTCAATAGAGAGAAAGCGTTCGGAGTCTTATCAAATATGAAGAGCATGTTTGACAAGAAGTCAACAATATCGATCACACATAAAGAGAAGAAATACTACCCATTCTGGCAAGTGAAAGCAGAGAGCCTGATAGAATATAAGAGGCAGAACAGGTATCAGTTCAGTGTCGATCCACAGGTAAGAAACATAAGGATAGCAAGCAAAATATTCGAGATCTCAAAAGAAGCTCCTGTCTGCATCATAGATGGCGAAGACCACTGCATAGAACATTACACCCAGGATGTCCTTAGGGATGCAACTGATATGGCTACCAAGGACAAAAAACTCGCATTCTACATGAAGCATGAGAGCAGACCCATAAGACAGACTGAAGATATCATGGGCAGGAACAGAGTAGTCTTCCCTGCAACTGTAAGAGGAGCATCTATAGTCCGTGAGCTGTTCAAGGATCTCATAAAACCAGTACAGGCAGATAAGATACTCACAGAGAGGATAGAGGTCACTGAGATGTGCCTTTACTTTAGGTCTGCCTGGGCATACGAACTCACAAAACATCCGAGCGGAAAGACTGCCGCACTTGAGATTGATGCACTGACTGGAGAGATAATCAAGAGCAGCGTCATCAAGAAAGAGCTCAAGGAACTGATGCCTGAAAATGTCCTGTTCGAGGTAGGCACTGAATTCGCATCGATGGTCATACCAGGAGCTGCAGCAGCTGCAATCATAGGCAGGCAACTCCACGAGCGCAGCAAGAAGAAAAACCTGATCAAGCAGATGAAATCGAGCCAGAATGCGATGACATCACACGGCAGCAGCTCCCCGAAGAAAAAAGGCGGACGGTTGATGTTAAGAGGAAGCTAATCGATAGGCATCAAGCAGCCCATTAAGCTGATTATTTTATAAGAGTGTCATTTTCATAAGAGTGATATCATATCTACAGCATCATCTCTTCTCTACATAAGCAGTATTCCTGTTTACCTCATACAATCTCTGAGGCTTATCTACCCCTTTAAGATTTACAGGATCCTTTCCGATAGGAGTGAACACATATCTTCCGTCATGAGATAATATCCCTTCTGATGTATAAAGAGGTATAACTCTCTCGCTCTCAGTACGTGTCTCTGACACCTTGCCTGTGGTGAGCAGAAGGAATGTCTCTGGACATACTGCAATCTGATCAGCATCTGCAAAACCTTCAACCCTTGAAGCGAGATTGACGACCGGACCTACTGCTGTAAAATCAGGTGAAGTGCTCGCCCCCAGCTTACAGAAGTCAGCGATACCTGAAGCTATGCCCATAGATATCTTTACGGGATGGCAACGCAGGTATTCCTGTGCCGCTTCACCATAACATTTCAGATGTTCCGGATTCTGGAAATATAATTCATTCAGGATAGCCAGACGCTCCCTGAACTGGAGCAGGCATTCAACACCTCTGGATGCGTACTCGACAGGATTACCCCGTACGAATTTCTCCTGCGGAGGAAAATCAAGATAAGGCGGACCTACAAGCTCCATAGTACAATCACCTATAGTCTTATCATGCGTTATATCAAGACTGTCAGTTATCTCACGCGAATTCTCAAAGAACAGGTTAAGTATCGAAGTCATGTCAGCAGGGTCTATCACTTCGCTTGCCTTGGTGAAACCACAGACGTCAGCATAAAGTACACTCATGCTGCCCCTCACTGTCCGACCAAGATCACGCCCTTCATCTATGACCCGCAGGGCTACCTTCTTTGATAATGCAATCCTATGCTCTCTCAACTGCTTGTAGTGCTGAGTAACTTTCCGCCCAAGATTGTTTGCAAGGACACTAAGAGTGCTCTTCTCGAACTGGTTAAGGTCCGCCCCTTCTTTCAGCGCAAATACCCTTCCAACAATATCATCACCTGATGTTATCGGCTCGCAATGATATGCACCAGTCCACGAGGTCTCTATCTCTGCCTTTGCTGCAGAGTAATCCTCATGCATCAGCCTCTCAAGCTGGAGCCTGTCGATCACCTGATCATCAGGACCCGCACACTGACGCCGAAGGTTCGATGCAATAAGCTTTCCTGAATCATCCTTCTTGTCCTCGTCATAGAAAACTATGAATATATCTGATATGCCCATATCACCAAGAGTCTCTGCAGGACCATCTATCGTGGCTGAAGTGAACGGGTTCTTGCCGAACTTCTCTTCAAGATAACGTGCAAGGCTATCTTTTGACCGCTCATCCTTATATGCCGCAGCCATGTCATCTATCTGCTCACAGAAAACATTCCAGTACTCTTTCATCTCAGGAGTATCAAGCGGCTGGTCACGTCGGAAGCTCTCACGTATCGAGACTCCCTTGTCAAGACCATTGCTATAGCTCAGGCTCTTTGGAAGCCCTCTCTTCCTTCCTGCTATCAGGACACCTATAAGCCCCCTGTCATTGACGTCAAGAGGCATCTGGACATGATCCATGTGTGCAATTATGTATTTAGTGAGGCCTTTGAGTATCATCTCCTTTGCAGAATCCAGACCGTTCAGCTCAGCATTGAGCTCAGCCTTCATGTCCTCAACTTCCGGGCTTCCTGCAACAGGCATCCCGCTGTCTGCATCAGGATTGTCTTTCCTGTACTCATCACGGACTTCGCTATAAGCGCTGGTCGCAAGATCCTTGACCGCACAATCAAATGCTTCTGTGAATGCATCTGAAAGGAACCAGTTGAACAGCTTGGCGTCATCCTTGAGTTTATCGATGAATCCTTGTCTCTCTTCAAGGAACTCTCTCATGAAGAACTCAGGAAGCAGCTCATAATGTTCGCAGACTATGTCAGGATGACTATACCTGTTGTCCATGAATGCTGCAGCAGCGAAATCCACATTGAATGTAGGTATCGCAACCTCTCTCATCATGGCCTTGACCCTGACTTCGAGCGACTCACGGCTGTATGTCTCCTTGACATCATCCACCTCTTCATTGAGTATGACCTTGAACTCTGCCCTATCTGCACGCGCACCTGCAATAACACCTGCATTCTTCGCATCCCTGAGTCCGGACTCAAGCTGTGAAATCTTATCAAGAAGTTCTGACTCTCTTCCATTAAGACGCTCGTACTCATGCCTGAACTGCAGTGAAGTGCTGACTATCTCTTGATTATCCGTCACTAACATATCATATTCTGAATTCAGTTCTGATAGCGCATTCTGCGCGTCACCAAGATTTGCCTCCGCTTTACGGAGGTTCCTGTCAGCTCCAACATATTCTTCAGTCAGGTAAACATTATCACCTTCAAGCTCAGCTATCCTTGCCTCTGCTTCTGCAAGCCTCTGCTGTAGAGAAACATTATCCATTACCAGCTGCTCTGCTGCAACGACTGAATCACTCTGTGCCTTACGGATCATATCATGGTCCAGCAAGGGTATCGATAAATCAGATGATGTAGAATTATCACTACCTTGGCTATCAGAATCTACCATTTTCGTTTCAGAACTACCATCAGGAATGACATCAGTAGCCCCTCCGGAAGTCCCGTCTTTAGGTTCTGTCATAGGAAAGACAATATCTCGAAATCTCTCAAAAACATTTCCAATACCACAGTATAGTAACTATATAGTGGTTATTATTACCTTTATATAAATCTTTCTGTGGTACTGCCTCTCTTAAGATATAGATGTGTCAAACATTTATATGTCTTATTTATTGGTTTTAACGAAAAACCTTGTATATTTTAAAAAATAGTAAGAAAAAGCAGTTTTAAATTTGTTAAACCTGTTCAGCGCTTATTTCCTGCAGATTTGGGTTTTTTGGTCTTGTCATGGCCTTTCCACCTGGCCAGCTGATCCTTTACCTTGCTTATATCCGTCTTGGAAAACAATTTGCTCTTGGTGAACGAAGAGTATTCACCATCACTTATCTTTCCATCCTTGAGCATCACAGCAAGTTCTTTCTTTGCTGCAGAAGATATATCCATAGTATCTACCGCACCCATCCTCAGGGACTTCAGGCTCTTGTCTATCTTCCTGTGGAGCAGATCCATGCTCTGCTCATCCAGCTTGCCATCAGTGAAATCCTTCTCAACAGCATCTTTCATCAAGTACAGCTTCGCCTCACACTTCGACCTGTCCTTACCATGCTCATCCAGCAACTGCCTTATCGCGCGCATGTACCTGGATGTCTTTGCTTTCTTCCTATACGAGAAATACCAACCGATGCCTGCACCGATACCTGCAAGGATACCGACGATAGCCCCTATCATCTCCCAATTTGGACCATCATCTACGGGAATCGAAGTGCTTGTTGTCGTAGCTGCAGGTAGTGTAGTGGTGGTTGTCGTAGGCTGCGTGAACTTGGTCTGACCTGGTGGAGTCGCAGGCTTAGCCAATGCTGTCGATGAGAGCAGCATGACTGCCAATACCAGTAAAAATACAACACTCCAAACTCTACGCCCGCTCAACATACGCAATAAGAACGCTGCAACAATTTATAAAGGTTACCCATCACAATTGCTGGAAGAACAATCACTCATTCTGAGCATGCTTCTTTTCAGGAAATTCCAACACATTATCGATTGCCTCGCAACCAGTGAAATCATACTCCTTATTGAATATGCCTCTTGTACCATCATTTACGCGGTACTGCCCTTCAAAAGTATACTTCATCTCGATCATACGCCCAAGAAATCTCTTGGCCTGTGAGAGACTCATGATAGATATGCCTTCGATAGGGCAAGGATCAGTAAGGAAAGATTCTATGACACGGTTTATCCCATTCTGCTTACAGTATAATCCTGTAACATCATTGCCGCTGCTGAACTGTGTAGGATAATACTCGACAAGCTTGCTGAACGGGACGCTTTCCAACCGTGCTTTCCAAGCCTCAGCAAATTCAGGAATAGAATCTTTAGTCATCTTATTGAACTGTTCATACTTGCCAAGAGCAGTCTCTGCATGTTCCTCTATCCTGCGGCTGAGCACATACATAGTATTGATGCTCTCTATCACGCGACGGTCAAGTACTGCCCTGTCGTCAAGCTCAGTCGTCCTGATCATCTTATTCGGTATCTGCAGCATACCGAGCTTCAGAGCGATCTTATCCAGAAAATCCAATTCATCTACTTGAGTAGGCATGCATTCATCATATATCTTCACGAAACCTGCAAGGTTCCGTATAAGGAGCTCCTGTACGCCCATATACTTGACCACATTGCGATGCATATCCTTTGCAGAGTTTTCTGCTGACTTTAGGACTGAAAGGTTCTCCTCAACAAGCTCTACCATCCTGGAATCTGCATAGACTTCCATGCCGAGCGACTCAAGGAACTTATCCTGCCTGTTCCAGACAGAATCATAAGAGTATGTGAATGGTAAGAAAGGAAACTTGCCCCCATACATATGTGAGACTGCCTCTGAAAAGAACGGGATGTCAGATATACCTATAAGCAGATCTCTCAGAAACCCATTAGCTACGTTGAACTGATCAGAAGTGATAGTATCAATAGCATCTATAGTTGTATCAATTTCCTCGCCCGACATGATTAACCCCTCAACAACAAATAGGGGAGATTTAGGGTTTATAAATGTTTCGATTATTAACCACTTAGAAGTAGTATATTTTGTCTTACCCAAGTAAAACCGCAAAGATAAGCCCTTGGATAAGACTGGATCAACCCTTATACTTCTCAAAGATCTGGCCCAGGCTCAGGAAGGCATCTTTCTTATCATCACGGACATAACGTTCTATACAGCCCATTCGGTCACGTATAACCTTCTCTGCATGAAGCCGCAGGACTGAACATGTGGTGTCGACAAACTCCTGAAGTTTCGGTCCGTCATCATCTCCTGCAAGGGCCATCCTCTTTGCCTCCACACGCTTCTCGAAAAGGTCTTTTGCCAATTCCTCTTTCCCCCAGCAATACACTTCCCCTATTATAGACGGGAAATTCTGATAACCTACGACATCCTTGCCCTGCCTCCAGTACCCGTCAAGCACCAGCTTGTCCACATCCTTCAGGTTCTGATGCGGCACGTACATCCTATCAAGATAGCTCAGGACGACCTGAGACTTATTGTCAGTCCCACCTATGATTACAGCAGATCCTACATTATCCTTTGTCTTGCCCCTGCTCCAGGGAGCTCCTGTTATTCCGAAGTCATTCCTGACCGGCACGTCAAGAATCACCGACAGAGTATTGATCGCAAGAGCCATACCTGCAGAAGGACCACCACCCATATAGCGCGCAGTGAGGAACTGATGATGCAGATGAGTGTCCTTCATGTACGTACCTATCAATCTCTTTATGTCCTTCTCAGGAACAAGAGAGCTAAGATAATTCAATACAAGAGTGAGCGCCTCTTTTGATGAATGCCGCATCATCTCAACAGCAGCGTTCAGTTGTGCAGCCTGAGGCGCATCCACATTCACCGCACCAGTCACAACTATCTTCTCACCCTGATGATCTTCACCATATACAAGCGAAGTCGATATCGGCACGAGCATCCCTGTAGTCTCTGAAGCCCCAGCACCTATCACGAACCCTATCTGAGGTTCACTTGAAAGCTGGCTCTCAAGATAATCATCAAGCGTTATCTTACCTCTGAGCGCAGGTGCCTGGATCCTGTCAGCTTTAGCACGATCAAGATGGGCTGAAGTGACCGGATAATACTCCTTTTCCACTGCCTCCCTTATCTTGTCCAACACTTCACCACGATGATTGATAAGGAAATTGATATCCTTCCTCGCATCCTTGATGAAAGCTTCAGAGAACCCGAGGCTCTCCACAATCCCTAGTAATGCTTTGTAGTTAGACAGCATGAACTCCTCAAATGTAGAGTCATCCACTTTTGTAGCATAAGTGCTTATCAGCCGCTCCTCTTCACGGAAGTTAATGATAGTCTCAAAGAACTTGCTGTAATCTGCAGGAGTCGCACATATCTGTTTGGCCACAGCATACACCTTCTTCTTGCTTAGGTCAGGCGAAAGCTCCTGATCAGGTATGAAATTATTGAGCATCTTGTATATGTCGCGTTCAGTGAGCTTGCCTGTTATCGGCATTATCTTCAGCCTTCCTGAACGGGTGGCTGCTTCAGCAAGATGTTCAGGCTTATTGGTGGTAAGGGCGACAAACACCCCTTTGAGCTCTGTCTCACCATCAATCGCATTCAGCAGCTTATTCGGTATCCTATCATTCATGTTGCCCTGCCTTTCCATCGCAACAGCTTCTCCCTCGTCGACAAACAATAAGGTAGGAGCGCACATCTTTGCTATGTCAAAAGTCTCAGCAAGCTTGCGCACAGGACCATCGATGGGATTCCTGTCATCCTGCAGGTCCTCCATCTTAAGAGTGACATCAGAGATCTCAGTATGCCTTGAAAGATAAGCACGCGCAAGGAAAGTCTTTCCCGTACCTGGAGCACCAGCAAGCACCACTCCTTTCTCAGCAGATATGCCATGGACAAGACACTGGTTGGCAAGACGCTGGAACTCCTCCTTGACATCACCCACATACTCATCCCAGGGGACATTACGCTGCATACGATTGTATGTCTTCTTGAACATCTCAGGGTACAGGTTCCTGGCAACATTGACGAATGCATCTCTCACAAGAGGACCATCCTCAAAATATTCTGTCACGATATTGCCTTTGATCTCTGCGATGCATGCGACCAGCTTCCTCACATATGCAGGAGTGACATCAAGCCCCCTATACTCAAATATCTCAAGCACCTTCTCAGATATCGCTCTTAGCTCGTCTGCTGGAGGCATCTCAATGTCCTGTTGGAGCGCCTCGATCTTCACAAGCTCCTCTATCGTATCAGGGGTCTTCCAGTAGTCTGACATGTCGATGATGCGACCTTTCTCCTGGAACCGCCTGTAGATATCTGAATGGAACTCATCTCCTTTCCTCGTGAGAGCGATGACCATACAGTTGCGTTCACCTTTCTCTATCTGGTCAAGTATTATGTTGAATGTAGATACAAGCGTGTCCTCCTGGACCTGTGCACTATGGCTCTGATGCACCCGCAGGAGTGCATGCGCCTCTTCAAGGATGCGTATGCTCGTAGTATATGCACTGCCAAAAGACTGCATCATCTTATTGCCTGTCTCACCATACCACATGGTCTGCACATTATTGGGATTTATCTGATCGACATCCACACTCATCCCAAACTCAGTCTCTTCCTCTTCCAATGTCTCAGCAGTCTCTTTCTGGTAAAACCCTCCAAGGAAAGGTATCTTAGAGACAAAATCAAGCCATCTCTTACGCTTCTCTTTCTCCATCCTCTCAGCAGCCTCAGGTGCCACCGCCTTAAGGTCAAGCCGCGCCATTATAGGATGCTTCTTCAGCACATCCTCAAGGTCATCAGGGACCTTCTGTTTCACCTCGATACCCTGATCGAAAAGTGCCCGTTCTATGGCCCTGTTTATCGTCTTGGTCTTTCCTGAACCCGTAGGTCCTATGACAAGATAGAAAGGCATCTTAGGCGCCCTGTCCTCTGTAAGAAGATTATGATGGTGCCTCCTATGGCCTATCTCAAACTCATCGATCAGCTCCTGCGGCACATAAACATCATCAGTCGTATGCTCAAGAACATACTTAAGATAAGTCCGATCATCAGAAGTGATCTCCATGTTGAATATCTCATGGAACGCGTCACGAGGGTTCTTCTTCCCTGTTATCTTGTAACGCTCTATAGGATTCCTGAATATCTCTGTGTTAGTAAGGTGCTCTATCTCGTATCTCTTCTCCTCCTCAGGCTCCTTACCGAAGAAAAAATCATGGATCGTCTGCTTTGTCGTCGCAGTCGGCTGCATCATAGGCGGAGAATAACTGTTCAACGACTGCAGTATGAACTTCTTCTGGTCCATGGACCAGGACTCCATCAGTTCATCCAGCCTCTTCTTTCGGCCTTTCTCTAACGTGACCTCGACAGGTTTTTTGGTGTTCTTGACTGACATGCGACACCAACTCAATACTTGCGAGGCATGTCTGATGGATTGAACACCGGACCGACATCCTCACCCTGCGGCAATACCCAGACCGACCCGCCAGAACGCTCTATTGCACCGTACTTCACTATCCGCTCGAACAGCGCCTGCAGGCTCTTCCTGTCAGCATCGGTCTTTGGAGGATATGCCTTCTCCAATGCCTCTGCAAGGATCTTGTATTTGTTCCCATCAGCAGATGCCAGGGTCTCTATCCTCTGCTTATCCTCTACTGCAGCAGCACGTTTTCCTTCTGCAAGGGCCACCTCAGTCTGCTTCCGGCCATTGGCCTCCACAACAGATGGTATGTAGTTCGTGTGAGTGAAATTATAGCTGTTGATCTGGACACCATACCTTGCCTTGAAATCAAACTTCAACATGGATTCCAGGACCTCTTTCTCTGCAGAATCCCTGTCATGGATGAGCTTGTCTGCCTCAGTCTTCTGGATGTAACTCCCTATGATAGAATCAAGAGTCCTCTGGACCATCTCCTCAGGAGTCTGGTGATGAGTTGCAGCCTCTCCGAAAGCGTCACTTGTAGACTTCTGCCTCCTTACGTTCTCGACAGCGAACTGCTTGAGGCCAACTATCTCGTAGTTGGTGTTGCCTGCAGCCATTATGACCTTGCCGCCTTTGGTTATGACCTCATGCGGATCAGGGTTTCCGTGAAGAAAAACCATCTGGTTCGCAGTCGGGTAATCACCCTCATACTTGGTCACGAAAGGCATCCTGAAATGCCAGCCCACTTCCTCTACCGCGATACGCTCTCCCATAGGCTGTGTTATTATGACACCATAATTGGTCCTGACCTGATATACCCAGTCAGTGAAAGCATTGGTCACAGCAAATCCTAATCCTAATATCACTCCACCGATAGCACCTGCCCTAATCCATCTCTTGCTTATCCTTCCTGCAGAAGCAGCTATTGCTGTAAGTCGTGAATCTGGTTTCTCATCATCAGTCATTCAAATCCCCTCTTAAATGTACTCTCTTGAATATAATTTCCACCAGGGGTTTTAAAAGACTCCTCCACGTTATTTTCACAAAATGCAAATGCACTTTATCGACGAGAAAATGCTGTCTTTTTGCAACAGTTTTCGGATGATTCCGAAAAGATTACGGACTATGTTCTGCATTAAAGACAGAATAATGAAAACAGCATCTGTTAATCAGAATCCTGGCAGCATTGCCACGCTGCTAAATAGCGTTGCCTGCAAAATATCTGATTTTATCGTAATAGGCTGACGCCTGCCTGAATAAAGTATGACAAGTGGCAGGTTTTCGAGTATAATGTTCGACCGACGCATAGCAGCGCCACACTACGTGCGGCTGGTCTTCGAGCCACGTTTTCCCCGTTGGCACTGGGTTTCGAGCAAGCTCGAAACACAGCTCGAAGGAGCGGTGGCAACACTGCCTAAAAGAACTAAATGAATACTAAAAGTGCATGATACAGAAGAGAAGGACAGAATAAAAACAGAATAGAAAAACAATAAAAAAAAGAAAAAATCACTCCGACCCGAAAGCCGAAATGTGTAAGCATAACAACACTTATCTGTTTAGATAAATAGGATCGTTAACTTACTCAGAAAGGCACACGTTCTCTGCCTTTGGTCCCCTGTCACCCTGGACAACGTCGAATGTAACAGCTACATTCTCCTGAAGGTCCTGTGGGTTGGTCCCGTCTTTAAGGCCTGTTGTGTGGACAAAGTATTCTTTGCCATCTTCACCAGCAATAAAGCCAAAGCCTTTTCCCTGGTTGAAAAATTTTATTGTTCCGTTTGTCATTTTACTAATTCCTCCAAAACATCACCTGCTTATTGCAAGTGAATCTTCTGAGAAAGCCGCCCCCCTTTATAAGGCTATGGGTGAAAATGGCGGAAAACCACATCATATCCTGTATTTATTAAGAAAAATATTAAAAGGCCGCCCCTAGAAGCATGGCATTCCATTAGAGGTGATATAATGGGTGAAGAGAAGAAATATTACGACAAGGAAGAGACTTCTGAGAAAGAGGGAGATTACAGCAAAGAGGAGACTGCTGAGAAGGAAGAAGAGACTTCTAAAAAGAAGTATAGCAAAGAGGAATCCTCTGAGAGCAAGAAGTACGACAAGGAAGAGCAGAGCGAGACTTAATCCTTCAGGAACTCCGGCAGTATACGCCTGTCGGTCGCCGGATCAAAATCTACAGCTTCTTTGATAGTCAGTGGAGTGACGATCCTTGATACCCTCCCATGCAATGAGAAAGGAAGGCGTATCAGCCTTATGTACCCCCTTGATACCCAAGGGTCTATCGCAAAATCCTTTAACTCTGCATTCAGGGAATCCCTTTCTCCTACCGAAAGAGAGAATGCTTCCTTGTCGAACACATGGACGTGCATACCACGCCCGCTATATACCAGACCTATCCTGGTGAAATTATCCTGGAGCCGCTCTGCAAGAGCCACTGCATTCTGGACTGCTGATCTCATGCACCTATCACAGAACCCATCACAGCTGCACTTCATGTTCTCAGGGTCTATGTCGAAAGCGAGCTGCTGGCCCAGAAGGTTATCAGTATCCCAGACACCCTTGAAATCAAGAGTATCAAGGAGAATGTCAGGATCCTTGTAGACGTTCCTGTCATAGTATACATCCTCAGGCAGATACCTGAGGAACTTGTCTCTCAGGTCGACTGCCTTGATGTTGATAAGCTTGTTCTTCTTGCTCTCATCCTTGATTATCCCTGTCTCAGTGCCCATGTCGACAGCCATGAGCTGAGGGAACTTGATACTGTTCTTCATGAACCATTCCTTCAGCCTTTCCAGGTCGAACTCTTTCTTGTAGAACTGTTCGCGCTGCGTAAGTGATGCTGGAATGATATCCATAACCGGGATATTGCTGGCCTGATTAATATAATTTGTGCCATACTCTTGGAAAACATTTATAATAGACTCAGAACATTCATCGACTTATGAACCGGATATTACAGTTCACAATATTCTTCACCATATTCATCGCGATATACTTTGCGCTGAACTACTATGTCCTGTACAGGATAACCACATTCTTCGACCTGCCCAGGAAAGGGACATTCTATGCTCTGACTGCTGTGGCTACACTCTCCTACTTATTGACTACAGTACTATCAAAGAACCTACCAGGGATGATATCAAAGGCACTGCACTGCATATCCTCGATATGGATGGGCGTGATGTTCTTCCTGTTCACCGCACTTATCTTATATGAGATAGTGCGTCCATTACTGGCATATCTTAAGGTCAGCCCTATGACTGCAGGGATAACAATACTATCGATAGTCGCGATAGTGAGCATCTGCGCACTGATGAATGCGCTTTTCATCGACATAAAAGAAGTGGAAGTGCCCATGACAGGACTCAAAGATGAGATGACTGTGGTCCAGCTTTCCGATGTCCATGTCGGAAGCATACGCAATTCAGGATTCCTTCAGGAGATAGCAGAGAAGGTGAACAAGATAGGACCTGATGCAGTATTCATCACCGGCGATCTTGTAGATGGTACTGCCCCTCTGCGTGATGACATGTTCCACGGACTTGACAAGATAAAGGCACCGATATTCATGGTGACAGGTAACCATGAGACATACGAAGGTCTTGATGAAGTGATGAAGATAATCAGCAAGACCAAGATAAGACTCTTGAGGAATGAGGTGACCAAGCTCAATGGAGTCCAGATCATCGGTGTGGATTTCTCAGAAGATAAGCAGAAGCTCAAAGAGACTCTTGATTCTCTCAAGATAAACAAGACAAGACCATCGATACTGCTATATCATTCACCTATCGGTACCGAGTATGCCAATGAAGCAGGAATCAACCTCCAGCTCGCAGGCCACACCCACAATGGCCAGATATTCCCTTTCAACTTCCTTGTCAGGATAGAGTTCAAGCACATAATGGGACTTTACAAGCTTGATGGGACCCGGTTATATGTCTCACCCGGTACAGGGACCTGGGGCCCTCCGATGAGACTCGGGTCAAGGAACGAGATAACAAAGTTCAGGCTCGTGCCTTCATAGATTCTTTTTGATAAAAAAATTCTCCACAGAACTTATAATCTGATTCCTATATGTCAGTAATATGACTTCGCTAAAGATAGTTCTTGCAGCAGCACTCGGCATGCTATATGGCTGCGGTGGAGAGCCTTGCAAGCATGAAGAGAATAAATATGCTCTTGGACAACCTGAGTATACTGAAAGGTATGAGAACCCTGATGCACACATGATGGACCTATCGACCCTTGAAGCCAAGATAGATATGCATGAATACCGACCGGATCAGTTCACAGGACCTAATAAGTATAAGATATACTGCAGGGTCGAACCGTCACATCCCAGATTCGAGTATCTGTTAGTAAGGATGAAAAAAGATGGAGATTATTCTTTCATCGGATCGACAGAAGGCCTTCCTATGTCATCAATCGCCAGCAGCACAATCGGACATGAAGAACTTGAGGAGACTGAGTCTATCAAGTGCAATGTATTCCTGCCTGACTGGAATTTTGTAGTAGGAAAAGATGAGTATGGAAATGAGATCACCAAATGGCAGAGCAGGACTGCCGTCGGGACAGTCGAAGCACCCGTACTTGTGAATGACACAGAATGTTATGATGAATCCTATGACGATGACCTGGACTCTGATCTGAGGTAATCTGCAAAAACAGGATAAAATTCCGGACGAGGTTTTAAAAAGGTGTATTCAAGGTAATAGCACATGCTCGCTAAAGGTAAAAAGAGTACTCTATACAGGACATGTTCATTATTGCTTCTAGGCGCACTTGCGTCAGTCAACTATGTGATATACAGCACACACTGGAGACAGTACAGGACAGAACCTGTGACGATGGGCAAGGATCATGGACTTGCCTCGGTCGTGGGCACTGCGGAAGGTGATTCTATCAAAGAGAAGCTGTCTTCTGTAGTGAATGAGAAAATATGGTTCAGAGAGGATTATTCAAGCGATACATTCAGGGCAGGATTATTCGTGACCCTTGCAGGCAAAGGCAAGACCGTGATGGGACAGGAGCTCACGCTTGAAGAGAAGATAAATCTCGCACAGGAATTCAGCTCAGAGCTCAAGTATAATGGCACTGCAAATTTCATCAGTCATGTCAGTGATTCGGAAGGCATTGTTGATGCTATCAAGAGGAGTGTTGAGAGCGTGAATGAATTTGTCAAGATCAACATCATGGATTCTGAAGAGGTCGTGAGGTATAAGAATGTCATATGCCTCCAGTACGCGACAGTATTTGCTGATGCGCTCTACGAGATTGACAAGGCATCTACAAATCCAGTAAACCCTGTCATCGGCACGATAATATACGCGCCAAACAGCAAAGAGAACCACGGAAATTTCTTTGATACCGCACTTTCGATAGTCAATTCAACACTTTTCTCTGAATGGATAAGCTCAGTCCCGCACGCGATCAACATCATCGCGACAGATGAGGCGATCCACATCATAGAGCCACAGGGCACCTCTTCTTACAAGTATGTGAAACTGGACATCAATAAGGAATACTCTCCAGAGCTCAAGTAGATCATTCATCTAATGCCACCAGTAAAAACCGCTCCAAACCCGTTTATAGCCTTCTAAACACCAAAATAACGCCTTTTCTGCTGAAAAACCAATCAAAACGCCTTATAGCCCCATATCTCCACCATTTTCCAACATACAAAGATTTAAATACCATTCATACGATAAAAATGCAATCATCAATCTTTTCAGATATGAATACATCAAATCCGAGGACAACAAGATAACAATAATACACTGCCGGAAACCATGATAGATTGACCGACAGTTGACCCGCCCGGAGCTGATTTCTATGCCTTATCCAGAACAAGAAGAAAGAGTCAGCTCTCTGAAGAAAGGCATAGGCCTGCTGGAATGGGACCTGCAATCCATGACAAATGAAGAGATCCGCAAGCGGAAGCTGCTATATCTTGAGATGTTACGCTCAGAACTCAAAACCCTGAGAAAAGAGGATTATCCGAACCACTGAACAGCAGGAGGTAATCTACATGGGATACGATGATGATGATTACGAGGATGATGACAGCGATCCTTTCTAGCTATGACAGAATATAGCCGGGAAGCAGTGAAGTCATCAAATCTTTTCTTTTTTCCATCAAGGACTGCTGGAGAGGACGGAACACATTGAACGTAGATTACATACTCAATAAAGCAAGGAAAAGCCTGAGCTCTTTCTGCGTGGACGAATGTCGCGCATTCTGCTGCAGGAAATGCTATCTGGTGCTGGACAAGGACCAGGTAGATACAGTCACACAATGCAGGAGTGAAGAGCTAAAGCAAAAAGGGATGCTCCTTCCCACCCCTGATGGCAGGTACTCACTCAATATGGGAAGCACTGACATGCCCTGCCCAAGCCTGAAGGACTTCAAGTGCACAATACATAATAATAAGAAAAGATCCAAGACCTGCAGTGATTATCCTATATTCATCAGCGGGATGAACATAATGCTGTCACCCAGATGCCTTGCAGTCAAACAAGGCAAGCTCTACCCGTACACACGAAAGCTCCATATGCTAGGCTACAAGTTCCTGCACGCAGATGAATATTCTGATGTCGAACTGTACAATAAGGAATTCAAGAATGATCCTGACTTGACTGGATGCCAAGTCGCTCAAGCTAAAACGTAATCCCTGAAGATTCGCAGGTCAACACATAGTTCTGTACTGACACTAAGAGCGGTGGCAGCACTGCCACGCTGCTCTTTCAGCACTTCCAGTGCTGTTTTTCAAATCCTGCAGATTTGCAAACCTTCGCACAAGTGCGAAGTAAGCCTTCATGCCGTCAAGCGTCCTGAAGTATATCGAGTTGCCTGCGGAATCGTTCTAATATTATCATAATAGGCTACGCCTGACAGACTAATTCTTGAAAAGTTGCAGGTCTTGGACTATACTGATGTACTGACGCAAAGAGCGATGACAGTGCTGCCACGCTGCTATATTGTTGTAGGCATGCTGACCGATACCATCACATACTGTGCTTGCGCAATAATTGTACCGCCAATAATAAATGCAGCCATCTTCGCTCATGTTATCTTAGGACACGCAGAAAGCGGTGGCAGTGCTGCCAGAAACAGAGCAACAGTCAGAACAATTCAATCCATGATCTTTGGATTATTCTTTATCATACGGGTGATTACGAACGGGAATACTAATGTCGTCAGGAGAGCCATTATTATCAGCCCTGAGTATATCTCAACAGGTATTATCTGGCTCCTGAAAGCGATTATCGCAAGTGCCATCTCGACTGCACCCCTGCTGTTCATTCCCCACCCTATCAGATGCAGCTGCCTCCAGGAGAATTTAGTGAACGGCTTTGCCATGAAGCAACCACTTAATTTTCCGATCACTGCAATGAACACTATTATCACGACCAGCACAGGGTTCAAGATCAATGCTCCCATGTCAAAGTGAAGTCCTACAGATATGAAAAAGAAAGGTATGATGAGGATCAATACCAACTTTTCTACCTTGTCAAGGATATGATGCTCTCTTCCCAGCCCCTGCTGTGTCAGGACACCAAGAAAGAAAGCAAGGATCGCCCCACCTATCAAGAGATCCGCTTTCAGATGCGCTTCCTTCAGGAGATATGTCACAAGGACAAAAAGAGAGAGCCCGATTATGTCATCGATTATCCCTGCACCCATCATCGCAGCACCAACCTTTGACCTCAACTTATGGAGCTCTAAAAGCACTCTTGCTTTTGTTGCCTCAGCAGTGATGCTCATGCAGACACCTACCACGAATGCAGGGAGTGTTGCAAAACCAAGCGCCCTGAATGTGATGAATCCTAGAAAGAAAGGAACTACAGCACCTAAGACTGCTATCACTGCTGCATCTCGCCGTTCCTTGAAAAGAGAACGCCAAGAGCTCTCAAGACCTGCCAGGAACATCAGAAAGATCAGCGCAATGTCGCCAAGCATGAACATGAACTCCATGTTGGGTTCTATGATCGACTTATTCAACAATGGAATATTAAGGACCAGACCACATAAGAGAAGAGCGACAACATTAGATACCTTGATCAGCTTACCTAACCTTATGAACAGATAGGCCACTACAAGCATCAGTATCATGCTTAAAAGTACATTCATAAGGCAATCATCAATTACAGCATATATAAAGGTTTCTTGCTATGGCAGTGTGAACTGGCTGTGAGAAATAAACGTTATGGCAAAAACTTCATGATTGAACAATCACTCATCAACTAATCACTCAACAACTTCAGAAACAACCGCATCAGAAGAAGCAGTCTTAGAAGCAGCAACAGGACCAGAAGAATCATCCACAGAACTCATATCATACAGGACTTCTCCTAGCAATCCAAAGTTCTCACCCATACCTGCCCAGTCCTGCTCTTCCATGGACTTAAGCACTTTAGTATAGTAAAGATTGGCCTCTTCTACAAGATTAGCATCAGTCGTCACATCCAGACGATCCTTTCTTGCAGCATCCCCTTCACCAGTCCTGCGGCTCTCTCTTGTCGTGCCGAACAGCGCTTCAAGAGCCTCCCCTAAGCTCTCTTCCATCACGACCCTTTCACCATCAGAGACCAGCACCCTCTTGAGCTGAGGCAGCTTTCCCTTATCTGCCTGAAGATAAAGCGGCTCTATGTACAATAGACTATCATCTATAGGTATCACAAGAAGATTTCCTCGGGTCACACTAGACCCTTGCTGAGACCATAAAGTGAGCTGCTGAGATATTTCAGAATCCTGGTCAAACTTCGCCTCGATCTGCAACGGCCCATATATCAGCTTATCCTTAGGGAATTTGTAGAGCAATAGCTTACCATACTGCTCGCCATCAGAACGTGCTGCAAACCAGGCTATCATATTATCCTTCTTCAATGGAGTGAAAGGACTCATAAGCACAAATTCTTCTTTCTCCTCTCCAGGGAGCTTCATTATTATGTAATATGGCTCCACCCTTACCTGCTCTCCCGTCCCATATATCTCAGTCGGTATCTGCCACGCATCTTCTTTGTTGTAGAAGACAGTAGGGTTCTCCATGTGATATATGCTGTAGAGTGCAGACTGCACTGTGAAAAGGTCTTCAGGATATCTTACGTGCGCCCTGAGTGAAGAAGGCATGCTCTTGATATGACTGAACTGCTTAGGGAATATCCTCGCGTAAGTCTCCATTATAGGATCATTTACATCTGTGACATAATACGTGACTGTCCCGTCATAGGCATCAACAACAATCTTCACTGAATTCCTCATGTAATTTATATCTCCTGCCTTCTGGGAATAAGGGAAATTTCCAGTCACAGTGTACGCATCCTGGATCCACAATAGCTTACCATCATCAATCACAATATATGGATCATTATCAAGCAATAAGAAAGGAGTAAGCTTACTTATCCTTTCACGGATACTCCTGATGAACATCAACCTGCTTGAAGGGGTGATGTCTGCTGTCAACAATATCTTGACATCCTTGAAACGGAGAGCCATGAAAAACTTCTTCATGAATGTATCAAGCACAACCCCGCCTTTACCATCATAATTGATGTATTCATTCGTTGTGCCTTTAGGGAAATCAAACTCTTCAGTCTTTGTGTTGACCACGACAAAATCATTATCGACCTCGCCATAGTATATCTGAGGCTTATCAATATCAAGAACAGATTCATCCATGACATTCTTAGGAGGGATGTCCTTCAATAAGTAGTCCGGAAGCCCTTCTGCAGTGACAGAATTCACAGGACTTACAACAACACCGAAACCATGTGTGTATACCAAGTGAAGATTCACCCAGGTCTGGGCATTTGACACTATCTGCCTCTGATCAAGCTCTCTTGGAGAGAGCATGACCTCAGTATAGCTGCCATTTATCATGTACCTGTCTATATCTATATCTGCAAGCTCATAGTACAACCTGATCTCCTGGGTCTGCTTGTATGTCTGTACAAGAGGCCGCCAGTCCAGCAGACGCACATTATTCATGGTCTCTGTCGAGTTCTCAAGAAGCTCTGCAGTTATCTTGCCTTCTGATGGAAAATCAGTCTCAGTGACATCATCAAGACCATATGCAATCTTAGTGAATTTTATGTTGTTCTCTATGAATGGTCTCTCAAGATTGAGCTCATTCGGAGACACTTTCAGTGATTGGACTATCCCAGGTATTATGCCAGGACCGAGAAATGCAAATATGAAATAAATACCGAGTATCGTCGCGACGATATGCCTCTTCTTCAGCTTAGGCTCTTTTGATATATAGAACATCCAGATGTAGAACAATACCACTATCAGGAATGCAAATACCATCAACATCTTGACTATCGGCAGGAAGATATTCACATCAGTATAACCAGCACCTACAACAATCCCTTTCTCGGAATACATTATAGAATACCTGGTGAAATAATGCTTGCCTGATATCAGCAGAAAGATCAATGAGCCAAGAACAGTCACGTGCCGCAGGGCATTCTTCTTGAGTGTCTTGAATGATGAAGATATTATCGTCTTGTGCAGAGGAAGTCCAGTATTAGGATCCTTCATCATGCTCAGCTTTGACTGGTCAAAAAAACCCAATATCACCGGCTGGAAATAATCTACAGCAACGAGTATTGTCGTGAGTACAGCGATGAACTGGACATAACCCAGAACGCCCAGTAAGAACGGAAGGGAAAATACATAGAATGCGACATCCTTCATGAATATCGGATCTGCCAGATTGAAAGGGACCTGGTTGAAATATTGGAGCCAGGTGAACCAATTATACGACATGGCCCAACCGATCAGCAATGAGAGTGAGATGACTATCAGCTCTCTTCTCTTTCCTGAGAGCCAACTATCCTGCCTTGCATGGAACCGTGAAGAGACCCACAGGTTCAATCTTGCAAAAACGTAAAAGATAGCTGCAGATATGAAGAATATCCAGAGCTTAGTCTTAAGTGATATCAGGAATATATCCTTGAACCCGAGCGCATCAAACCACCAGAAGTCTGTGATGAGCCCTGCAGACCTGAAACATAATATGATAACTGCGAGAATCGTGAGCAACACTGCGCGTCCAAACCATCTCTGATTACCTTCCATAAGAAGAGGTGATTGGAGGCCTGTTTTTAAGCTTTACTCAAAATAAGCATTAAAGACGCCAGAACCTACACAACCTGTCCTGAGTTGCGTTTTGCGCAATTAACCTGAAGCAGGATTTATATCTTAAAAAACCCCTCTGCTCCCCATGCCAAATGACCTTTCGTTGCTAGTCATCGATATCTCAGAGGATTGGGAAGAAGTCCTGAAAGCCCATGAAAGAGGACATTTCATCGAGTGGGATCATAATAAAGGAATATGGTCAAAAGACTCAAAGTTGAGCCCTTCAAACGTCCCTCTGAACATCCAATATCCTCATGGCAGTACACGTGCAGGGTTTGATGCAATCATCGACACTGTACGGATAGCACACTCAAGAGACCACACGATCTACGCATCTTCTTTCTACAATAGTCAGACAGATGGTGAAGAACAGCCCTGTCATTCCATAAATCCATACATCCCACAGCAAAACCGTTTTGATAAACACACATATAGTGCTTTTGGCTCAGGAGACTTAGCAACACGGCTAAAAGAAGACGGATGCAGACATCTGATGGTCATAGGATATGACCGTGATTGCTGTGTACTTGAAACTGTCAAAGATGCAGTAACTCAAGGGATACAGATAGTCACTTCAGAGCACGTCATGCTTACCACTGACAGATATGACCTAAGAGAAGGATCGCTTGCATATCTTAAGGAAAATACCATATTTCTTGATGATCTGGAATCTGTCTGGAACTACCTCATCAGACCATTGAAGTAATACAACAACACTGCCAGAAATAGCTAAACAAATACGTAAATCATGATTGATGGACTGCAATCAAATGAGTATCAGTTGATCATCCTTTTGCATTTAGAAGATGATATGACCGCACACGGACCTGACTCTTCAACACGTATCCTATAGTCGACCAGGTCTCCAGGGAAGATCTTCTTATCCACGATATATGGCAGACGTAAATCTTTTCCGAAACGGACATATCCGAAATCAAGAACGCGGTTGACATAACTATCAGGCAGGTCGATGGCTCCTTCGCCTATGAGCAACTGCATCCCAAATGCCTCAAACACTCCATCATCTTTGTGGTACATTTTCTTGAATACTGCCCAGTAATCCCGCAATCCACCTGTCGTATCCAACTTATGCTTAGATATCTTGTCAATATTAGTCATATTGTCATCCACAAAGAATATCTCTTTATCATTGTGCAGCTGCCTGAGGAAACCATAACCTTCTCTATACCAGTCAGTTATCTTTCCGAAGGAGTCTGCGAAACGGACAGTCGTAACTTGTGCAGGCTCTGCTATGATGATTGCAGGAAGCATACCAGCATCTGCACCTCTCACATCAGCAACTATATTCTCTAACATCAGGCATCAGATAAAACGGTCGTATTTAAATGTAGCATATCGCAAGGTAGACTGGGGAATATGCTAGAAGAATGAGCACGAAGAAGTTCCTGAACCACTTAGGATCCAGTTTTTGTTATTTACACCGCAGTCATACTTCAACTATTTCTTGATCATGAGAATCCTCTTCGGTCCCTGAATCTTCAGATCCATTCAACGCCCGGAGTGCTAAACGGGCCGGAGAGCCGCTCTTCTATACGAATTCTCTAGAATAAGTTTAGGAAAAGAAGTATAAAAACTTTGCTGGTTTTTATTTGAGGTATTTTTTGTATTCTTTTAGATATCTTCTGAATATGTGTAGTGCGAATATCTTTTCTTGTTTTTTCACCTGCGCTCTTTCCAGTGAATTGTAGTAGCTGTCTCTGTTTGAATATTTGATGTTCAACATGGGGAATTTGTATCGATTCAGTATGAAATTCATGATTAAACGGGATATTCTGCCATTGCCATCTGTAAATGGGTGTATCGATACAAACTTTATATGCGCTAATGTTGCTAATTCTATTGGGTGCAATTTCTTGTTCTTGCGGTACCATTTGATGAATTCTTCTAATAGGGTGTTAAGCTCTGCAGGAAAGGGGAACTCTGTTTTACTGCCCGCTACTTTTACCTGGTGTTTCCTGATCTTTCCCGCAATGTCTGGATGGGTATCTTTAAGAAGCTCCCTGTGCCATTTCAAGATCACAGATATTGAAATGCCTTTTTCATATCCGATCATATCGTAAAAAACCTTCTTGTGTGCTTCAGTTTCTTTCACATCAGATAGCGGTTTGTTCTCTGGAGTGATTCCGTCTTCGAGAATTTTAGCAGTCTCTTTCAAAGTTATGGTGCTGCCTTCTATCCTGTTCGTATCATATGTGAATTTTACCATGAAATAATTTAGGTATTTCTCTTTTGCAGAAGCGGGCATCCCTTTCAGTTCATCTGAGAACCTCTTTTTTATAGATTCGAATTTATCGAAATACTGTTCTTTCATGATCTGATAATTTAGCTTGATCTTGATCCCTTCAATATCCTTCGGGATTGTGCTGCCTAGGTATATCTCCTTTTTGATTACCTTCGATCCCCTCCTGTATGAATGTTCTAGATACAGATACTCTTTATTGCCTGTTCTCTTTTTTCTTATTCTCATACTGTCATGTTAGCCCTACACATATATAAATATATCGTTTATATTGTATGTGTAGGGGCAAGAATGGGGAACTTATCATTTACAATGACATTTATTGGGTGTAAAGGGTAAAACGCCAACGCCCGAAGGCCCGTAAATTTATGTAGTGGTTAACTATCTTTATTCTTATGTGAAACGTTATTTTATAGACTATACTTATGATTAGATGTAGTGGTTAAATAGTACAGACGCCAGCGCCCAGCACTATACCTTTTTGACTGAAATCCGGAAAGATGAGTGTTCATCCTAAAAATTTGTTGTCCACAAAACAAAACATTTATATATGGATGTGGACAATATATTATTATGGCCTACATCGATAAAGTAAAATCAGGTAGCAAGACATTCTATTATTTAGGCAAGACCCTCAGGATGGGGCCTGATAAATGGAAAAAGATCAGGATAAGACTGGGTACCAAAAAGCCTACAAAAGAAGAGATCTCAAAAAAGCTCAAGGAATTGAAGATTGAAGAATACAAGATATACAATTCAGACTACATAGATGCAGACAAGCTGGAGATAATAGACGACTTCAAGGAAGTGTATGAGAATCATGTAAAAAAGCTTCCAAAAACAGTGATTGAAAAAGAAGAATCAGATTTCGTGATCCGTTTCACGTACAACTCAAATGCGATTGAAGGGAATCGGTTGACATTAAGACAGACTTTCCTTATCATCAAAGAAAAACAGATACCTTCAGGAGCACCACCAAAAGACTATAATGAAGCCATCAATGGCAGAGAAGCACTGGAATTTATCAAGAAATACAAAGGAAGACTGACTTTAGAATTCATCGAGAAGCTGAATGAGATCCTTGTGAAGAATACC
>JBDRET010000005.1:0-31289 GCA_043819495.1 Candidatus Woesearchaeota archaeon | reverse complement strand
GGTTCTTCTAGGATTGTTCTGAAGATTTAAAAACCGAAACCGTTGAATTTAAGGTTATGAGACACTCAAACCAACGATTTCGGCTTGGAGATTTGTATCAGTTTTCTGGATATAAATTTTGCGATAGTTTTGTAGACAATGACAGCATTTTGATGGTTCTTAAAAGAACTGGCAAGACAGGGAAATGTCCTGTTTGTGGCAAGAGATGCAGGCATATTCATAAAAAACGCAAAAGGAGAATAAGGGATTTGGATCTGGCAAGTTCTAAGACATATATTTGGTTTGCTTATTTTGATATTGTTTGTTCTTGTGGTTATGATGGCGTTGAAGAATTAGATTTTGTCGAATCTTATTCACGTTACACCAAGCGTTTTGAGGAAAAAGTTGTAGTTCTTTGCAAGTTTATGTGTATTAAAGATGTTGCAAAAGAAATGCGTATTGGTTGGGAAACGGTTAAAAATATTGATAAGAGAAATGCTATGAAATATGTTGCTAATCTTGAAAATATTGTTCCGAAAAGAATAGGTGTTGATGAAATCGCATATGAAAAAGGACATAAGTACTTGACTGTTGTTAGAGATGTTGATCTTGGAAAAGTTATTTGGGTTGGAAAAGGAAGAAAAAAAGAAACTCTTGATTCTTTCTTTAAAGAGTTAGGTATTGAAAAAAGCTGGAACATTCACGTCGCTGTTTGTGATATGTGGGATCCATATATTGCAAGCATAAAAGCAAACACAAATGCAGCAATAGTCTTTGACAAATTTCATATTGCTAAAGTTATCAATGAAGCAGTTGATAAAATTCGTAAGAAAGAATTTGCCAAAGCTGATGAAGAAGAACGAAAAAAGATGAAGAAAAAAAGATTCATGATATTATCAAGACAAAAAAATCTCAAATCAGAAAAAACAGAAGAACTAAACCAGCTACTTGAACAAAACTCAACACTTTACACAGCATACGTTTTGAAAGAACAAGTATTAGACATCTTTGATGATGAAAAAATCATAGCAAAAAGAAGACTGAACACATGGCTAAAAAATATATTCTCTACAGGAATAGATCAACTTCAAGAAGTAGCAAAAAGAATATGCAACTACCTTTATGGAATATACAACTACTTTGACTATAAAATTACAAACGCACAAAGCGAAGGCTTCAACAACAAAATCAACATAATAAAAAGAAGAGCATACGGATTCAAAGACCTAGAATACTTCAAACTCAAAATCCTACAAACCTGCGGCATAAACCATCAGAACATTCCGTGAAGAGCCGTAATCTTTTATCGAAGATATTGCAGAATCTACGTAAGATCTCTTGAGAATCCTGTTCGGATCTCCAAACGCCTTCTGCCAGTGTGATGAATCTGCTTTCTTTTCAAGCTGTTCAACGCAGGACATGAGGGTTTCTAAGTCAGATTCTTTCTCTGAAAACTGTTGCATCCGCATAATCCTAACTATCTTATTCACTGCGTATATCCTGTTCTCAAGATTCCAGAAAGCTCTCTGCACTTCAGGCTTCAATGTCGGTGCTGCGACGATTATGTCGTATAATTTCTCTGCTGCGCTGGTCTTGTATGTCTTATGTGTCTCGGGTCTATAGGTGACCCTATCCTGTGTCTCTGCATATAACATCTTCCACCTCCCTGTCTAAAAGAAGTGTAACAGAATACGTTTCAGGGCTTTATAATTCTGTTGCACAGAAAAACAGAAATGTTCCGACTACATATCGAAAACAATAAGCTTAAATCCAAGCTCAGCAAGATGATTTGCGACGGTGAGAGAATCAAGCTTAGACAATGCCCAGAAGACTTCAAGGTTGAGGAAATAGCAAAGTTCGACATCTACAAGGAGCCAAAGGCATACAAACTCTATATTCTTGAGAAAAAAGGAGTTGAGACATTCTCGCTTCTTGAATATCTGTCAAAGCAGAACAATATACCTCTGGATGATTTTAAGATAGCAGGTATCAAGGACAGGCATGCAGTCACAAAGCAGCATTTCACAATCCCTTCAAGATACAGCATAGATACACTCAAGGAAGAGAACTTCTCAATAACTTTCAAGGGGTATTTAGAGAATCCTCTGAAGCTTGGAGAACTTCAGGCAAACAGGTTTGAGATCACTGCCCGCGCAATCCTGAAAGGAGAGCTTGATGGCATAAAGATGAAATCCGCGACCATATGTTCACTTGGCGTGCCTAACTATTTTGACTCACAGCGTTTCGGCAGTGTTGTCAGGAAAATGTTCATAGCAAAAGCACTCATACAGAAAGACTATGAGGGTGCGGTAAAGATCTACCTTACAGCATACCCTGACTCCGAGAGCAGAAGGAACAAGGATGAGAAAGACCTGATACTCCAGAACTGGAGCGCGCTTGAAAATGTCAAGGTGACAAACAGGAACCTGCAACGGGTCATAGATGAGTACAATCGGACAAAAGACGGGATTGCTGCGTACAGGAAGATACCTTCGCAGCTTCGGGAGCTATTCATATCCTCATACCAGAGCTATCTCTGGAATGAATGCGCAAAGATGATCATCATCTACACTCTTCCTAGAAAAATCACGTATCCCATAGAGTACAATCTGGGAAAACTTTATTTCTACAAGAACGTCACAGAACAGCAGCTAAAGGAGCTGCCGGAAACACTCAAGACCATCAGCGATCAGATAAAACCAACTGAATACGAAGCCAAGATCATCGGGAAATTGCTTCAGAAAGAATCTCTTACCATCAGCGATTTCAATATCAAATCAGCGACAGGCAATTTCTTCAAGACACACGATCGGGCCCTGTTGGTCAGGCCTATCGACTTTCGGATATCAGAGCCATTGCATGATGAGCATAATTCCCGCGGAAGAAAATGTTTCAAGATAGTAGTATCATTCACTTTGCCTAAAGGGAGCTATGCAACGATAGTCACCAAAAGAATATTCAATAGCTGAGAAATTATGAGTATCAGCTAGATATGCGTGTGCCGCAGTTCGGGCAGTTGAGTGGGTAATGTTTCTCTGTATTGAAGTTGAAGTTCGATCCGCACTTCCTGCAGCGTATCCTCACCTTATCTGCAGAAACCCGTGGAAGATCTGCAAACTCTGGTTTCTTTGGCTGGTATCTCTTGTTCAGGAGCTCATCTTCAGCATCCCAACCTGCGGGCCTGCTATTCTCGACCTCTACTTTCTTTTTTGCATCAGGATGCTCTTTAGCGATACGGTCCCGGTTGCAGTTCCTGCATACCATCATACGGTATACTGGATCCAGGATAAACTCTGTAGAATTGACCTTCTTACCGCACTTCTTGCATAGCACGAGCACACCACGATCGATCATTCTTGTAGCATACGCTGAACAGGTATTTAAATCTATTTGACCGACGAGGATGAACTTTGTACGATGGCGCTAAAGCGGCATCCCAACCTGTTTTTGCATAAGTTGACTTATATATCCATATCCTGTCGGCATAAACTTTATATACTCTATATCTATCGATTTACCTGTAATGATTTCATTATCTGTATCATCATAATACTATAAAAAAATGGAGAGTGAGACATAATGGGATTGTTTTCTATCTTCGGCAAGAAACAGCCTCCTTTTGATGCATTGCTCAAAGAGGATGAGGAGCATAATGAGAAAAGGAATAAACTTCTTCATGCACATTTTGATCTCATAAAGAACCTGCCTTTCTCGTATGGCCTCAAATCAACGTTCAAGACAGAATATTCCAGCGCGATGTATAATATTGAAAAGATCCATAATTCTGGAATGCCTGGTTCGGTGTTCTCCCTTGATCTGTCAGATAAGCTGGTCAAGAAATATTTCGAGAGCCATGATTATCAAAATCGCTCAGGAGAGAATCATCACTTCTGGTGGAACACGTTGTATCCGTTCACCATGAAGTTCAGGGACAATATAGTCCGTGCAGGGATTCTGGAACATTTCGCGATGGAAGACAAGCGCGGAAGACAGGAACCTGCTGAACGATACGCTCTACTCATCATACATGAGAAGTTCCATGCAGAATTAGACAAGGTCAATGATTCTGCTAAACTGCTTGTCAAATACCTCGATAATCTGGAGAAACTATTCGATAAGTTCAAGACACAGCTCTATCAGAACAAGATGGATCATTCTCCACTCTTTGAGCTGGCGCAGAAGTATCATGAGACATTGAGAGACCAGAAATTTGAATTCCAGGAGGGAGACCGCTGGATTGAACCTATGCTTGATGCCAAGAAGCAGGTAAGTAATATCAGTGAGTATGACCATCTGGCATCTGTCCTACGCAAGCGCGAAAAGCTCACAATCAAGGCATATGAACTTGAGAGGAAGATGTTAGAGCAATTGAAGGACGAGTATCAGATGTCAGGTAGAATGCTCAAGGCAGCGTGATACGCTGTTTTTTTTATATTCTTTATCTTTTCTTGTCAATCATAAAGGAAATCTCACGATTTTCCGCCTGAAATCACTGCAAGCTTAGGTATCTCAGGCTTATCTAAATGATCAAGGATGCTGCCGTCTGAGTGATCAGGTCTTGCTCTATATTGTTCTGCCTGTCTCTCTTCGTAGACCCTCTGGGCGATCCTCTCCATTATCTGTGCCTGTGATTCCTGTATCGGTGTATTGTGGTGTTCCTGAACAAAACGCTTGAGATATCTCATCGTGAGACTCGCTGTCACTTCTGCTTTTCTCATGTAATCTTCAGAACTCAACAGAGATATCTTTCTCTCAAGGATTTCTAGGAGGCTGTTCCTGTACTTCCGTTTCAGGTTGAGCATCCTGAGTTTTATCTCATCCACCATCCTTGGAGGGCGGCGCAGGAGAGCATATTTCATATTGAAACTCTCGTCCTGGTCGAATTTCGGGAGCATCGTCTCATAGACTGTCTTGAGCTCCTTGAGCTGTTCAGGTCCGATGACAAGGTTCTGGTCATCCATCGGTTCTGCGATGATCATCTCAGTATATCTCTTGAACTGTTCATCTGTGTACATGGCAGTCTTCTCTATCCTTTCGTTGAGGTCAGGGTCATATTTTCCTACTTTGACTTTATTGGTAGGGTGGACCTTTGCGAACAGTGACTCTAGATGCTTGCCATATGTGTCTATAGTATCAGTATCTGAAGGATCGATATTTTCTATCAGATACTTCAATGCTTCCATGTATTTCCTGACATCAAGGAATTGAATGGATAATCCTGATCCTAATGTCAGTGTCCTTATGACTGCTATGTGCTCGATTGCGATCTCTACATCAGCTTCGATCACCTGCGTAAGTGTCAATTCTTTGATGTGAGTCTCATTGAATGTGTTTATGTGCTCTTCAGGCTTTTTCGGATTTAATTTCTTCACACTATCCATATACCTTACCAATGACTCATTCGCTTTACCTGTCAATGAATTCAATGATCCTTCAAGTCCCTTTATGTGTTGAGCAAGCTCGTTGTTCTCCATTTCGTAAGGCTTCAAGATCTTTCTTCTGTCCTCTGCAAAATCATTATACATCCCGATGTGCCTCTCTTTCATCTGGTCTGAATGTACATGCTCCCTTTTCCTCTGTATCATCCGTCCCCAGAGCGCGTGGCGTCTGGGATGCGTAGGCATTGCTCCGTGTGCTATCAGGTGCATGTACTTATCGGTGCTGGCATCATTCAGAGCACTCTCGACGTAAGCATCAATGTCAGGTTCCTGTTGCCTGCTGAATTCTGTCTGCGCTTCCTGTCTCCTATGTACAAGTGTCGCTGCTTTCGCTAGTGTTCTCACCAGCAATGATTCTTCCTGGTTTATGCGCTCAATCAATGCACTCTTCTGCTCCTGCAATGACTGCAGTATCTCGGATTGGTCTATGACTGTCCTCCGCAGTTCTTCAGTCTCATCCACAAATTTTTTCTGTATATCAATAGTCTTCGCTATGCTGGCTGCTTCAGCTGCCATAATATCGAGCTTCTTCTGCCTGTCACATATGCTCTTAGTGGTCTCGTCGGCCTGTGCCTTGAGCTGTTTTATGAAATCATGATCATCTATCATCCTAGTCTCCTACTTGGCTTGCGTCGTATCCTGCGACGGTGCAGGTCAATGTTCACTATGTAATCTGCCATAAGGGCATATATCGTCATCTTGACTGCGCCTTGTATCTTCTCACAGAATTCAGGCATCTGGTAGCGTAGCTGTTCTGTAGTATCATCCGTTGCCTTGTATAGCTCTGGCTTTGCCTTCTCGACAAAATTCTCTTCATCGACATCTCGCATGACTTCTGCCCTGCGATACATGTTCTCCTCAAGATTATGGCTCAGCGTGCCGAAGAACAGCTTGACATACATCTCATGTTCGCCAGCGAGCTGCGGCATTGCATATGCCCGCTGCAACAGGATCTTCTGCTCTTCTTCCCTCTTGATCGCGAGTGCAGATTCAATCTCGTCTTCCAGTATCTGATCTTTCCGTTTAAGTCCTCCTTTGAGCAGAAGTTCACATCTGATCTTTCCCTTCTGGGCAGGATATGCTTCGCCTTTGAGATCATAATCCCTTATGGACATCACATCATCTATGAAGTGCTGGAATTCTATATGCGGATCTGAATATATCTTCCTCATCTCTGCCTGGAATCTTTTGTATTTTACAAATTCGGTCTCTACTTCAAGTGCACTCACTGCACGTTCCATAGACCTGTTCGGAAGATATTCCCCTCTGTTCACGAGCTGTAATGCATCTCCCAGGAACATGCTTTGCTTAGCATTTACCTGCCTATTCCCTTTATGCATGATTGCTCTTCCAGACTTAATGATCATTGTGTCAAGAAGATGGTCATCTTCATCAGACACTACACTTTCTTTCAATGGTGCTAAATGTGATCCGATAGAGTTGATGCTCTGCAGCTTCAGGTTCTGCTCACGGTATTTACCCAACATATCAACTGCACCTAGAGCTTTTGCTGCCCCTCTATGTGTTGGAGTGATCCTCTTCTCCTCATCTATCTGGCGGAATGCCTGATATACGTTATTTGTGTGTTCTATGATGCTTGCCCGTATCTCGTGATCCGGTGTCGCATCCTGAGCCCTGAGTGTGGTCCTTGTGAATGTGCCTAGTATTGTCTGCTTGGCTTTTCTCAATGCTTTTTTTTCAGCTTCCAGCAGGTCTTTTGGTGCGTTCTCTTTTGCTTTCAGTCCTGCGATGTGCTCTTCTAGTGTAGGAGGCCGGTACTTTGCAAAGTGCTTTGCTGAGAATTCATAAAATGCCTGAAGTTTCTCTTCTTTCTCTGCCTCTTCATTCGGCGTAAGGATGTGTGGGATTAATTCAACCGGTTCAGGTTCTTTTGTGCCTGGTATGGGTATAGGTAGTGGTGATGGGAGTTTAATCTCATAGACCTCAGGTGTAGGGGTGCTTGATGCGATTTTCTTCTGACCAATATGTATGACTTGACCCATATCCTCTGTTCTTGTCACCTTATCCTTCCTATTCTGGGGAAGAAGCCCTGACAACTGTTCGATTATCTCTGTAGGTACCAGTATATGTCTGGAAGCAGAAGTATCTTTGACTGCATTAAGCTCTACAACATTGCCTAGATCGTCTATATCATTCCCCTTGCCCATGATACGCCCCACTCAAATATTAGTCATTATTCAGTAGTACTTATATATAAAGGTTATTGATAAGGGTAGAATGCTCCCCTTCCTGCTAAAATACGTTATAGCTCGCCCTATCGCTCAAACACCCTGTATATGAGGCATTATTCATTTAAAAAGCTTTCTTTCGCGAAATTATCAATTTATCATTTAGACATCTGTTGCCGCGCTCGCATCTATTAATAAATCACTATTTTAAGCCCTACTGCATTAGTTTTTGCTTATTTTCCCAATGCTCGCTAGGAGGCAACAACTGCTAGATTAATGATATATTTTTTGCTTATTTCCATCATACTTCCTTTTAAATCAGGCACAAGCTTTATAGATGGGTCATTGATACGTTTAACTACAGAATACAGCAAAAGGAGGGCGATATTCTATGAGAACGATATGCATAATGAACCACAAGGGTGGTGTAGGGAAGACAACAACAGCGATAAACCTGGCAGCAGGGCTGTCAAGGAATGACAAGAGAGTCCTTCTTATTGATCTTGATCCTCAAGGTAATGTAGACCTATCGTTAAGGGTGAATGCTGAAAAGAACATATACGATGCGATGACAGGAGAGGCTACACTCAGCAGTTGCATAGTCAACCTGGCTAAGAATTTTGATGTAATATCCTCTACCGAGACCTTGACCAAGGCAGAACATTATCTCTATAAGCATGATGATGCAAGGCTCCTGCTCAAGCAGCTTCTCAGCATGATCAGCGGATATGACTATCTCCTGATAGATTGTCCACCATCATTAGGGATACTCAACCAGAATGCGCTTGCATTCTGCAAGGAAGTCTTTGTTCCAACATCATCTGACTTCCTGGGATTTGATGCATTGAAGAAGATGGAAAAGGTCATCGATACCATCAATGAGACATATGGCCATAACATAAGGATAACAAAAGTCATCCCTACACTCTATGATACGAGGAATAAGATCTGCAAGGATACATTGAAAGACATAAACGAGCAGTTCAATGGGCTGACCAGTAATCCTATACGGATGAATTCAAAGCTCAAGGAAGCTCCAAAGAAAGGCAAGTCGATCTTCAAGTATGCTAGCTCAAGTACTGGCGCAAAAGATTACGGCCAGCTTGTCGATGATGTACTCGGTATGGAAGCAAGAGTATCGAGCTGAATTTTTTTATGCTTTTTTTATTTTTCTTTTAGATTAAACAGAGCAGCACTGCCACGCTGCTATATATCTGTAGGCATGCTAATCTCTTATGTTCTACACCGTGCTTGTGCAACAACAGAATATGGAATGATACCTGCAGCCATCTTCGCTAATGTAACCCGAGGACATGCGTGGAGCGGTGGCAGCACTGCCACGCTGCTCTTTCAGCACTTCCAGTGCTATAAGCCTTCATGCCGTCAAGCGTCCTGAAGTATATCGAGTTGCCTGCAGAACATTCTGATTGAATTATATGAGGCTGACGCCTGATGGTTTATTTTCTGATAAGTGGCAGGTTTTTGAATATTATGATTGACCGACGCACAGAGCGGTGGCAGTGCTGCTTGAACTTGTTGAATAAATGGATCAACTTTTTTTCATATCTTCTTTCTCTTCAGGAGTAGAGAATTGCTGACTACACTCACAGAGCTCATCGCCATTGCAGCACCTGCAATCATCGGGCTGAGCAACCATCCGGTGAACGGGTAAAATATGCCTGCGGCTACGGGTATCCCGAGGATGTTATAGAACAATGCCCAGAACATATTCTGACGGATCTTGCCCATCGTAAGCCTGCTGAGCTTTATTGATCTTGCTACGTCCATGAGATCATCTTTCATCAGGACGATATCTCCTGTCTCCATCGCGACATCAGTACCTGAACCCATAGCGATACCTATATCTGCTTGCGCAAGTGCAGGTGCATCATTGATGCCATCTCCGACCATAGCGACTTTTCCTTTTTTCTGTAGCTGTTTCACATGTCCTGCCTTGTGCTCTGGAAGGACTTCAGCAAATACATTATGTATCCCTGCCTGCTTTGCAATTGCCTCAGCAGTACGCTTGTTATCACCTGTGATCATATATACCTTGATGCCCATCTTCCTGAGCGCCATTATCGCTTTAGGTGATGTCGGCTTGATAGTATCAGCGACTGCGATAAGGCCAAGTGCTTTCTGCGCATCTGCCAGGATCATCACAGTCTTACCTTCTCCTTCAAGGCCATCCTTCTTCTCTTTCAGATGTTTGAATATCACATTATTATGCAGCATCAGCTTCTCATTGCCGAGATAGAATCTCTTGTTGTTGAGACTTGCCTCAATACCATATCCAGGGACTGCCTTGAATCCTTTCGGCTTTAAGAGTGTCTGCCCTTTTGCTTTTGCTCCTGCGACAATCGCTTCTGCAAGAGGGTGCTCGCTCTCCTGTTCAATGCTTGCTGCTATGCGCAGGACCTGATCAACATCCTTAGGATCTGCTATGACATCTGTCAATGAAGGCTTTCCTTCAGTTATCGTCCCGGTCTTATCCAGCACCACATACTTCAGCTTGTGCGCTGTCTCAAGAGCATCTCCTCCTTTTATCAGGATACCATTCTTTGCCCCTTTGCCTGTACCCACCATTATCGCAGTAGGTGTAGCAAGCCCAAGAGAACAAGGACAGGCAATGACAAGTACTGCAACACCTGTGACGATGGCAAAGGACAAATCTTTTCCTATCACAAAATACCATGTGCTGAATGTCATGATCGCAATCAATATCACAATAGGCACAAAATATGCAGAGACTACATCAGCAAACCTCTGTATGGGTGCTTTTCTTCCCTGCGCATCTTCAATAAGCCTGACTATCTGTGCAAGAGTGGTGTTTGCCCCTATCTTCTCTGCCTTAAATCTGAAACTCCCGTGCTTGTTGACTGTCGCTCCGACAACCTTGTCACCCGGACCTTTCTCTACAGGGATGCTCTCTCCTGTTATCATGCTCTCATCAACTGAAGAATTTCCCTCGATGACCTCTCCATCAACAGGGACCTTCTCACCTGGCCTGACAAGGATAATATCTCCCAGTAGTACCTCTTCTATAGGGATCTCTATCTCCTGCCCATCTCTTACCACGCGTGCGGTCTTGGCACTCATCCCCATCAGTTTCTTTATCGCTTCTGAAGTCTTTCCTTTTGCCAAGGTCTCAAGATACTTGCCCATGATGACAAGCGTTATCAGTATAGCTGATGTCTCAAAATACTGCCCTACCTGCGGGTTGAATAGAACTACATATACGCTGTAGAAATATGCTGCACTGGTACCGACAGCGATAAGAGTATCCATATTCGCACTGAGATTCTTAAGCGAGTTCCATGCTCCCTTATAGAACTGCCAGCCCACCCAGAACTGTACAGGTGTTGCAAGTGCCCATAGAAGGTAATCAGTGTATGCGAACATTATTCCGAGCCACATGAATACCATCCCGAATATGAATGCAGGTATGGTGAATATCAGGCTTACCAAGAACTTTGTCTTCAGTCCTTCAATCTCCTTTTTCTGTTCCCTTGCCTGCGCGTTCCTGTCGATTCCTTTTGATGCACCAAATCCTTTTGATTTGATGATCTCTATGAGCGCATTCTCGTTCACTCGTTTCTCATCGAATTCGACAGACGCGCTTCCAGTAGAGAAATTCACGTTTGCTGCCTTGACACCCTCTTTCTTTGAGAGTGCCCTATTTATTGTAGCGGAACAGCTTGCACAATGCATGCCTGTTATGGATAGTGTTGTCTTTTTCATTTTGTTGTCTTCTTAATTTTTTTCTCAGTTAAACTCATCTGTCACACCCACAACCGCCACCTGATCCTCCACAGCTGCCTCCAGTCGGCGATGGTGCAGGCGCTTTAGCTATTGTCTTTTGTACCTCTGGACTGCTTGCGTCTCCATCATCTGTCACGATGAAGGTGCCAGTTATCATCCCCATCCAACAGCTCCAAGGTATGACGCCTTCTTCTTCCGGGGTGAACTCAATGACCTGCTCACCTTTCTTTATGTCAAATTTCAGACCCATCTTAGGGACCTGTATCGCATTATTGCAACCATTGATCTCCTTGCCGTTAATGATCCATCTTACAGGAATACCTTTCTTGAGCACGAACTTATCAGGTTCCCAGCCATACCTGGTGACGTCCATCCTTATCTCCTGGTAGCCGCCATTGAGAAGGACGGCATTGCTATCAGCATTACCTTTTGTCAGACCTGATCCTGATGTTCCTGCTGCACCTACTGAACTTACCATAGAGTTCAGGTCAAATCCTGTGCCTGTGAGCGCAAGACCTCTGTTGATCATTATCAATCCAAGTATGATGACTATAGCGCCAGATGCTTTCAGTATCTTATGGGTGGCAGTCTTTGATATCATACTGGTCAGCACTCCAAATCCGAGCATGACAGGTAATGTCCCAAGAGCGAATACGAACAGCAGCTTTGCACCCTCAATCATGCTTCCAGTACCTGCAGCCATTATGTATATCGCCTGGAGAGGACCGCAAGCGATCATCAGGCCATTGAGCAGCCCTATCATGAGAGGGCTTGAATGCTTCTTTGATTCTTTTCCGACAAACCTGCCTATGAATGCAGGAGTCCGAAACTGTATCCTTCTCAGTACAGGGAATATGTTCAACATCTTAAGCCCGAACAATAATAGGAAAAGCCCTGCAAGTACACCTGCTACTCCGCGCATCATCGGAGTGAAAGCGATGATGCTTCCAAGAAGACCAAAAAGTGCACCTATTATAGTATATGATGCTGTCTTGCCGATACCATACATCAGATGTTGCGCGTGAGATGTCTTACCTTCCTGTGCCGCTTTTGTAGTATATGATACCACAAAACCACCGCACATGCTTATGCAGTGGAAACCTGTGAACAGTCCTACAACAAATAGCAGACCATAACCCATGTTCTGGCTTATCTGTGGGAGTTGGACTGACTCTATAAGATTGAATATGAAATATGCTACGACCAATAGGCCTATTGCCCCCATGACCCAGCCTAATGTTCTCTTGTTTAACGTGTAATGTGAATCTGATTTATTGTGTTTTCTATACGTAATATCTTTAGTGATGCCATTATCTGCATCATCATCTATTATACTACAGGTGTATCCACGTTCTTCTATCTTTGACAGGATCTCATCAATATCAGTCTTAGAATCGTCAAATGTCACTGTCCCTTCTTCAGTTTCAAGGTTAAATGTGACATGTTTAACACCCTGTACTTTGGATGCCTGTTTCTCTATTATCTTCTTGCAGCTGCCGCAGGTCGTGCCTTCTGCAAAGAACTCGTTTGTGACTATTGCCATTTTTTTATACCTCAAACCCTTCTGCCTTTATCACTCTCTTGAGAGCAGGCTCATCAATCACAGTCTCATCATGTTCTATAGTAGCAGTGCAGTCCTTGAGTGATACATTTGCGCTCTTGACCCCTTTTTCATCCTCTAAAGCGTCTTTTATGAGCATCTCACAGCTTCTGCAGTGCATCCCTTTAATCTTCAGTATTGTAGTTTTCATATCGATCCACCTCATATGTGATATTGATACTTCTCAGAAATGCCTCGTTTATTAATACCATTCCAGAAAAAAATAGGGGTCTCTACCGTCCATAACCTATGAATTATTGTTCCAGACCGTTTAAAACGTGTTTTGGAATCGTTGCCAGAAATCAATCAGAATTTCTTTACCAGGTATACTTCTTTGGTCTTTCCGGAAGTCTTCCTTGATATTATGCTGCGCTTCTCAAGAGTGCCTAATATAAGAGAAATAGCAGTCTTTGAGAGTCCTGTCCTGAACCTCAGGGTGGATTGCTTTATCCCTTCCTGCTCTTTTATGGCTTTTAGGACCTTCTGAGTATCATCATCAAACCCTGCAACAAATGCACTGAATTCATCTTTTTCCTTTTCAGCACGCTTTGCAGAAGCAAGAGCGCGGGACAGCTTGATCTGATGCTCTTTCATCACCTTTTGTGTCTTGTCAAAGAATGTAAGGTATATTCCCAGAATGAATACTATGCCTGTTGCGATCCAGCCGAATATGTGCGTCCTTGAATTCTGCTCATGTAAGCAGGTACCATCATCCAGGAAACAGGAACCGGTCTCTTCTGAGAACTGCAGGATATATTCCTTCTCGCGAGAATATGAACTGTATACAAATCCGCCTATAATAAATGCGATAATCAGCAATATTATCCCTATATGTTTCTGTTCCATCTTGTATGACCTATTTCAGAACTTTGAGATCTTGCTGATCTCTTTGACAAATGTCTCTGCTTCTTCTTCTGTATTATAGAAGTAAGCACTTGCTCTTGCACTGCCATGCAGCTTATGCTTGTTGAACCAGCTATGCACGCAATGCGCTCCACTCCTCACCATTATCTTCTTACTTGCGTCAAGCATCCCTGCAACATGATGCGGGTCCATCCCTTTGATATTGAAAGAGAACACTCCGCTCCTGAGAGTCGGGTCTTTTGGACCGATGATGTTCACCTTTGCGTTGTCCTCAATCCCTTCAGTCATGATCGTGTTTATCAGCTCTTCCTGAGCCATTATATTCTTGAATCCTATCTTCTGTATGTATCTGCAGGCCTCTCCAAGACCTATGATGCCTGCATAATCCTGCAAACCTGCCTCGAATCTCATAGGGATATTCTCAATATCATAGCTGTCGTAAGTAGACTCAATGACTGTCTCTCCACCTACTAAAAATTGGTCAAGCTTCTCGAGCAGTTCCATCTTCCCATACAGTACTCCTGTTCCTGTAGGTCCGCACATCTTGTGACCTGAGAATGAAAGGAAATCAACATCCAGCTTTCGCACATCGACCTGTCTTCCAGGTATGCTCTGCGCACCATCTACAAGCATGAGCGCACCTCGCTTGTGGGCTGCGGATGCGATATCTGCTATCGGGTTGGTAACACCATCAAGATTTGAAGTGTGCACTACAGATACAAGTTTAGTCTTGTCTGTCAGCGTCTTGTCAAGATTCTCAAGGTTGAATGTGTTATCTGGATTGCTGTCTACAACTTTGAGCTTTATTCCCACAGTCTTCTTCAGTTTGAGCCAGGGTATAAGATTAGAATTATGCTCCTTATCACTTATCACGACTTCGTCACCTGATTTCAATCCAAGAGAATTCGCGATGAGGTTAATGCCTTCAGTCGTGTTGCGCGTGAAGATTATCTCCTCATGACGCTTTGCATTGATGAACTTGCCAAGCTCTGCACGGCTCTTGTCCACTTCATGTTCCACTGTTTTTGCAAGGCTGTGCGCGCTTCTTCCTGCACAGGCAGGGTATTCAGAATAATACCTGTTCATGGCATCCACTACCTGTTGAGGCTTCAGTGCCATGCAGGCAGAATCAAAGTAGATTATCTTCTTATTCAGGACAGGAAAATCTTTCCTTATCTTGTCAACATTTAATCCTATCATCTTAGCATCATCCTCAGTTTCCAGTACTGACCGATCATCTCAGCTGTTCATCAATTATATTCTTGAAAGTCTTGAATGGTTTTGGACCTATTATCCTCTTATCCCCGATGAAAAATGTCGGGGTTCCTATCACACCTGCTTCAACACCCATATGCGTGTCCATGGCAACCTCGAATTCTGTGGTTTCCGCAGTCATGCAAGACTTGAATTTTTCGATGTCTAATCCCAGCTCACTTGCAATATTGATTAGGTCCTGATTGCCAAGGGTTCCCTGAAGCTCAAATATCTTATCATGGTAAGGTTTGTATTTTCCCTGTAGGAATGCGCAGTCTGCAGCATATGCAATCTCAGGAGAGTATGCGTGGCTCGGGATAGGGAAATTCTTGAACTGAAGATTTACCCTTCCGTCGTAATACTCAAGCACTTCTGCAACATTCGGCTCTGCTTTCTTGCTGAATGGGCAGGTGTAGCAGCCGAACTCTATTATCGTGAGCTCTGCATCAGGATTGCCGATTATCGGATCATTATCCTCAACAACAGGTGTTAGGCTGTGCGCCGGCATGTCAAAATTAGTCTCAGAGATCCCACTGTACGCACCGGTAGGGTCAAGCATGCAGAATCCGGTAGATTCCGGGCCATTACAGTTCCCATATTGCACATAGTTGTATACTCCAATCCCGCTTTCGTAAGTGCTCCAGATCAAGATCAGCAGGATGATCCAAGAAAATAACTTATAATTGCGATAGATGAATTTTGCAGCATGCGGACTATGTTTCATCATCTTCCCTGTGATGCGGGACTTTATCCTGTCATCAAGACCTGACCTGCATTTCCTGAATGTGACTGTCCGAAACATGCAATCAAGAGATTCCAATGCGAGCTTCCTGTACTTGAGGCTGAAAATTCCTAGTATAGCAAATACTGGAAGTGCAATAAAACATAGTACCATTTCATGATCACCTAATCATATATTATTGTGTACTGTATAGTATATTATAGTGTAACACGTCATTAATCAGGCATATTACCAGTTATAACCCATCCGGCAGGCCTTTTTATAGTTTTCTATGGTTTCAGGCTGCGTCAATCTATCTGCTTTCAGGATTGCTTGTAATCATATTATATCAGAGTCGTGCTTCTCGCCAGTCTCAGAGTCATCATACATATCTTCAGGTGCTGCTATGTGCATCATCGGCTCTTCAGAATCTTCTGTCTTTTGCAGCTTTCCTTTTTCAGGTGCTGTCTCTTCAATATGCTTTGTTTTTGAATTCTCTATTATGCTTGCAAACATATCTTTTACAAATGATGCATCAAGCTCTGACTCTTCAGCTTTTGCACCAAGCCGTTCAAGTATAGCATTTTCTCTCTCTTTATCTTCCAAAGGGAGTTTCTCTAACTTCTTTATGGACATTATCGATTTTACCAAATAATATCTCTGTTTAAGAAGTTCAAATATAGAATCATCAATCCTGTCTACCTGTTCTCTTACCTCTTTAAGTTCCATCATGTCACCTCAGTGCCTTTGCGTAAATACTGCCTGTTACAGATAGAAAACTATATAAGCCCTGCGGAAGTCTGCACTGTCATCAAAATTGGTGGTTTCCGTGAAAAAAAGTGAGTATGTAGTATTAGATATCGAGACGACAGGTCTTTCTAAACATATCCATAACATAACCGAGATAGCTGCAGTAAAGTTCTGCGGCAAGAAAAGGATTGGTGAATTCCAGACATTGGTCAATCCTCAGGAGCACATACCCAGTTTCATAACCAAGCTCACAGGGATAGATGATGCAATGGTCAAGGATGCACCGACAATAGATCAGGTGCTTCCAGGATTCTTTGATTTTCTGGGTGATAGCATAATAGTTGCGCATAATGCTACATTTGATTATGGTTTCATCAGCACGAATGCTGAACGACATCTGGGTAAGGGGCTTGATAATGATAAATTATGCACAAAGAAGCTCGCGCGAAGATTATTGCCTGACCTGTATAGCAGACGTCTAGGTTCTGTATGTGAACATCTTGGCATCGTGAATGAACAGGCACACAGGGCGATGGGTGATGTTGATGCTACTGCCAGAGTGTTCCATAAATTCATGTCCCTGCTTGATAAATGTGGGCTTGATACGCGCGAGAGCGTACTGAAGTTTGAGAGCATGCCTGTCTGGAAGGCCACAAACCTTTTAAATCAAGATTGATTGACAGTCTTCTGATATTGTATGGCCTATAATGCTCAACAGATAAGGGAATATATCCACGCGGATGTTGAAAGCAAGCAAGATTATCTCATTACTATGAAAAAGAAGGCAAACAAGGAGATATATCATCATTTTGCAAAACTGAAGAAACTTCTTGATGCGCGATTGATATATGAGCCTGATAAGGTATATCCTGAGATATCAGAACATCTCAAGAGGATATGCTTTGCAATAAGGAAGTTATCAATCTCTATGACATTATTGAATAACTTCATACGAGATGGCTTAAGGACAGCACAAGAGAACTATAAGAAGAGCCCTAATGATTACCTCAAGAGCCTGATACTTGAGATAGAACATGACATCTATCCTGCATTCCAGGAATATTATATGTTCACTCAGAATTTCCGTGAGCACATACCTATCAAGATAAGCGAAGAAGTGGAGGTTGCGCAGGTATTTCCTTCACGACAGATAAGACATTTCCTTGATGAATTGAAGAAGCTTGAGGAATATGAGCATGAGATGAGCAAGAGGTTCAATCATTTTTTTGCGAGACATAAACAGGATATCAAAGAATTGTTTGGTGTGGTGAATACTGTTGAGAGAGGGTAGGTAGGTTATCTTGGAAAATTTGCAGCAGAACACCCGCCCACAGTCGTAGGGACTGTATGCTTATGTTTCACCATAATAGGATATGCAGGAGTCTTCATAACGCTCGGTTATGGTATCGCTGCTGGTGGCGGAGCACTCATGATCATAGGGAGAGTATTTGGTGCAGGAGGCGGAGCATCTCTGCTTAAGATATTTGGAAATTTCTTCTTTAGCAGCGGGACATCTGTAGTATCTATAATAGTGGATAAAGGGATCGGTCTTCTCGACCGATGACAGAGAAGATTTATATATCTCCATATCTTAAAACGCTATATCTTAAAATCTTCAGAGGTGAGTTTATGTATTCCACAAAAGACCTTAAACGAGTCCTTCTCAAGAATCTTGCATCAGAGTTCAAAGTCATAAAATTCTATGTAGATAATCTGGAGAATCTCAATTATGCAAAGAACAAGAAAAAAGTAGACTCGTTGATTGTAGACTCTTTCAAGCATGCAGCAATGATAACAAAAGAGGTCCTTGCACTTCACAAGGGCAAAGATGTGGTGGTCTCAAAAAGTATCCGTGAGAGAGCTATGCGTGAAGAGGTCGCTGTAAGAGAGATATATGCCTACGAGCTTAGCAGGACATCAGACCCTAAAATCAAGAAACTTCTTCGTCAACTGATAGCTGAAGAGAAAAAGCACGAGAAGATCGCAAAGAGCCTGAAGTGATATGGTCATCTTCTTCAATCAATCATAATAGTTTATTATCTTATCTCATTAAGCACTTCTTCTGCATGACCTTTGACACTTACCGGATCCCATATCCTCTTTATCTTACCTTTCGGATCTATCAGGAATGTGCTGCGCACAGTACCGAGGAATTCTCTGCCCATGAATTTTTTAGGCCTCCAGATGCCATATTTCTCCTGCACCTTGTGGTCAGGGTCAGATAATAGTGTTATCGTAAGCCCCTTGCTGTCTATGAAATTCTGGTGGGATTCGCAGCTGTCTTTGCTCACTCCGAGTATGACTGCTTTCTTCTTGCTGAATTTGCTCTTCAATGCGCTGAAATCCATCGCTTCCATGCTGCAGCCAGGGGTGTTATCTCTAGGATAGAAGTATATGACTGTCCACTTTCCTATATACTCTTTCAGGCAGTGTTCCTTTCCTTTTGCATCAGGTAGGCAGAATGCTGGTGCTGTTGAACCTTCTTTTATGATTGGCATTTTGTTCACATCATATATCAGCAGTCAGTCTCACGTATGATGGCTCATCTCTTTTTTGACCTCATCCACTTTATCTTTGTATTCCGTGTGGATCATCTTCCGGTCAAATTCCCACATATCTTCAGTCATCTTACGCTGCTCTTCTTCTGAGAAATACTGCATCACCTCAATGAAGCAGTGCTTGTCCTCTTTCTCGATATGGGTCATGTATAGCTCATTAAGATTGAGCAATAATGATCTTATCTCTTCCAGAGCATCTGCGTCTCCTTTGACATAGCGCTCTTTTGCATCCAGCAGGCCTGCTACTGCCTTCCTTGCAATCTTGTGCTCTTCAATGAGCTCATTTATTATCTTCCTGTGCTGCTCGGAAAGCGGTTTGCTCTCAAGTCTCTTGAAAAGGATATCTTCTTCTTTTCCATGATGACATTTATCTGCATAAGTGCGTATGAATCCTACAGCGACGTCGATGAAATGAGGATCGACTTTCCCTTCTTTCCTGATCACTTCCACTTCCTGCTTCATGAGCGCAGCCATCTGCTCTATTATCCTGTGCTCATACATCAATGGTCCGTAAGGTTTGGTCATGTGCTCCATATTCATCAACCTCATCTTGACCTGATGACTTCGCGGACAATCGCTGTAGCATCAATCCCATACTTCCTGCGTAGCTGTTCGGGCTTACCTGATCGTGGTATTGCTTTTATGTAAAGATGATGTATCAGTCCGACGGCAGTCGCTACAATACTGCCTATACCGCCTTCGTAATGGTCCTCTACAACTACAACATTCCCCTTGCATTCTTTTGCGTGCTTTGCCAGTGCTTTTGTGTCAAGGGGCTTTATCGAATATAAGTCAATCACACGTATACTGATGCCTTTAGCATTCAACAGGTCATACGCTTTCAGCGCTTCATGCAGAGTGACACCTGCACCGATGACAAGTGCTTTGTCCTTGCTGCTCTTGCGCAGGACCTTGAACTTGCCTGCAGGGAACTTCTCTGTGTTCTTGTAGATAACAGGAGTCTTCTCCCTTGTAGTCCTAAGATAAGATATCCCCTTATGCTTGTTCATCTCGCGTACAAGATTCTCTGTTGATACAGCATCGCTCGGGTAAAGCACCATCGAATCAGGCATGCTGATGAACATCGGCAGGTCCTCAAGGCCCATCTGAGAAGGGCCATCCTCACCGATGCTCACACCCACGTGAGAACCTACAAATTTTATGTTAACTTCTGAATACATCGCCATGCGTATGAAATCATGGGCTCTTGTAAGGAACGCTGCAAAAGTAGCAACATAGGGGGTCAGGCCTTCTGCAGACATCCCTGCAGCCATACCTACCATGTTCTGCTCTGCGATAAAAGACTCGAAGCTGCGGTTCGGGAATGCCTTGAAGAAATCAAGTGTCATCGTAGAGTTCCTTACATCACCATCGACAGCAACGACATTCTTATCGTTCTTTCCCAGTTTCAGGAGAGCAGTCCCGAATGCCTTCCTTGTTGCGACCATCTCTCCTAATCTGTAATCATTTGGCTTAAAATCTGAATTCTTGTGTTTTGTCAGGGTCTTCCTGACTTTTGATTTCAGAGTGATGTCTGCAGGACCAATCTCTGCCAGAGCCTTTGCTACTTCTTCTTTATTCAGAGGCTTTCCGTGCCAGCCTTCTTTATCCTGCAGGAAAGATACCCCTTTGCCCTTGAAAGTCTGTGCGAGTATCACAAAAGGTCTTTTGCTTGATTTTGCTCTCTTGAATGCTTCCAGCAGCTGGCTTACGCTGTGTCCGTCGATAATCATCGTATCCCAGCCGAAAGCTTCAAACTTTTTCTTATACCTGTCCATGTCATGTCCGTGCATCGTGGGCTGTGACTGGCCGAGCCTATTGGTATCAAGTATGAGACAGAGATTATTGAGATCATAGTATGCTGCAGAGTTAGCCGCTTCCCAGTTAGAACCTTCGGCAGATTCACCATCTCCGATCAGGACATAGACCCGTGAAAGGTCCTTCTTGAGCCTCTTTGCAAGTGCCATGCCGACTCCTGCTGAGAGTCCCTGGCCAAGACTTCCTGTAGCTATCCGTACCATAGGTATCAGAGGAGTAGGATGCCCTTCAAGATTACTGTCGATCTTCCTCAGATTCTTCAGTTCGCCCTTTGGTATCAGTCCTGCTTCTGCGTATGCAGACCATAATATCGGTGCAGCATGACCTTTTGACAGGATGAACTGGTCATCGCCCCCTAGCTCATCAAAAAAGAGTGTGCTGATTATCTCCGCGCATGACATGCATGAAGTAGGATGTCCTGAACCTGCAGAGGCAGTAGAAGTGATAGAATCTATCCTGAGCCTGTTAGCCATAAGTTCAAGTTGCTTAATCCGGTCCATCCGATCCACCTTTTTTTCTGATCTCTTTTTTCAATGCATCTATCGCAGAACTTACATCTTCAGCGTCCTGTAAATATGAACCTACGACAAAACGATTCGCTCCGGCGTCATTTGCTTTGCCGATCGTGTCAAGGGAGATGCCTCCATCGACTTCAATCTCAAGTCCAGGATGATCTTTTCTCATCTGCTTAACTTTCTTTAGCATCTCAGGCAGGAACTTTGCACCGTAGTTGCCGGGTTTGACTGTCATCACAAGTATGATGTGGATATATTCCAAGCAGTGCTGGATCATCTCATACTGGGTGTCTGGCTTTATTGCAAGGCCAAGATTTTTTCCCAGAGCAGCTACCTTCTTTCGTATCGCATCATGTTTGTCCTGTCCTCTGCAGGTCTCTTCGTGTAAAATTATAGTATCGACCTTTGTCCCGTTCTTCTCTATCCAGTCGATAGGGTCGTGGACCATTAGGTGAGCTTCAAATCTGCAGGAGGTCGTTGGAAGGATGAAATCAAAATCCAGCGACTTGTTCTTGACAAATCTGCCATCCATGACATCAAGCTGTATCCACTCTACAAGATCTTTCACTTTTCCTATGCGTTCATCCAGCTCAGCTTGTGAGCCTGCTATTATAGATGGTATTATATGCTTGTCCATGCATATCGTCTCTTCATATACCCCAGTTCACTTCTCCAATTTCCTTATCTTGACTAACCGTATCTTGTGCCGTTTCTTTTCACTGAAAGGAGTATTCAGCCAGGTGTCGGTTATAGTCTTGATCTTCTCAAATGGGAATTCTCTTCCCCGTAAGCAGAGGATGTTCGTGTCATTATCCTCTCTTGACATCCTTGCAGTGTACTCATCATATGCAGCTACTGCGCGTGCACCCTTGACCTTATTTGCTGCTATCACCATACCTGTGCCTGAACCGCAGATCAATATCCCTCGTTTATGACTGTTTCCGCTCTTGGTAACTTTCTTTGCGACCTCTTCAGCATAATCAGGATAATCAACAGGCTCTTCAGAATGAGTGCCCATATCATCACAGGATATCCCTTTCTTTTCGAGGTACTCTTTCAGCTTCTCTTTTATCTTGAAACCTGCATGGTCAGAACCTATTGTGATATTCATGTCATTGCCTCTTATGGTGCTTATCCAGGCAGGGATGGCAATATTCCTTATAAATTGTTTTGTTTTTTGAGAGTAGAATGCCTGTCCACGTATTTTATGAGATGAATAAAGGATAAATCAGAATGTTGATAACATAATAATGAAATAAAAAATTATTCATTTGCTTTCCAGAGCCCATGTAGATTACAGTATTCCCTTACAGTCCAATTCTCGGGAGATACCTCAAATTCTGCTACTGGAGGCTCGCCTGGCTTTAGCATCTTCCGATATACCTTGCCGTCAGCTATAAGCTCTATCCATTCTATATGGTGTGCTTCTTCCATCGGGTGGAGCACAGATCCTACTGTTACTTTTAGCCCTTTCTCAGTCTTTTCGACAACCGGGACGTGCTTCTCTTTTGCAGCATCAGTCGTGTTCTCTCCCATAAGGTTCATATGTTGGTTGCAGCAGACAAGCTGTCCTGCACCTTCGTGTAGCATTTCAACAATATTGCTGCATATCGCGCATTTGTAAACTTCATTTATTTTTGTCATTTTCATTACCTCTTCTGGATTGTTGAGACACTTGTTCTCATCCAGTCAATCTTTTTTTGTAGTCAGGTATCTTGCAGCCTTGATGAGTGCCATGCATCCCTGACCTGCAGCGATGACATATTGGTATTCATGGCCTGATGCGCAGTCTCCTGCAGCAAATATACCTGGAGTGCTTGTGTGACTCTGGCAGTCTATATCTATGTGTCCATGAGAGTCAAGCTTCACGATATCCTTGAATGCATCAGTATTAGGCACCCTGCCAATCTCTATGATCACTCCCTGCACACCAAGCTGCTTCTCTTCGTCTCCCTGCCGATATTTCATGCCTGTCACGAACTTGTCTCCAAGTATCTCTGTCGTGTCTGCGTTAAATATCACTTCAACTTTGTCGTTCTTATTGACGCGCTCTATCAGGTATTCATGACCTGTGAATTTATCATCACGGACCAGCACATACATCTTTGACACGATCTCTTTCAGGAAATCGACAGCCTCAAGAGCAGCATCTCCGCCACCTATCACTGCAACCTCTTTCCCTGCAAAGAGCGGACCGTCACATATGGAGCAGTATGTCAACCCTTTTTTCGCGAATTCTTCTTCGCCAGGCACGCCAAGCTTCCTTGCCCTTGCACCTGTCGCAAGTATGATGCTCCTTGTCTCATATTCTGACTTGTCAGTCCTGATCTTGAAGTTGTCTTTTATTCTCTCTATGCCAGTCACTGTCTCTGTCTTGACATTGACATCATTGAACTTCATCTGTTCTTCCATGGTGGAGCTGAATTCTGCTCCTGTTGTCTTGACGATCCCAGGGTAATTCAGCACCTCACCGCTCACCATGAACTGGCCTCCGAAATCAGAGCTGATTATCTCGAACTTCATCTTCTTCCTTGAAGCATACATAGCAGCAGTGAGTCCTGATATGCCTGCACCTATTATTATCGTGTCATACATTGTATATATTCACCTGTTGTATCGTCTGATCATGCCTTGAGCTTGGCAAGTTCTGCATCGATAGCATCCTTATCAAAACCAACGATCATCTTCCCATTGATCTCTGTCTGAGGGACACCCATCTGTCCTGATTTCTCAATCATCTTCTGTGCAGCAGCCTGGTCGGTAGAGACGTCGATGTCATCGAACTTCACATTTTTCTCCTTCAGGTATCCTTTCAGCTTTATGCACCAAGGGCATGTCGGTGTTGAGTATACTTTTATGTCGCTCATTTTCCTCATCCTCCATCTATCTTTTTAGCCATGTTGAAAAAGCAGGCAGATAGACGCGCTTGGATGCGCGTTTCATATCTTACCTACTAAATCAAGGCCGGGTTTTAAGGTTTTCGCTCCAGGTGTCCAGTTCATAGGACATACCTGTCCATTATGCTCACTCACGAACTTTGCAGCCTGGATCTTACGTATAAGCTCGTCGCTACTCCTTCCTATGCTGTTGTCATGGATCTCGTATGCTTTTATCTCCCCTTCAGGGTTAATGATGAATGTCGCCCTGAGAGATAACCCTTCTTCATCTATCAGAGTGCCATAGCTGGAACACACCCGTCGGGTAGGGTCTGCAAGATCGCAATCGATGCATTCATCGATCAATCTTTCTTCTTTGTATCTGCATCTGCCTTCATGGCAGACAATCGGTTCGGTCATGTGAACCACCTCCATCTAATTGTAGCTTGTACATCTAGCTCTTGTGTGAAAATGCGATTTCCTGTAGTGCTTAGCTGGTGCTGAATCCAGTATCGGATCCTGATTTCAGAATCAGGTCCTGCATTTAGCACAAGTGCCGTAGAATATTATATTGACGCATGAAGCATCAAATCCTTTCGACTTCATATTATCCATAGCGTAAGTAGATATCTCTTCATGGAAACAGTCAGTCATCTGCCCGCAACCCTTGCATACGCAATGCTGGTGATTGCAGACAGCACCATCAAACCGGAATTCTCCATTCACTTCAAGCCTGATTATCCTGCCTTCATCAGCAAGCCGGTTAAGATTCCTATATACTGTGGCAAGACTTATCGCAGGCAGATCCTTTTTCACCGCATGGTATATCACTTCTGCAGTAGGGTGGCTCTTTACGCTTCTAAGGTAAGATAGTATCTTTATCCTCTGGTTTGTCATCCTTTTGTCAGCCATGTTCTGGACTCCGAATCCTTATTGATAATGATTATCAATAAGTAAGCATTACTAGTATATAAATTGTAGGTTTCCAGAAAGAAACTAGGGGGGATTTAGGGCATCAGAGGGCGTTTATGTTTAAAGTTCGCACTTAAAGCAGTCGGTGCTCTTGCAGACCTTGTCAGAATCTTTCCATCTCAATGACCAGGTCTTTATGCCTTGGATGACTGGGATGAAATCCTTACCGCTCTTTGTCAAAGAATATGTACATCTTGGAGGGAATGTTGTAGAGTCCACATCTTTTGATATAAGCTCTTCTTTCTCAAGCTCTTTCAATCTTGCTGAAAGTATCTTGGGGGTTATCTTTAGCAGATCCCTCTTTAGCTCCGAGTATCTCTTAGAGTGGTCTTCCCCTTTGTACAGTTCGAGAATGAGGGGTATTGTCCATTTCTTGCCTATGAAATCTGCAGTCTTGTATACGGTACAATCCTTGTTCATGATTTCCGAAAAAGAGTCCATGTATAAATAAGTATCTTTTTTATACTATGGTTTTAATAATAAAGGGCATATAGAAAAAAATATCAGATTTGAGGTGGTACTATGTCTAAACAAAAAGAAGACACGTTTACAATAACAAAGCTAAGTCTTTGGAAAGGGATATCAACATTCATGGCAGTCCTTCTATTGGTATCAATATATACAGGAGGTTTTGGCACACGTGATGGTGTTGCTCCTGCAGCGGAAAAAGCTGCGGCTCCTGCTGCTCCTGCTGCTCAGCCAAGTGCGCCTGCGGCGGATAAACAGGATGTTGATATGACAGTCCTTATGGATGATGATTCTGTCAAGGGTAATGAAAATGCCCCTGTAACAATAGTCGAATGGAGCGATTTTGAATGTCCTTTCTGCGTCAGATTCTACTCTCAGGCATATGCTCAGATCAAGTCTGAATATATCGATACAGGAAAAGTCAAGATAGTATTCAGGGATTTTCCTCTAGGATTCCATGCACAGGCTCAGAAAGCTGCTGAAGCTGCAGAGTGTGCTGGAGAACAGGATGATTTCTGGGGCATGCACGACAAGCTCTTTGAAGAAGGTGTTGCTGGCGGTGTTGCGACCTTCAAGAAATATGCTAAAGACTTAGGCCTTGACTCTAGCAAGTTCGATGCCTGCCTTGATAATGGCGACATGGCTGCTGAGGTAGCAAAGGATATGCAGGATGGACAGCGTGCAGGAATCCGAGGCACTCCTGGCTTTATCATCAATGGCCAGCTGGTGTCTGGTGCACAGCCATTTGAAGCATTCAAGCAAGTCATAGATGCAGCACTTGCTGAGTGATTCCAAGAATATTTTTTTCAGATTTTTTCTAATTCTTTTTTTTCTGAGTGAGTTGATATGCTTTATATTATGATCAGCCAGGACAGCCGCTTATTGTCTGGAATTGACTAAGGGTGATTGCACCTTCCTGTTTAGAACCATCAGGCAGTACCCAGGTAGGATATCCTCGTATACCTGCAAGTGTGCATTCTTCTGCAGGAAGATCACTTCCCTGGATTGCACATTCGATGTAGTTGATCTGCTTGAATGCATCTCCGAACATATCTTTCTGTGCCTGGCAATGTGAGCACCAGTACGTCCCGTACATCTTGAATCCTTTTTCAGTGAGGCATTTTGCAAGTGCTTCCTTGTCAGGACCGCAGCCTGATATGATAAGAAGTGCGGTGATAAGAGCCAGCAGTAGTATGATCTTTTTCATGGTCCTGACCGTCAATTAACTTCTTTATAAGCTTTTCTGGACAGAAACTTTTTTATACGGCGGGATGATGGATTGGTATACTTAGAGTATTTATGAAAAAATGAGGTGAGCTATATGGGTATGATGTATGGTGAAGGTTATGGTTTCTGGTGGGCACTCCTGAAAGGAGGATATTTTGTACTTGCATGCTTTGTATTCAGCGCAATATTCTGGAAGATGCAGAAACTGGTCGATCGCGGCTGCTGTAAGAAAGAAGCAAAGCCAGAATTAAAACAGAAGAAAAAATAATCCTTTTATGACATCTTCGGACAAGATGGGACATGAACATCATGCTGTTAAGCATGAGCATGTCGAGGAACCTTCTTGTCCGCATTGTCATATAACTAAGAATCCCTGGTACAAGAGTAAACTCTTTTGGGTATGTCTTGTCACCGTACTGCTTTTTGTAGTATCTTATCTGGTAGAGTTCTTGCATCCTCTATTTTCTGCGCTTGTCGATTATCTTAAACTGATCTGGTGGGCAGTGCTTCTTGGATTATTATTAGGTGGGATGATAGATTATCTGGTGCCGACAGAGTACATCGAGAAATATCTTGGACAGCATAAGAAAAGGACAATAGTCTATGCGGTCTTCTTCGGATTTCTTATGAGTGCTTGCAGTCATGGTATACTTGCTATCGCAATGGAACTCTATAAGAAAGGCGCCAATACTTCATCTGTTGTTGCCTTCTTATTGGCCAGTCCATGGGCAAATCTCCCTATAACAGTCCTATTTTTCAGTTTCTTTGGCCTGAAAGCATTGTTCATAGTGCTCAGTGCGATTGTCGTTGCAATAATAACCGGTTTCATATATATGGTGCTTGAGAAGAAAGGTCTTGTTGAGTGTGATAAATGCGGACTGAAAGACAAGCATGATTCTCTGTCAGTGCGCAAGGATATCCATAAGAGATGGAAAGCATTCAAGTTCACTGCTGCAAGCTCTCTTGATATGGTGAAAGGGATAGGCAGAGGAAGCTGGTCATTGACACGGATGATACTCTGGTGGATATTGATAGGTATGATAATCGCTGCTTTTTCACGTGCTTTCGTGCCACAGGAGTTCTTCATGGCATACATGGGAGCAACATTCCTCGGTATGTTGGCCGTCCTTGCACTGGCGACTGTAATAGAGGTCTGTTCAGAAGGTTCTGCCCCTATGGCATTCGAGATCTACAATCAGACAGGAGCATTCGGAAACTCTTTTGTATTCTTGATGGCAGGAGTCGCTACTGATTATACAGAGATAGGATTGATATGGCATAATATAGGGAAGAAGGCAGCTCTCTGGTTGCCGGTCGTGACAGTGCCTCAGATATTGGTTCTTGGTTGGTTATTCAATACGTTCTTGTAAATACTAACAAATTCTGTGCTAAAGCCGGTGACGTCAATGCACAAAGCAGTTCTGCTTTGGCACCCAAACGTGCACGTTTGTGGTTAGCATGCGTTAAAATCTTAGAAAACAATTCCATAAATAAGGAACGCCTTCGGCGAAAAAAGCATTTCAACAACTCAGGCATGCGTCGACGGCACGGAGTCGAGCAGAGCGAGGCGAGTAGGGCATGATGCTGCGACAGGACGAGAAGAGTTATTGCTTATTATTTTTAGATTCAGACAGATTAATAAATGACGGTTTTCTATGTGGTAGGTACTATGAAAGAGGTCATTAAGTGTGTCAATGCAGTTCAGAATGGAGCTGTGCAAAAGTTGGTGGATAAGAGGTTACGTGAGTTCACTGCTCTTGGCAAGAAATCATCTGAAGAGCTGTTCAAGGAACTGTGTTTCTGCATACTGACTGCAAATTATTCTGCTGCAGGTGGAATGCGGGTGCAGGAAGCTATCGGTGATGGTTTTTTGACTTTATCTGAAAAGAAGCTTGCGGCTGCCCTTCGTAAGAATAAGCACAGATTCCCTAACATGCGAGCTAAGTACATTGTTGAGGCACGCAAGCATCTTCCTGATCTGAGGGACAATGTGAAGAATATGGAAGAGCACCTTCTACGTGACTGGTTGGCCGTAGAAGTGAAAGGCCTTGGGTACAAGGAAGCTAGCCATTTCATGAGGAACATAGGATTTGAAGATGTTGCGATCATCGATTTCCACATAGTTGATTTTTTAGTCAGGCACAAGCTGATAGGTAAGCCAAAGACACTCTCCAAGAAGAACTATCTTGCAGTCGAGGAAGTATTGCGCAAGATAGCGCATAAGATGAATATGGGTCTGGGAGAATTGGATCTTTATCTTTGGTATTGTGAGACAGGGACTGTGCTTAAGTAGGTGCTAGCGGTAGATATCAGTATACAGCAGAAACCTGTCTTCAACTCGTCTTCTGAGCATCATAGATGAATACCTTCTGAGAATACTTTGCGTCGCAGATCCTCTTTAAGCTCTCTGCTTTCTTCTTCAGGGTCGCGCGGTTCTTTCTTATCTGCTCATGCAGATCCCGCTCGTTGATGTTGTAATAGTTCTTGTTATAATCATACTCATACAATGTTATCGCGAGGTTCCTTGCACATCTTAAAGTGAGTGCCTGGACGTAGGTGAGCTTTATCTCACTTATGCCCTTATATGCAGGTATCGGCGCAAAGTCCTCATCATCTTCATTCGTGAACTCGCCAGTCTTGTAGAACACGGTGTAATTAGTTATGCTTGCGTAGAGCGACTCTACCATATCTGTCTGGAGTATGCTGATGTTCTCTTCTATGACCATCTCGTACTTGGTGAAATTCCTGTATTCCCAGTTCTCATATCTGAATAGCTTGTCCCGTCCTGTTGGCTGGGTAGGGTAATCATTCATCGACTTGTTGGATGTTATCCTCTCTTCGTATCGCGCACTCTCTGAGTTCTTAGTGTTGTGGATTATGTACCAGTGATTATGTGTGACCACGTCAAGCAGTTCAGAAGTCTCATTGATGTAGTATGGCTCTTGTGTTATGTGACTGAGGAGTATCGTCCTGCTCGGGTACAAGTATTTGTACTTGACATCAAGGAATTCTGCAAAGTATCTTGGGATGTCGGACTCTTGGTAATAGAAATCAGATATCTCTCCTTTGTTGTATATATCTTTCGTGAACTTGAGATCCTCGTTTGCCCACTCCTCTATATCTGCAGTCAGTTCGGTATATGTAAAATTCCGTGGTATGTAGACATATACTATCTTCTTGCATGCTCCACAGTCCTTCCAGCAGTCTGTACAGCTCTCGTTACCATCACAGATACCATTGCCGCAGTATTCCTGGAATTCGAGCTCATCGAAATCACACATGTTGTTTATGTTGGTGTCATTGCAGCATACATCATATATCAGAACTTCAGGCTCCTTGCAGGTAATCTTATCGCGCCCATCACAACCGGTAAGAATCACGAGCGATATCACTAATATCACTGGGATGAGAATGTACGCCTCTTTTTTCCTCATGAGGCAGGCTATGCTGGGGGGTTTTATAAATGTTACTTCGATTGGATATTACTTCAATCAGATACCTGAGTACATATTTGATTGCATATTTTCCAGTGTAGGAGCAATCATTCTGATATTCTATTATGTTTATGGAATACTTCCTATTTATTGAGCAGTATTTCCTGTATTGACGGAAGGTTTCTGTACACTGTACTCTAATTGTTATCAATCCCGAAATTATATGTGGTGTGATGAAAGAGAGGACTTTATTGAATATAGCGCTTGCGACAGCTTTGGTTGGCATAGTCTCCCTTTTCTTTCTGGCACAGCAGATGAGTGTGGATGAGGCAATGTTGAATAGGTTGGATCAGATGATAGATGAAGCGGTATTGGTCACGGGCATTGTGCTGGATGTCAATACTTTGGAGGACGTCACTTTCCTGCGTATTGAGAAAACTGAATTGACTGAGGTTGTCCTTTTTGGCCCTGCACCTATGCTTGAGATGGGCGATCTGGTTCAGGTACGCGGAAAAGTGGCTGAACATGAAGGAGAGACAGAGGTTATTGGGGAGGAGGTCAGGGTTATTTAGTAATTTCAGGATTTTGTATTTAGGTCAGGGTTGTGTAGTTGAGTGTCGATTTATGTATACTAGTATCTTTCGTGTTTCTTTCGATTGCGTGTATCTTTCTTCAGGAGGCAGAACAATTGTTTAGTATCGTAATTGGGCAACATTTCTTTATCGGTTCTTCTAGGATTGTTCTGAAGATTTAAAAACCGAAACCGTTGAATTTGATGTTATGAAGCACTCAAACCAACGATTTCGGCTTAGAGATTTGTATCAGTTTTCTGGATATAAATTTTGCGATAGTTTTGTAGACAAT
>JBDRET010000004.1:0-4767 GCA_043819495.1 Candidatus Woesearchaeota archaeon | reverse complement strand
GCTACAGAGAAAGGCGGAGCTTTTGCACTTTCCCAGCTCCTCTCAACAATAGATGAGCCGAACCTGAGAAGGATATCAGATAATACTGGCGGCCAGTTCTTCATGGTAGGTGATAAGGCACAGATGGCTGCAGCATTCGAGCAGATAATGACGATGTCAGAACAGAACAGGCCATTCCAGATGAGGTTGCCTTTCCTGGTGATCGGGCTCGTGCTACTATTTGCTGAATGGGTGTTGATGAATACAAGATTCAAGACACTGCCGTGAGAGGAAATAATATGCTCAGTAAGAGATTATATCTTATTCTAGGACAAGATAATGACCTCGGCAACAGGTTGCACCGTCATTATGTCTATCTAAGCAGCAGGAAGGTCCAGATAAATGTAAAGTCAAAGATAGATGATATCATCTATGATTACCGTGACAAGAAGCTCGTGGGACTCGGATTCAACCAGAAGACAAAGAAACTCTTGCAAGAGCTGATACGTGCAAAGAAAGAACCAGGATGGAAAAATATAGTACTAAGAATCCTCAAAGGTCTTAGTGACCTTCTGGAAAGAGAAATCGTCTCTGCAAAAGAGATGGAAATCCCGAAAAGCATCCAAACCACAATCATAAAAGAACTGAAAAAACTTAAAATATACCATAAGACTGACCTCATCAACATAAAAGAGACAAAAAAAGGTTCACTACAGATAAATTACCTGAGCAAAAGACTTTCTCCTAAATTTGATGGGAAATTCAAATATGATGGAATATTGACCCCTTGGAGAGATACCCAGATGATATTTACACTCCATTTCAAAAAAGGCCTTTTTGTGTGGGATTACATAAACGTGCATAAATCACATCATAGAAAACGAATAGGAACAACATCAGCACTAAATGTTGAAAAAGTAGCAAGAAAACTTGGATTCAAACGATTCTCTGTGGAATATCCAAACAGGAAATACTGGATGAATAAACTAGGCTACAAGATACCTATAAGGTATAGAATAGGACCTACCGGAACAAAGAATTATACTCATGAAGGATATAAAGAGCTCAAGTAGGAATAGCTTTTTATAGATATAATCCTGTAGGCACAACATGAAACCAGGCAGGCCAGCAGGATCAGTAATAAGACAGAACATCGTAGAGATACTGTATTTCTTAGAGAAAGGATATGCCTATGAGATATACAAGGTGTACAAGGAGATATTCCCTAAATGCACCATGAGGTCTGTGTATCACCACCTCCGAAGGGGGCTGGAGACACAGGAGTTTGTCATCAAGGACATAAAGCAGGAGAAAGGGGATTATTCCTGGGGGCCGCAGGCAGAGAAGATATATTATGGACTGGGACCTTCTGCTGCTCCGCAGGTTATAGGCAAGGTCAAGGAATATTTTGATAGTAAAGGTAAGAAAAAACACTGATTCTTAACGCGACCATAAAGTAAGTATCACGGCTTCTAACGTGTGAATTCTGCATTTTCAGCTTGTCAGGAATACCTATCGAAACATTTAAATATATCTATTATTTAGATATATCTATAGAATAATAAAGATATTTATTATAATGATTTAGATAAGTGTATCTTAAAAATAGATATGTATTTAAGCACGCAGGTCTAACCTCCCAAGTGTTTAACCCCAATAACACGGTGCCCTCCCGGGCACCTACACCCCCATTAACCCCTTAGCACCAAAGCAATGGCAGTGACGCTGAAGTACAAAATAATCGAACTTCTTTCAAGAGATGTCGCTACACTGCACTCCATCTCAGATATCGCAAAAAAGCTCGGAGTCGCGTATTCTCATGCACATTCTTTCGTGATCACACTTGTAAAAGAAGGAGTCATAGATGTGCAGAAGATAGGCAATGTATCAGTCTGCAGGCTCAACCTCAAGAGCGCAATGTCAAGATCATATCTTTCGATAATCGAATCACGCAGAGCCCTTGAATGGATACGCAAGAATCCGCAGGCAGCAAAGATAACCGAGAAGATAGAACAGGTAAAAGATAATATCCACACAGTCCTGATCAAAGGCAACAGGACAATACTCATCGTGCCTGAGAAGATATCAGGCGTCGACTTCTCCATGTTCAGGAACAGGGCAGTGATGAACATGGAGCATCTGAAGAAGAACAAGCACTATTACACAGACTGCATAATACTGCATGGTGCAGAGAAATTTTGGGGATCGATAGAATAGCCGGGAAAAAAGAGCAGAACAGAAGAAAAATCAGAACCGAAAACGATTGAAAACAATCGGAAAATATTTTCGTACAAAAAAAAGAGAAAAAAAAGAGGTGAATGATGCCTGAGATAGGTAAAGAGGAGATAGAGCAACTCCTTGCAAAGTACAAAGGAGAACTTAGCGTACAGCTCACTCCAGATAACGAGGAAGTCCAGAGCATAGGAGTCATACGTACTCGCGAGTATAAGGAATTCAAGGATGAATACCTCGAGAAACACATATCATTATACGAGAAGGTATGCAACCAGGCAGAAAAGCTCTTCAAGATAGCGCCTGACCCAAAAAAAGCAGCAGCACTCCAGGAATCGATCAATGTCTGCCATATCAACATAACACCTGCCGGCGCATACACATTATCGCTCATGGCCCCCATGATATTCATATTTATCGGGGGTTTCATATCATATGTACTCACACAGGGAGGGATGTTCTTCCCTATCTTCTTCCTTGCCCTTGGCGGCATGATGATAATACCTTTCGGAAAGATCCCTCACTTCCTGGCAGACAGCTGGAGGATGAAGGCATCCAACCAGATGGTATTGTCCATATTCTATATAGTGACGTACATGAGGCACACCTCCAACCTCGAGCTTGCTATAGATTTCGCTGCAGAACACCTGTCACCACCATTGTCCCTGGATTTCAAGAGGATAGTGTGGAACGTCGAGACAGAACTGTACCCTTCCATAAAAGAGAGCCTGGATGCATACCTTGACAGCTGGCGGAAGTGGAACATGGAGTTCATAGAGGCCATGCACCTCATCGAAGGAAGCCTGCTTGAAGGTGACGAGAACGCAAGGGTATCTATGCTTGACAAGTCACTTGATGTCATACTCCAGGAGACATATGAGAAGATGCTGCATTATGCACATAACCTGAAGGCACCTATGACCATGCTCAACATGCTCGGAGTGATCCTGCCGATATTAGGTCTTGTCATACTCCCACTGGTAGTCAGCTTCATGGAAGGGGTAAGCTGGTACCACATCTCTGCACTGTACAATGTGCTGCTTCCGGCATCAGTATACTATCTCGGCAAGCAGATACTGGCCAAGAGACCTAGCGGCTACGGGAGTGTAGATGTCTCAAAGAACCCTGAACTCAGGAAGTTCAGGAACTTCATAATAAACATAGGCGGACAGGAACTTGTCATAGATCCGATATATGTGAGCATATTCGTATTCTTCTCCTGCCTATTCATAGCATTCCTGCCGATAACGATACACCTCCTGAACCCTGGCTGGGATGTGGTGATGGCGACAGATGGTGAGATAATAGTCACCCATGATTACACGATTGAAGAGATAGAACGGGAGAAATACAGCTTAATAGGATACAAGCTTGCATCAGATGAGACAAAAGGATACATCGGACCGTTTGGCCTTGGCGCATCCCTTCTTAGCGTGTTCATGCCACTATCTATAGGTCTCAGTGTAGGGATATATTACAGGACGCGCACAAAGAACGTCATGTCAGTCAGGGATAGGACAAAGCAACTTGAAGCTGAGTTTGCGTCCGCACTGTTCCAGCTCGGAAACAGGATGGGCGACGGACTGCCTGCAGAGATCGCATTCCAGAAGATTGCCCTGGCGATACCCGATACGTATTCAGGACAGTTCTTCGGGCTTGTGGCAATGAACATAACAAAACTCGGCATGAATGTAGAGCAGGCAATATTCGACTCAAACAATGGCGCCATAAACCAGTACCCTTCAGATCTCATAGAGACATCGATGAAAGTGCTTGTGGAGAGCGCAAAGAAAGGTCCGCTTGTAGCTGCACAGGCATTATTGAACGTGTCAAGATACATAAAACAGATGCATAGTGTAGATGAGCGGCTCAAAGACCTCATGTCAGAGGCAATATCATCCATGAAGTCACAGGTAAAGTTCCTGACTCCAGTCATCTCATCAATAGTCATAGGCATAACATCCATGGTCACATCCATCCTCGGAAAACTTGGAGGACAGCTAAAGAACCTCTCGACAGAAGGCGAAGGGGCAGGGGCATCAGGTGCTGGCCTTACAGAACTGTTCGGAGACGGCATGCCCACATTCAACTTCCAGATAGCAGTAGGTTTCTATGTAGTGCAGATAGTGTATATACTCACAGTCCTCGCAAATGGTATCGAGAACGGATGCGACCAGCTGGCTGAAGACTATGAGGTCGGTGTCAACATGAAAAGAAGCACGATAATGTACTGCGCAATAGCGTTCGCAGTGATGTTCGGCTTCAACATGATTGCAGGCAGCATAATGGGCACGAGTTAATGGTAAAATATAATGATGTGATATCAAACATATCCAAGAAAAGATAAGAATTGCAATAGTAAAGATATAGAGCAAGTTTGATGAGATAATCCAGAGCATCATCCCGATAGCTCTTGTGTTGTTGCTTGTGGCGAGCATCATCGAGATGTTCTATGATGTCTCCCAATATTATATCCTGATAGATTTCTTTGACGTGTTTGTGATAGTAGTATTCGCTGTAGATCTCTATTACCGATGGAAAGAGCTGCCGCACTTA
>JBDRET010000003.1:0-6159 GCA_043819495.1 Candidatus Woesearchaeota archaeon | reverse complement strand
ATGCTGCTTTTTACCCTCATCATACAATTTTACAATCAACTCCCGCTCCTTAATCTGTGCAGATTTCATAAAAAAATCACCTCTACACACCACAAAAACTAACTACTATATAAAACAAACGATTTATGTCCTTGACTAATACGACGAAAGATTTAAATACCCTTATTTGAACCATATTGAATAAAATGGTTAATAGCTATACTAATTATGAGTGGTTTCTAAAGAAGGACTTAAGTAGCTACTCAGGTAAATGGGTGGCGATTATAGATAAAAAAATTATTGCTAGTGGAACTACTGCTAGCGCAGTTATTAAAGAGTCAAAACATCAGTATCCTACTAAACGCCCCTTCATAACCAAAGTAAGAGATAAACTCTCGATTCTTTAACAAGCCACGCTTATGACACTAACGTACAAATTTAAAAAAGAAAAGTTAGAAAATGGATTGTATGCCACTAGACCAAGGATCATGGTTACTTTAGTTGGTCCTGATGGTTCTTTGGATATTCCTGCCCTCCTCGATAGTGGGTGCGATATTACTGTAATACCTGAAGGTATTGCAAGAGCATTATCAATTGAAATGGATGGCAAGAGGAATAAACTATTTGCTCATAGAGAGTCCTCAGACACCATATCGAGTAAAGTAAATATAATCTTTCAGGGAAAAGTGGAAAGACAATCAGTCAGGCTAAATAATGTTCCAATTCTTGTTTGTTTAGAAGAGAAGGGAATTGATGAGGAATCTGACATAGTTCTGGGTGTAGACACAATTTTTGACCATTTTGATATAACTTTCAAAAAATCTCAAAATAAAATAATCATGAAAGAAATAGAAAAGGTCAAACTGAAACAGGGTTAAACTTCTAAATTAGTGCCTTGTAGTAATCAAGCTCCAGCAACATCCAGAATAAATATGCCCTCCACTAAAACCCCTACAAAGGACGGATCCCCCACATATTATTCCTCAGAGTATGGGGAGCATTATCATTCTACTTCCGGTGCTCTTGAAGAGGCCAATAAGAAGTATAGTGATGTTGTTGGGATTGATGCGTATGATTCTGTTTCTGTGCTTGATGTGTGTTTTGGGCTGGGGTATAATACGGCGGCTGCGGTGGATAAGTTCACTGGGTCTAAGATTGTTGTCGTGGGGCTTGAGTCTTACCAAGGCATCATCGATGAGATCGTCAATCTGTGTGAAGCAGGAGAGTATCCGTTCCAGTGTGAGTATGCTATGCAGACAGTTGCAAAGACCGGTCGGTATTCTGATGAGAATGTCGATGTCAAGCTCGTGATGGGAGATGCTAGAGATACTATCAAAGAATTGAAAGATGAAACTTTTGATGTTGTGTTCCATGATCCTTTCTCACCGCAGAAATGTCCTGAGCTGTGGACAGAAGAATTCTTCAAAGAAGAATATAGAGTTATGAAAAAAGGAGGAAAATTAGCAACTTATTCTTGTGCAAGAATTGTCAGAGATAATCTTAAGGCAGCAGGGTTTACTGTTTCTGATACAAAGCCTGTCGGGAGAAGGGCGCCGGGGACAATGGCATTAAAACAGTGAACACTTTTACACCAAGCCCTACTCGCTACGCACTCAACGCAATCCTGCGTTGGTGTCCTTAAATTGCTACGCAATTTCAGGACTCCGTACCGCCACGCATGCTCAAGCACTCTTTTGCGTAATTTCTCGCTTTGCGTAGCTATATCCTATTATTGGTTAATTTACGGAAAGCATGCTAACAGGCGGTAACGGTCTTGGTGTAAAAGCTGTTGGTGAGAAGGCCTCCAGGGACTTTGGCAGTGAAGGCATAAACTTTTTATAATACTTCTTAATCCCCATTGGCGGAGGTTTTGAGAGATGGATATACACATAATGAGAATATCAGATGCAGTCATGCACCTGCCTGAGAGACCTACATATGCAATACGCATAGCGTCTCCGGGATTTGACAACCTACATAAGTTCCCGCTGGAAGATTCTAAGCTATACATCAAGATAGCAGAATACCTATTCGATGATGCAGATGATCTCTTCAGGGAACCTGACTCAGTGATGTTTGACACAGACATAGCAGACAGGATGCTTGAGGATTTCGAATTACACAAAGATGACTGTGAGAGCCTATTGGTGCACTGCTCAAGGGGACGGAACAGGAGTCCTGCAGTCGCGATAGCATTCAATGAGATATTCGGCCTTGGAAATAGCAAGGAATATCTCAGGAAGAAGTATCCAGAGTACAACAGGCTGGTCTATGACGTGCTGAAGAGAGTTGCAGAGCAGCGGTGAAGCCAAGATAACAGGTATGAAGAAGTAAAACCTCGTCGGAATATTTATGGTTTTTGTCAGGAAGCACATATAAAACCATAATACAACATAATATCCATGCCCAGGAGATTCTATCTTGATACCTGCATATGGAGAGATCATTTCGAGGACAGGACAGGTCCTGGAGGCAGGCCTCTCGGAAAGTATGCGACACAACTCCTCATGAAGATAATAAGAGATAAAGATATCATAATAATTTCAGACGCTATAATAGCAGAATTGAAAAAAGGGTTCTACGATGATGAGATATCTGATATATTGAACGTGCTGCAAGCGATGGGAAGCGTCGAGAATATACCCATACAAGATATTGATGATACAGAAGCGAAAATGATATCAAAAGAACGGAAACTGCCTATTCTGGATGTGCTACACGCGATACTCGCAAGAAATAATCAGGCAATCCTGGTTACCCAAGATAAACATTTCATGCAGCTTTCAGACATAGTGAACTGTAAAAGACCTGAGGAACTTCTTTAATCCCAACCCCGTTCCTTAGCAAGTTCCTTATATACATCTTCCCGGACTTTCCTCCAGTCAAGGTTCTCAGCACCTTTCTTCGGCTTGAGCTTGGTGTTCAGGAACTTATCTATCAGCTCGTCCCGAGTCAGATCCTCCAGCTTATCCCTGATCGCATCACGGATGAACTCCGTGCGGGTGCTGAAGTTATGCTTACTCAATCTCTTGTCCATGTTCTTGAGCATGTTCTCATCAATCTTAAGGCTTATCGTTTCCATCGTAATACTTAGTATGTACTAAGTATTATTTAAGTATTTCTGAACAGATAACAGAATATTTCCGGTATTGAAAAGGAAAGAGGACTCGTCAAGAGCGGTGGTGTTAGAATAAAAAAATAAAAAAATCAATCCCTCTTAAGATCCTTGAATTTTACTGAATGCTGTTCTCCTGCAGAACCCCAGTTCTCAAGAGGAGTCTCTTTGATCAGGACAGTGACTGCCATTGCAGGTATCCCCATCTTTGTGAACACTTCAGTCATCCCTTTAATCACTTCAGGTTTCTGTTCCGGCTTCAAGGGCCATGTATCGACTGTAACGATCGGCATAATACCACCTCAGGGCATACCAACTCCCCCTGTCTTTTAAATGTTGAGGAAAATATATAATGTATCAGAGACTAATTATTGAGTGAGAGATGCCATATGACAAACATAGATACATATTTCCTGAATTTTGTAGCCAATACTGTGCAGGGCCATTTTGTTGAAAAAGGCGAACCTGTCGATCTTGAATACATAGTTGCAGATATCGAAGCGAGCCCTGAAGCGATAGAGATAGTCAAGGACTTTGCAAGAGAAGTATACTATGGCCTTAAGAAAGAGTACAAGGCAGAGAAGGAATTTCAGGAAGCGATAAGAGACAGATCAACTCAGGCAAAGATAGTCACATACGGCATCATACCAACAGGAGCTTTCCTGATGGGATGCGTATTTACAGAAAATCTGCTTGGAGGATACATCATGGGATGGATGGCCATGAACATCGCCCTGCTAAAGGAGAAACAATACCGGTCTGTCTCAGCAATGCTATCAGGTGTCAAGAGCAGAAGGGAAGGCGAAACATACAACAGATTCAATAGCATGAGAAAGGCCCTTGGCAGGCTCAAAGATATCACAAAAGAATACAAAGAAACAACATCCCAATCATATGTGCAGGAAAACCAGCAGCCCGAGCGTAAGAGCACCTGAACCAAGAAGTATCATCCCAAGAAGTGCCTGGAACACCTGATTATCCCTATCTTTCTTCTCTGTAGGCATCCCATATATCTGGCGCTGGACAGCGATCTTCACATTCAGACCAGCTCCTATACCGACTGCAATGACAATCGGGATACCAATAGCCATATTTGCCATTCATCCACCTCTTCAGGGGATATCCTGATTCTTTAGTATTTAAATGTTTATGCAAAAATATGATAGATATCCGGAAGAGATCGCATAAGAATGTCCAGTGCACGACTTGACTAACCCAGATACCGTTCAAGCACGAAACGCCCTTTCACATTACCTGCACGCGTCACTATCTGACGTGCGAAGGTGGACAGCATGCCCGGATTCTGCTCGACAGATCTTGCAACAGAATGATTCACGAACCTCGGGCTATAGATTCCTACACCACATGCGAAATCAAGAGGGACATAAGCACCTTCTGCAGGACGGAATGACTTCAATGCATCAAGGACTTCCCTGCCTACCTCAGCAACCCTCCTCTCAAAAGTATCTGTGTGCTTCCTGCTTCCGGCGTATATTGCGCCAAGAATCTTGTCACCATCATATACCCGCGCCAACATATCATAATGCGAAGACGCACCATTCAATGACTTGACAGCGCCGAAGAAAAGGTTCCAGGCAGCAGTATCGCCTATCTCATTTATCACAAACTTGAACCCTCTGACATCAAACATGGTCAGGGCTACAATTCCCCTGTCCTTGTTGCATCTTGGGAGCTGCTGACGGAGATGGAAATCCATCTTCGGTATGTCAGGAAGACCTGTATCAGGATCATAATCATCACCAGAATTAACAGAATCACGGCAGTATTCTTTTGCCTGGTACATCAATGAATCTGCAGCATTGAGAAGGGTGTACGCCCTGCTCCAGTTCTTCATGCCCTCGTTCGAGAGTACACCAAGACTAGTCCTTACAGTGCGGCTATCCCTATCAGGAGTATACTTCCTCATCGCTTTACTTGAAGGGAGCCCACCCTCAAATACATATTTACGAACTGCAGTGTTTATCCGTCTGGCCACAGCACGCGCCTCTTTCTTATCAGTGTTCGGAAGGAGCACGACAAACTCTTCTCCGCCGTAACGATATACACTGTCACCATCCCTGACAGCACCACGCATGATCTTTGCCACCACCTTGAGGACATAGTCACCATACGCATGACCATAAGTGTCATTCAGCTTCTTGAACATGTCAATATCTCCCATTATCACAGAAAGCGGCTGATTGAGACGTTTTGCCTGCTTGATAAGACTCTTATAATCAAGATCGAGCTTACGCTTGTTATTGATGCCAGTAAGATAATCAGTCATGACATCTTCCTCAAGAATCCTCCTGCGCTTCGTGTTCCTGACATGCCTGCTGAACATCTTTGCAGTATACACCAGAGTCGCAATATCCTTCTGAGAGAAAGAAGTCTTATCAAACAATGCGATCCCAAAATTCCTGCCCCTGTAGTTCAAAGGCACGACTGCGCGGCTGTACTCTCCCTGATCGATAATATGAGGAGCAGCAGTATCGACAGCCAGAGATTCAAGCCCTGCACAATCATGGACAACCTCTCCATACTCCTTGTCAAGCTTGACATTGACATTGAACTTGTTATTGATATGCATAGCACCGAATGAAAGGCCAAGCCCCTGGACAAGCAGCTTCAAGAACGTATCTGCACCTGAACGCATGTCAAGCTTGTGAGCACTCTCATCGATATCCATGACAAGATCCTTACACGCAGAATCCATGTAAGTCCTCGGATTCTCGAGAATATCATCTAATGATTCTACCATCTCATACACCAAAAATACATCAATTATCGCCCTCTAAACACCTTGAAACTAGTGGATACGGTAGGAATAAGAGGGGGTATAAAAGGTAGATGGTAGCGTTATGACCTCAGATACCTTAAATCAATAGATAGAGTATCCTAAAACATCTGACTATAGTATCACGTTTTAGTTGGCATGTAGTTACCACTTGTGGTGGTGTCTATGTATAAATTAACGTTTAAAAAGCGTGTATGGATTGTTAAGCAGTTTAAGAAGGAAATTTCTGTATCTAAGATTGCTCTTTCTCAACAAATCAGTCGTTGGG
>JBDRET010000002.1:0-16445 GCA_043819495.1 Candidatus Woesearchaeota archaeon | reverse complement strand
ACAAATATACTCACAGCTATCAGCACAAAGAATAATGCGTATTCATAGAATGCTCCTGTGTGCATGAATCCGCGTAATCTGAATTTCAACAATGGATGAAAAGGCATCACTCCTTGTGTTGTAAGCAGATCCGCAAATATGTGCGATGCATAACCGAGCAGGAATCCCACAGAGTAGATGAGAGAACCGGACAGCAGGAAAAACGTGATAGGGAATATCGCTATCGCGAAGAAAGAATGGAAGAATCCGCGGTGCTCAAAGAGGTACGCAATAGGCCAGACCATCTGTCCCATTCGCGACTTCGGATGGTCTATATCTGGAAATGCCGCACCTATCAATAGCACAAAAGCGAAAAGGAGCTGCTTCTCAGGGCTGACATGATTCAATGCTAATATAGCGACAAGGAGCCCGAATGCCATATGTGTCTTGAACATCATGATATGATGCATGAAAGGAGTCACGTTAATAAATGTTAAGACGGGATTATTGTAGAATTCACGTATTTATTTTTAGGGACTGATTAGTGACGATAATCAGATACGAAACATAGGACGTAAAACATAAATATATAAATAAGACAACGGAGATTTACAGGTAATAGAAACACATTATTTTGGGGGTATAATCATGATACGTCTTTCATATGACCAGATTGCTGAGAAGATAAAAGAGAAGACAGGCATCTCTGATGCAGAGATAGAGAAAAGAGTCAATGAGAAGCTTGAACAGCTCGCTGGACTCGTATCAAAAGATGGTGCCGCACATATAGTCGCAAATGAGCTTAATGTGAATGCTTTTGAGGCTGCTACAGGACCTATGAAGCTGAGTAAGCTGATGCCAGGCATGCGTAATGTTGAAGTTGTTGGAAAAGTGCGCCAGGTATGGGATATCAGGGAATTCTCGACTGCAAAAGGTAACGGGAAGGTAGGCAGCTTCCTCATAGGTGATGATACTGGCCTTGCAAGGATCACCTGCTGGCATGGCCAGACTGATAAGATGTCAGCGCTGAAGCAGGATGATGTCATCAAGATCACAAATTCTTATGCACGGGAGAATAATGGCCGTGTGGAGCTTCACCTTAATGACAACAGCGAGATCGAGGTCAACCCACCAGGTGTGACTGTAGCTGTTGCGGATAACCTCCAGCAGGGAGGCATTGAAGCGAAGAGGAAGAAGATATCAGAGCTTAATGAGAATGATAATAGCGTCGAGATTCTTGGTACTATTGTCCAGGCTTTTGAGCCACGGTTCTTTGAGGTCTGCCCGCAATGCGGCAAGCGTGCAAGGCAAAGAGAAGGTGTCTTTGCTTGTGAACAGCATAATGAGGTCAAACCTGATTATTCTTACGTCATGAACGTGATTGTTGATGATGGCAGTGAGACCATCCGTGCGATATTTTTCAGGGATCAGGCAGAGCAGCTGTTGAAAAAGCCAAGGGAAGAGGTATTGCAGTACAGGGAGTTCAAGGAGAAGTTTGACAGCGTCAAGATCGATCTGCTCGGCCAGATGATGAAGCTGACAGGCAGGGTGACCCGTAACTCGATGTTCGACCGGCTGGAGATAGTTGCAAGGAAGGTTGATATGAATCCTGATCCTACTGAAGAGCTTAGTCGACTGAACAAAGAGCTTGGAAATGAGGCCGCTACACAATAGGGACCGGATAATTTACGGAATTTTTATCTCACTTGTCATCATTCTTTTTCTGTTGTTCATCACGCACAAGACTCCTGAGAAGAGATACGTCCTTCTCAGCTTTGATGTCGAGCCTGTCGACGGGGAGCTGTCAGTGATGGACGTGCTTGACGTGATATACAGGACAGATACCAGCGCCACTTTCTTTGTCACAGGAGAGTATGCTGCTGAGTATCCGCACATGGTACGGCTGATGTCTGGACGAGAAGTCGCATCTCATGGTTACACTCATAGTAGACTCACCTCGCTGGATGTCACAGCCATACAGGATGAGCTCAATAGCACAAGGCAGCTGCTAAGGAAGCTCAGTGGACAGGACATAATAGGTTTCCGTGCACCGTACAATATTGTCGACAAGAGGACATTGGACATCCTGGAAGAGACAGGTTACACCTATGATGCATCGATGATCGGAAGCTGGGGATTGCTCTACCCTAAAGTTCCCGGTTCTCTCGGCGAGATCCCTATATCAAGTATCTTCGGCATCCCTTTGGAAGATGTCATCTGGCTTTATTATCTGAGATCACCTGCGACTTATTTCTATATCCTGGATGAGAAAGAGCTGCCTGTCGAGTCATATCTGTTCCACCCGCACCACATCGCCACACATAAGAAAGAATTCGAGAAGTTTATAAATTATTTAAAGGGGCGTGGCGTAATCTTTATAAGCCACCGCGAACTGACAGAATTAGACAATGGGGGGTCGTAGACACATAGGAAGATTAGCAGTAGTTCTGTCATTCTTAGTTATCATGATCCTTATTGCAGGCTGCGGGAGCAATAGCTGCGGACCTGAGAAGGTCTATGAGAAGCGGGCAATCACAAAGACCGTTGAGAAATACATAGATGAGCAGTATGTTGTCCAGGAAAACAAGGTCATAGGTGAGAAGTGTGTAGAGCAGCACTACAGTGAGATGAACAACTCGCGCTTCAGCATAAGTGTTGAGGAGCCTGAATGGGTCAGCAAGCCCCTGATTCCTGGCGAGACCAATTATCTCCGTCGTGTCATCAACATATTCAACTCACTTGACGAGATTGATGCGATCTATCTTGATAAGATCTACTTATACAACCAGACTGAGACCAAGAGGTCAAAGACTCCTCTGATGTTCCTTGTCGATCCTAAGTCCATAAGGACACTTTACGTGATGTGGAACACCCAATACGACCCGCTCAAGGATGTTACCGTGGATGTGACCAATAACACAGAAGCGATAGGGTTTGAGACCCGCATAATGCGTATGTGCTATAACGAGACAGAGCAGGTCAATGTCACGAAGTATAAGAGAGTCCTTGATGATACAGAAGAGCAGATCACAGGTTATGATGATGTTGTCAAGGTGAAGCTTAACAGGAAGTGTTGATATCTAAATATTATCATTCGTGTTTATGGGATATCTATTGCTGCTTCTGAAAGGGATTTTTCCGTTACCCATCCATTATAGTCCAGAGGTGATACCCCTACTTTCTTCACGCCTGTGATGATAAATCTTGCTTTTTTCGGAGTCTTTGTGAATCCGCAGGATGCGCTGATGTCTGACAATAATGCTGAGAATCGGACACTGCCATCTTCGCCTCTTGATATCCCTGAAGCAAAGACATGCGCCCTGTTTTCCAGGTTGAACTCAGTGACTCCATCCTCAAAGCAGTATATCTTGAATTGTTCTATCGTATCAGGGTCAAGTGTACTGCCATCGATATGATAGTCAAAAGCGTCAAGTCCGAATACCAGATTCTCACCTGATATGGTGATACTTGCTATTTTCGCTATGCCTGGATACAGGTCATCTTTTGATTGCTCTGAAGATGCAGGTGTGTTGAACACTGTCTCTTTTCCTGCTTTATCTGTAGCAGTGACCGCAAAGAAGTATGATTTATCATTCTCCAGACCTGAAAGGAAATAGAAGAATCTCTCAGCAGGTCCTGAATAATAGAATTTATTCTTATCAAGTTCGAAATCCCCTTCATCTATCGATTCTGTTGCGCCTGCAGCATAACCTATCTTGCAGGTCATCTCACTGACCAGACAGGATGGACTGTATAGTGATTCGGTAGCGACAGGCACATCATCTTTTGAATCGAGCTTAAGTTCGATCTTCTTGATGCCTAACTTGTTAAGGTCTAGACCGGATGGTGATTTGTCCTTTACTGTAGCGATGATTGAGGGATTGGTTCCATAATAGATATTATAAGAGACGACATCCACCCCTTCAATCTTGTCCCATATCAACAATGATGTATTCGTGGCAAGCTTTGCATCCACCACTTCAAATGATCCAAGATTGGCTTCTCCGCTTGTGAGTATGTATGCGAACTTGAGCACCATCTGCTGCACTCCCATCTTGTTCTCTTGCTGGTTGTAGGCAAAGAATGTATTGTTCTGTACAACGCAGAACTTAAGGGTCTTAGTATTGAGCCTGCATAAGTTCTTGGACGGAGCACTTCCTTTTGGGTGTATCTCAAGCCCCATCTGGGGTGCCTTGTATATATCAAGCCCTTCAGTATTACGATCATATTTCAATATCGTGCTTAGCAGTGCACTCTCAGGAACTCCTTCCTTGATCTCTGGTTTGGGTTCAAGATACTTGAATAGTTTATACCCGTCATCTTCTGTTCGGGTCCGAAGGACGATGGCTATCGCAACATAATCAATATATTCTTCTCCAAATAGATTATTCATATACTCTACATCTATCCATCCTGTACGATCAAGTTCTATCGTGCCTGTCCATTCAAATAATACATCAGACTGCCACAATACTTTGAATTGCCATTTTCGCGTCGAAAGGTCATACCTGAACAGTACAGGATCCTGTCCCGGATATTTTATCTTTATCTCTGGTGTTGCAAGTGCCTGGTCTGCAAGATCAGAATGCACATATTGGAGATATGCTCCCTTGACAATCTTAGGATCCGCACCTAAAGGACCTGACTCTTTGGATGTCAGGAATATGCGCAGGTCCGCACCCTTAAGGATCAACCCTATGAATCTCTCCTGCCACCTGGCACCGGATGCAGCTTTATCTGCAAATGAGGATATACCAAAGAAGTCTGCAAAATCAGATATCCCTCCAACTACTGCTTCTTTGAGCAAAGTCAATGTATCATCAGTTTCGACTTTAGGTATGGTATATTCACAGATACAATCTTTATCAGATGATTTGACACAATTATCTATCGCCTCAGCAAGTGAGTTCACTGCATGCTGATCAGGCTTCTCGCAGTAAAGCTCCCATGCAGGATATTCAAGGCCTCCTTTTTCATCCTTGCTTATGACATTACCACCATACTTGACTATCCAGTTGAGTTTTGTCTCACTCTCTATTGCTGATACTTTTGTGAGGAGGCAATCTATATCATTCTTGCATTCAGCAAGAGTCTCGATTTTCTTTGGGACGATGTCATATATATTGAAATCATAAGGCATGCTTACAGAGAATGATGGGTCTACAGAATAGGGTACTGCGAATATAGGATGCATGGGCCTTACTGCAGAAGCGGATTCATCATATGCTGCTTCTGGCACCCCTCCTTCTCCGATTGCCCTTCCTGATGTCGGACCTCCTGAAAGATATGATATGAGGCTCTCATCCCATAAGTAAGGGTCTTTCTCTCCTGGAAAAACCCATATCTCAGGCCATTCTGAAGGGTTTGAAGGAGCATCCGGACTTGGTGTATTAAGCTTGTCTTGTTCTCCGCTGCCAAGGAATATCTTTATGGTGCAGGTGCCTTCTATTGATTTGCTTCTATCTTCAGCGATATACCATCCAGTATATGGATGGTCAGGTGTCTTGTATTTTATGTAGACTCTTGACCCTGGAGCGATATAGCAGTCAGTCCCTTTCTTGCCATTGACCAATATTGTCCGTCTGGGTCTTGCAGGAGGATGGTTAAGCTGACGTGCAAGGACATCTTCGATTTCTGTGAACGAGTTTTCAGATGCTTCACGTGTCTGTTGTATGTCATTGGATCCTATGACTTGCTTGTCTTTGGTTATCCCTATTCCTTTGCATTTGACTGACTCATAGAATCCTCTCTGCTCTATAGGTATTGCGCAGAAGCTGGCATAGTTGTCTCTCGTTCCTGTGCTCCACTCGCTCCAGTCAGTGTCAGCAGGATACCAATACCCTTTTGTGTTTGCCTTGAATGATGCTTTTGCGAGTGGTGGGGCATCTTTTATGAACCATTCAAAAGATTCAGGTCCTGCTGTCGATGATTCTGCAGCAGGCATGATTATGGCTAATGCTAACAGCAGTGTGATGAATCCGATTATCCTTTGATTGGTATGGCTCATCAGGTGTTTCTGCCCCCTTTTCCTGATTCTTTTCCTGCTGCTATCCGTCTCTGGTAGTGCAGGTTTATCTCTATATCTACAGTAGATTTTGCAAGTCCTCGCTGCATGAGTTCTTGTTCTATCTGCTGATACGTGTGCCCAGCAGATACTAGCTTCTCTATCTCTGATTGAAGATTTAGCTGGACGGGTAAAGATGGTGTGCTTATCTGCTTTTCAGCAGAACGGCGGAATATCACTGTAGCTCCGGATAACAGCAGGAATACCACGAGGAGTATCGCTGCAACATGGAGCGCATTTATCTTATTCAATTGATTCTCGGCTGATCTTCCGAACTGCTCGACCTTCTGAACAACTGTAGGTCTTTCACCCAGTTCTACTATAGTTTCATAAGGGAACTCACCATCTGGTATGTTCTCAATGCCTTCATCATAATCTTCACTTATTGTCTCTATTGCAGGCAGACCCACCAGCTCGTCAGAGACTGTATCCGTAATATCTTCGTCAGGCAGACTGCACGTCCCAAGGCAGCAACGCATGCCCTGTATGTATTCAAGGATCCTTCCGCTGCAGCGCTCTTCAGGAGCGCATATCTTTCCGCCTGCCATCTCCGTACAGTATTGTCCTGGAGAGTCTTCTGCCTGTGCTGCGGCAGCATTATCTCCATTCGCAAGGATTGTCAATGATGGCTGGTTCTGCATGAGTGCCATACTCTCGACGTACTCTCCGATGCCTTCATACTGAAGGTACTCACTTACACAATCAGGATCCGCAGGGTCTGAATTGCAGTCAGGATCGCACATGCCATCTTCGATGACATCACAGAAAAGATCATTCTGTCCGGATTTACAGTCTGCACAGGTCAGCACATTCTCTGATGTCTCGCATGCTATCTCATCACAGGGCTCGCACACTCCATCACCATCACAGAAAGTGATATCCAGCTTATCTGTCAAAGTCTCACCGGAGACCAACCTTATGGATGATATCCTGTCATCGAACATAAGATGTGAGCTATATCCTTCAACAGGTATCGTTAGAATTATATTGCCTGAAGAATCGATGAGCTCTATCTTGAATGAAGTATCTTCTTCGATTTGGTCGTGGAAGAACCGAGAATCTCCAAATGCGTTCTGCTCAAGTACAAAGACCTCAGTGATCAATGTAGGTTCAGGATAGGAATCCACAGAGATGATGAGAGTATTCTCAGCACAGACTATTGAAGAGAACACGGCCATCAAACCGAACACACAAATCAGTAATGCCGTTCTTTTCATCAGCTCATCACCACGTAATGTTTTGATGTCCTTTCCAGATACTCACGTGAGAGGACTATCCTTTCAACAGAGTTAGGGCATGCGGCATTATACGGGTCATTTATGATTACGTAATTATCGCCTGCGCCGTATACTGTAAGATAGTGTCCTTTCGTGTTGAAGCAGCGTTCATTGAGATCTGAAGCATATTTCTTTCCTGCTGCAAGCATTGCTTCCTTCTCTTCCTTTATCTGTGCAGCAGTCTTGCCACTCTTGTCAATCATGCCCGGATCATACGGTGTCCCTCTGAAATCACTGACAGATAGCACGACGACTTTGCCTGACCTTACACTGTTTACCACATCATTCCAGTCAAAGACTCCTCCAGGATTATTCCGTGTTTCCGCAAGGCCAATCCTCCTTGATAGGTCCGCAATCTTGAATATGCTTGATCCTCCCGTAGCGATGACTGAGTTCGGGCCGCCGCAGAACATCTCCTGTGAGGTTATCTCGATGCCATAAGACCTGAATGCCATTCTTGATGCTGCGATACCGCAGGCGCTTTCGCAATAGCTCGTGCCGCTGAGACAATCCGATCCCGGACCCATATCCTCTGCACTGCACTGGCCTATGTATGGCATCTGGTCTCTTATTACTGCACCCTGAGGACAAGCAGCCTTGCAGCAGCCGCTTCCCCGCTTGACTGCAGGGCATGATGAATACGCAGAAGGATTTATTGTCATCAGCGTCTCTCTTCCTTTCGGACCGCAATAGTTGCAAGTGAATGTCTCTGCTGGGACCATGCCTTTTCCTGCTGCGAAGCTCTGCACAGCCAGCCGTGCAGGGTCCGCCATGAACATGAACAATGAAGGGACTTTTTCCTTGCTGAAATCACCACCCCATTTGAAACCGTTATTCTTGAAAGCATCTACCACACAATCAGGAAGGTCTGTGCGTAATCTGCCATCTTTTGAATTGATGTTGGAATCAGCATTTATGCTCAATGATATCCCGAATGAGCTTGTTGCCATCAGTTGGGTTACAGGGTCTACTGTCTGCCAGTCATATGATTTTATGTCGCGGAACCAATAGTTACGTCCCTCTTCACATGACCTGATCGTCCGTTCGATACAGCCTATGACTGGAGCGATTAGTTCATGTACTTTCACTTCTTTTCCCATGAAATTCAATTTCTTCAGTCTGGACTCCACCTCGAGGCGTGTGCGTCCATAGGTGCTCTTGAAATATTCGAGATCATACTCCTTGTCTGCATGCATTGGGACACATGATACTGTTTCGCCCAGTATTGATGGTAATTTTGATATCCCCACTGCAAGGTTCTGTCTTGCTATCCCTATGACATCTGTCCTTCCTCCTGAAGAGTTGAGTACGAAGTCATACAGCTGGTCAGATAGGAATTCAGGTTTTTTGCATATCTCAACTGGTGCGGTTTGGGCAGTAGTGTCTGTTGCAGGGGCAGTTGCACCCGGTTTTGGATCCTGTGTTGCTGGTGGCGCAGTAGTGCTGCTTGATGTCGCTGCTGTGCTTCCCTTCGCAGATGGTCCTTTGTTTGCATCAGGATTCAGACGGACAGCATAGACATTTTTTTCCGGGTCTTTAAGATCAATTCCTGTAGCAGTCGTTACGGTTGTCCAGTGCGCTCCATATGTGTCTACGGTCCCATCATCATTGACTTCTTTCACTATGACTGCATGTCCTTTCCACCCATCTGTTTTCTTCCACCAGTATTGTACAAAGTCTCCTTTCTGTATCTCATCGACGCTGACCTCTTTTCCCAGGCCCCGGGATACCAATGCGAGCTGCACTCCCTTCCCTATCGGGTCTCCACTAGTAGCAGCATATTCATCTTTAGACATGCCTGCTTCCTCTGCTTTCTTTGATACACGTACATTGATGATGCCCATCATCTCTGAATCAAGCTCGACTCCAAGGTCCTGGAGCACTTTTATGACAAATGTAGTACACACGAACTCCCCTGCACCAGTACCGTATTTCCTCCCTTCATAGCACTGTGCATAATCCAGGATGGCATCACCTGTTATCACATCAGGTGGCGGTGCTGCAACACTTCCGAAATATCCTGAAGCTATCGCCTGACCTCTGGCAAGTGCTGATGCGGATGTTCTCTCGATAAAATCTGCAGTAGGGTATGCTGCGACCCGGGATTTGAGGCTCGACGCAAACAGGGTCTGTAATGCGAGTCGTGCAGTGCTCTCATTTATCGAGCAATCAGTCTTTGAATTATCATTCCACATGTTAAAATCATAATATGTACCGCAGGATGATGTTCCGGAGAATCCTCCTGATGACGGCAGGTCATATGCTGCCTGATACAATGCCATCTTTGCTGCAAAGTCAAGGAATATCAATGCTTTCTCTCCTTCCTGTACTTCAGTTATTATCTTCATCTGGTTCTCGCCTATCTCGAGTGTGACCTTGTCCATCTTTTCTGTGAGGCGTATGTATGCGTAAGAGAGTATCATTATCGTAAATATGACTATCATGATATTGAAGACCATTGCCTTCTTGCTCTTCTTATTGAATAGTCTGTTTCTCATTTTTTAGTATCTGTGGGCTGGCAGTAAGGTAATGCGGGAAATGCGACACAATCATTGAGTACAAGAGTTTTCACCCAGTCATCCATGTTGGTGTAAGAATCCGGAGCGTATAGATCTATCATCCGCTTCACATCATACACAGAATACACCTCTATGGGCGCTTCTCTCGGATCTACTGATGCTATGTGAGTGACAAATGCATCTTTCGGGACTCCGAATTGTTCCATTGCTCTGGATATTGAAAACGCATTAGACATCAGCGGACAGTTGCCGAATTTTGCATACTCAAATCCATTCCCGAGTATGGAGAATACCCAACAACGATCTTTATCGAAGCTGTTCTTCGTGAAATTATCTATTGAAGGCTCAAGGACCTCCCATAAAGAGTTGCTTATGCCATAGAAGAACACATCCTTTATTGTCTGGTCTATATCCTTCTGTTTCTCCTGTGTCTGATTATAGTCATAGAATGCTATCAGTTCTGCCATGCTCATCTGTTCAGTCCCTACAAGCACAGGTTTCCTGAGATAGACTTGGGAGAAATAATTTCCATAACTCACGTCTTTCCTGTCCTGTATCGACATCTCACGCGCAGTGGCATCGAATTTGAATAGGATGGCAAAAGTTATGACTATAAGTACAAAGAGCACTATTGCCCATATATCTACTATCGAATCGCTTATGAACGCTTTCTTGTTCATACTTCACATCTTATGATTCTTTATTTTTGACATTGGTCTGCTACCTTATGAAAAGGAAGATGCCAGCACAAAACAGAGTCCTGTGCCGGCACTCCTGGGTTTTGTTTCAATATGTTTGAATATATTGGAAATTTACTTGGTTGTGCATTCAGGATACCGCTCATTTTGGCTGCACCACTTGATATGTCACATATCCTGAATTGAGCTCGCCATTCTCTTTCCGGTATATTGCAGGAAGGGTCCTTGTGTATTCTGAGACACCACCTATCCCTGGTATCTTGAGTCTCATGAGAGGTTCCCAGCTGTCGAACCATTCCTTGTTGTAGTATATCTCTTTGATATGATTATATTCATAATAAGAGGTTTGTGATACATGGATCTTTGCCGCAATCACATTATTGTTTTTAAAAAAGAATGAATCCTCAAGTTCCGTGGCATTCATCTGCGCGAGATCTATTATCTCAGGATATGTGCGCCCGGTCACAGGGTCGTAATAGTTTATCCCTCCTGTAGCATAGATGAACCCATTTATCATTATCTCTGCGCGCATATCTTCTGTGTTGAACTTCTGATTCATATATAGCTCTACTAATACTATGACTGCAGTGAGTACTATGACAAGGAAGAATATCCTGGGTATCATAGCGACGAAATTAAAGGATAATATTCCCTTCTTATTCTTTCCGTCACTGAGTCCTATCAATAAGTGTCTCATATCAGTCTTCCTCTGTACTCATTGTCTTTTCAGATATTATATTGAGATCTTCAGCACCATAATATCTGAGGATTGCAGTGGCAAGTGCATCTGCAGTATTGTGGTAATCTATCTGTTCTGATGTGAACCCTGAGATGTCCCAGAAGATGGTCGCTTGTGCTGCCTTTGACTTAAGTGCATTCAGCGGGCTTTCCTTATCAAGATGTTCTGTATATATGGGCATTATCTGTGAGAATAATATGTTGCTCTTTTCAGTCAAAAGGTCATTGATGACACTGCAGGCAAGTTTCCTCGAGAAGAGAGTGTTTTCATCTATAGGTATGAACATCACCATGCTTCCAGGACCTTTACTCTCTCCGGAATCGCCAAGGTATATTATCAGGTCAGAAGTCTTGCCAGACCCTGCAGATCCTGTAGTTTCAGTGCTCTTTGTTATCTTGAAGATATCTTTATGTCTTGCAGATAGGTATTGTGCTATCATATTGATCGGATGTGTCTCATTGCGTTCATCCTTTGCATCTTTGAACACTTTTGATATGGTGATGGTCTTTGATTTGATATTTGCAGAAGTGTTGAATACAGGACAGTCTTTCTGGAATGGATTTACTTCAGTATGATCAAATGCTGTCTTTCGTCCGGTGCGGTAATATGTTATTTCTGGAGGAGTTATTTCGGCATCGCTGAACATCCCTCCTTCATCCTCTTTTGTTCCTGTGAGTCTGGTGACTCCTCTGAGTGAGTCGCGGTTTATGTTTGCAAGCGACCAGAATATTATCGGTGGAAGATCGCTGTCTTTCTGGATTATGTAGATAGTATTATTGATGAACTCAAGATCTATCAATGCCTCAAAGGGCATGGGAGTATAGAGATATTTCATGGTTCCAGGCACGTACTGTACTGTTGTTGTCAGGAGTGCTATATCCATGGATGCGAATCGTTTCTCAAACCTCAAACCTGATGCTGTAAAATTGATGTATTGTATGAGTGCCACAAGGACAAGCATGACTAGCATCAGCTGGAATAGGATATAATAGAATTCATTCATGATATCTCCCTTCTTACCTCTAAAAGGGACAGACCTACTGCTGACTACTCTACCTCTTTTTGAAACAAAACCCATTGGTGCTCTATAGAGAATGACGTTTATAAACCTTTTTATAGAAATTACTTAAGGGTAGGTGTTTTTGCGTTCTGTTTTTCCATCGCTTCATCAAGAGAACTCCCTTCGGGTTTAGCAGTGCTCTCTGCAGGTTTGGCTGCTGCAGCTGCAGGCTGCCTTAACTTCTTGATAAGGTCCTTGCATTCAGGGATGTCACCATATTCGCTCTGCATGACTGTCTGGCTGAGTATAGGATTTATCTCTATGCGGGTCTTTGTCTGTAGTTTAAGGATGTAACCAGGTATCACCTTAAGGTCGGATCCTAACCAGCAGCTCTCACCATATATGACAAGATCTATCTTCTTGTTATTCTTCGTGGGATTAGTCATTATGAAATCCTGGAATCCTGCATCCAACCGCTTGCACTGGGCTCCTGATTCCTTGCAGTCATCCCCTGTGATATCTCCCATCCCTCCTTTACAGAGACAGAGACAAGCCCTATCCAGACAGCTGCTTGGTTTGTATATGTTATTATCAGTAGTGCCGCAATACTCCTCAACATACCCGTAGTCATCATCACCTTCATCTCCAGTCTCTCTTGCCTGGTTAGATATCGCTTTCTTGTTGAATCCGACTATCGCAAAACTGGGATCAAGATATCTATTCGTGATCTTGCATGACTGGCTCAAGTTAGTATTTTCCGGACTGAGCAAGACTTCTGCTGCATCGAATACCTCATTGAACGTAGCGATGCTCCCCGTATCAGGTCCTGCAGTGAATACATTGATGAGACCCATTATGACGATAACTGATAATATGATGAATAAGACTGCGAGGACTAGCCCTATAGTCTGCTGAAGGCTCATTTCCACTATGCCTTTTTTAGAACGTATCATTTTCACTTAGGCATCTCTGCGCCTACACAGCAGCTGCCGAAGAAGTCAGGCTCAAGCATCCTTCGCTGATCTGGTCCGAGAGTTGCTCCCAGCTCTTTTTCAATATCCTTGACTTTCTTGTCAAAATTCTTTTGTGCAGTTACAGACTGTTTGGCAAACTCTGCAGCATTAGAAGGATCGCAGATTGTTGCTGGACAATTCCTGTTCAGTTTGGATTCAGAGTCTCCAGGACAGATGCTGTCTGCAAATACGCAGCTGCATACACCATCATCACCTACAAGAGGATCAGCGCATGACCCTATAGTACCGAATAGCTCACCTGCAGTCTTGCCTGATGGTTTTATGAAAGCCAGGTAAACTACCAATGCCAATGATAGAAGTAGGACTATTCCTATCACCACTGCAAATGGTTTGTTTGTCTGGGCTTTCTTGGAGTTCATTAATATCACATCAAAAGAAGATTACATTGAACAGCAGCCAGAGTGACCTGCTGCTTCACAATCAGGATAATTGCCTGAACTATATGCTCCATTGCAATCATCTGCATAAGATACACATCTATTGTCGGTGGCAGGTGATTCACAATTGCCACTCTTGTATTGGCCAGCAGTATCTGATGTTCCGCTGCTGAATATCTTGAGCTTTCCTGAGAATATCAATACCAGGACTATCAGGATTATGAGTGCGAGTACTGCTAATACAACAACATTAAGGCTCATTGCTTGTGCTTTCTTCATGATCATACCTCTTATTATGCTGATTATACTGGTGATTCGACACAGCAGCGACCGGATTTGCCATCCACTTGACAGGTCTGAAATGCCTTTATGGGATATTCAGGAGGGCAGTTGCCAGAAGGGTCCTTGGCAGAGCAGACATTCATGCAATCTGCAGCACCGCTTGCAGCTTTTGCTCCTTTATTCAGGAAATAGAATCCTATGAGCAGTATAGCTATGAGTATCGCTGCAGCGACAACGACCTGCATCGCTTCCATCCCTTTTTTTGATTTTCTCATCATGATTGCCTCATCCGGATAGTTCTGATATATTACAAGTGGTATTAACCTACAGGCACACAGCACCAAGGCTCATATTCATCACAGTCAGTTCCAAGCTTGTATATCGGTCCATCACATGGTGCATTCTTAGCTATGCAGCCTGCTCCGATGCCTTTCTGCTCGCAGCTTGCAGCTGCCTTGCTGAATATTTTTGTCTTTCCTGTCATTATCATCAGGAGGACTATCAGGATTACAAGACATAGGACTGCTATGACAACGACCTTGATGCTCATCCCTTGAGCTTTTCGAGAATAAAATGAAGAAAACATTTTGGATCGGCTTTATCCGCCGACTCCTACACAGCAATGCTGACCATCAGCACATGTTCCGGAAGCTTCTGTGTAATAAGTGCCGTATGTCTCTTTGCAATCATTCATCTCATCAGTGCATGATCCTTTGCACTTATCGATGCCTTGTGTTGTAGTGTTCATCCTTCCTATGAATATCACAACTAGAATCACAAGAACTAGTAACGCGATAGCTGCGATGATTATAACATTCATCGACATTCCTTGAGCTTTTTTAGACATGTCATGTCACCTCTTGATTTTTGTTAATATGATACTTTAACCCTAGATTGTACTATATATAAAGTTTTCTATGGCTTTAGTGGTTCTATGTGCAACCACAAGGATTCTTACTTACTAAAAATTCACAACCGTCATATAAGGTCATATCACAATCATCAGGGCAGTCTTCACACCCATCAAAATCTTCAATATCACAGCCATCATATGTAGGCAAACACTTTTCAGGTCCTTCATCTATGCTTACGAGTATATCGGACCCTTCCACAGTCAGTTCCTGGCGGCATCGTAAATTAGTACAGCCATACGCAGTATCATAATCGCTACACTCATCTACTTCTTCACAATCATCAAGACAGCCACACGGATCTTCAGTCCATAGATTCTTAAACTTGACAATATCGCCATAACTAGGAGTACCCCAGCAGAACGTTATTCCACAACTTATACACCCTGTATACTTGCTCTTATCACCATTCTCATAGTTTGGCAAACACTCTTTTAAACTGCCCAAACTAAGACAAGACGCTTCATCAGGGAAATCTTCGCATCCTTCAAAATTCTGCAAGTAAAGTCCGCCATCTTCTGCAACCTTAATATCTTTTGGAACCTCTATTTCTTCATCATCTTCTCCAATCACTTCTTCCTCAATTATCATGATTGCATCTTCATCTATACCTTCTATCTTTCCAGTAGCTGAATAGTCACAGAGTTTGCTGGAACTCAATGCTTCAGGGAATATCAGTGTGAATGTCTTATGCTCTGTCTGGAATTTCTTATGTAGATCAGCATAATACTTAAAGTCGGCAGTCGCTCCTGCTTTTATATCTGCATCTGCAGAATTCTTATATCTCTCAGATTCATCAAGTTTCGCTTTCAGTTCTGTCATATAGTTGACATATGCTGCATTTGCGCAGTTGAGTATCTCTGGATTGTATTGTTGAAGTTCTACAGCAGTGAAGCGTGGAGAACCTTTCCGGGGGTTCTTGCATGAGAGGTATTCCTTGAATATATCTATCGCATATGCTGGCTCTGCAAGATAGTATTTATCTTTGGATCCTGAGAATACGCGCAGGCGTGAGATATAATCATCTATCTTAACATCTTTTGGACAGGTCATGTCAGGCATTAGTGAATCCATGCTCGTCTCTGTCGCGACCCTGCCTTTATTCATTATCGTTATGAATACAAAACCTGCTGCCAGTACAACAAGCAGTCCCACAAAGAGCGATTTTGACTCCATTTTATGGTTTTACCTTGAATATGGCTGATAAGATGCCTTCCTGACCGCCGGATTGCTTGCGGAGGATCAGCAGTATGATTATTATCATGACTGCGAATATCACTGCTCCTATCATGTACCAGTTCACATCTGCTTTCTTTCCTGATATTCCTGTTATTTTTCTTTTCATCGCATCAATCATATTTACCATCATCTTGTCTATCTTTTGACATGCACACGCATTTATTGATATATAAATTTATCCTGGCTTTAGTTACGGACATAAGTAATTGGTAAAATTGAGCGTGAAATCATATCTTTGCCAAAAATTCTCTAAACGTTCCTTTAATTGTTCAATTGTTGGAAAATAATTTGAGTTTGTTACGTCATGTCTCGTTATTTTCCAGCAA
>JBDRET010000001.1:0-9805 GCA_043819495.1 Candidatus Woesearchaeota archaeon | reverse complement strand
ATTGATTTTTCTAATTCCTCTCGCGCCACCATGAAAAATAGGTAATGGCTGAGTATTTATAAACCTTGCTGTTTATTTTTATCACTCAAGAAAAATTATTTTGAATTTTCAGTAGACATCTATCAAAGACCAATCATAATAATCGTAGCCGTTGTATTGGACTCCGACATCGCAGCAGGCATCCATCGGAGGGACATCAGGCGGGTCTGGAGCGAAACATAAAGGAATATCGCTGAACGGGTTGATGCATGTCGGAGGGTTCCCCATGTCGCAATAGGCGCCGTCCCATGTGCATTCCACACCGTCAAAAGTAAAACCAACAGGGCACCAATGGCTTTGGTTGCTGCAGATCAAGTTTCCCGAGAGATCATTGGTTCCAATAACATAGCAACTAGCTCCTGCGCCCTGATCCAAGACACAGTTTGATGAAGAAGGACAACACCAAGTTCCTACTTCATCGCAGCCAGGGACCCCACCATTAGGCGGGTTCTCTATCGGTCCGCATTGTTCATCTATCATAGTATCGCAGCAGCAGAGCTTGTTGAAATAGCTTGGGCATTCTCCTACGTGTGCATTGGTCGATCCGCTCAATGATATGACACATTCTCTTCCCATGGTGCAGGCGTTGCTCTCATAGATGCAGTCTGTGTTGGCAAGGGTCAGGCTGACAGGATACTGGGTGACATGATAAGTCTCTGAAGCATGGGCATTGTTTGACCAGCTCAAAAAAACTTCGGCATTAGGAGAATTGCCCCCAACCGATGTGGGCTGGTTGCAACAGATATTAGTGCCATAACTGCCAGGGATCCCAACATGCGCATTGTTAGTATTGGTGATAGAGACGAACCGGGTAGCTCCCGCACAAGCACCAGTCCAGCAATTTAATCCATAGACTAAGCCAGGAATAATCAATAACACCAGTAAACCCAACAATATCAATAATTTCTTCATGTTATCCTCTTTTTATATGTAATAGAGAAAGATGTATATAAATCTTTTTGTCTAAACAACAAACTTCCCCTTCTTCAAGATATAATATTTATTTTGTCCTTTCACGCCATAGATGTCCATCTTCTGCTCTTTGGCATTGATGACGATGTCGTAATGGTAATCTGTGGATCTGTCTGCGTCAAAGCCTGCTCCTAATGCTATGTGGATCATGTTAGCTATTTTTTCATTCACGATTAAATAATCACAGAGCTTGGCTTTGGGATGGGTGTTTATGGCGAACTCGCCTATGTTCTCGAAGTTCTTCTTCTTGAGCTCGATGATGCTCTTGGGCACAGACTTGTGCTTTTCCTGCTCCAAAAGATGTTTCCACGCTTCTCCTTTCTTCTGCTTGATCTTCTTGATTATCTTTTCAGGGCCCCGCACTATCTTATATCCTTTTTCATTGCACTTTATCACTAATGGATTTTTAGGATCCAAAAGATAGCTCTGGTCTACGCTTATCACGACGTCACCGTAGAATGTGCCTTTGATGTATTCTGGAGTCACAAAAGCTTCGCCTCCTGGAAGGTTGGCCATGGTGCCTGCTTTTATGCCTGTCCTCTTATAATATTCCCTATTGAACTTATGTCTTGTGTCGACGTCTGATCCTTTCACGCGTCTTCTTCCGTGTTTTCCTGTCAGGAAGACCTCAAAGTTACTCTTTTTTGACTTGACCACTATCTTATCTGACTTGTTCTCTACCTGCATTATCTTGTTGTTCCTCTTCTGCATCGCTAGCCAGTCTATGTTGCAGGTCTCTATGAAGATATCTATAGGCAGGGTCTCTGTGAAGCCTATCCTTGTCTTGGGATCCCTTGACTCGTGTTTTGTCTGGGGATACCAGTCGAACTTGTACAATATGCCTCCTGGCGTGGGCCACCTTGACTTTCTGTCTGGCGTCGGGTATCCAAAGAAGTCTCCGAAAATGTGCTTGCCAGTGTATCCTTTTGCATGTATGGCAAATACTGCGTCGTTGAACTTGATTCGATCTAGCTTCAAGAGCTTTGATAGTTTCTGGTATTTCTTGAAGACAAGCTCGTTGATGTCTTTACTCAGCTCGCATCCGATTATGGTCGCTTTCAGCTCTCCTATTCTTTCTCCGAGCTCTAATTGTGAAAATCTTGAGGTTGCTGCTCCCATGGCCTTGTGTTTATTGGGTATGGCTTTGAGCATCGCTCTGCTTATGGCATAAGAATCAAGATAGTCTTCTAAAGAATGCCCCATATCCTTCTCTCTCAGTATGAGCTCGAAGCCAAAGCCTACTTTTTCATTAGGCTTGAGATTATATACTTGCTTCCAGATGACTCTTGATGTCTGCATGAGCGTTTTCCACCTGTATTTCCTGAACCATTTGGTCTTGAAGTCCAATACGAGCTTTGGAGCTGTAAAATGTGCCTTGTCAGCATTTAGGATTAGGTCTGGCGGCCCAAATATCTTGTCGAACTCTCCCTTGGCTTTCTTGTCTACTATAGTTATGAATTCTTTCAAGGCCAGAGTCCTCTTGTCCTTGACTCCTTTCTTTAGGTCTTCATAAGCATCCCAGACATCCTTAAGCAGAGGATATGTATTGCTCTGCTGGTTGTAGAACATGACATGCATATCCGCCTTTAGGTTATGTATAGCCCTTGATAATGGTGCTATAGAATAGAAAGCAGGATCATTGTTTATGTTCGCAAGTATGAGTATGGTCTTTTTCTTGTATTTCGCTAGAAGTTTCTCGTAGTATCTCACTGCGCCGTTGAAGGCGTTGATGTTGTATTTCATGTTTTGGAAAAGAACAGCGGAGTTTATAATGTTTTTGGTTGGGAGTTTGGGAAAACATTTATATAAATCAAGATTCAGAGGTACAATAGCATGAAGAAATTAGTGATTACTTTAGTAGTGACTTTGATAGTCTTGTTCTTAGTTAGCGGCTGTAATCTGACAGGAGAAGCAAAAGCTCCCTTTTCATCGCAAGGCGAGGAAGTGACTGGAGACTCAGAAGCCAGAGCTGCAACTCCAACAGACGAACACTTTATCCTAGGCGCCGATGGCACAGAAGCTGTGTTTTCAGAGGGAGAACTGCAGTATCTCCATAGAGATTACTTGGGAAGCACAAGAGCTGTGACTGGTTCTTCTGGAGAGCTAAAAGAAAGCGACACCCGTCTGCCTTATGGTGGAGCAAGAGGAGCCAGCGGGCAACGTTACACTTACACTGGCAAAGAGGCAGAAGGCGACCTATATTATTACGGTGCAAGGTACTATGATGCTGACTCCGGAAGATTCACACAGAAAGATCCTGTGATTGATGGAAAGAATTGGTATATCTATGCCAACAACAACCCATTGAAATACATAGATCCTACGGGTTTGAATTTTGAGGATAGTGTAACCTCCGATCAACTGCAGGGATATTTTGATGAACATTACGCAGGTAGAGGTTGGGAATACGATGATTGGTTTGATTGGATGGAGACGTGGAATGGAGACTTCAGGATGAACAATCCTTTTGAAGGAGAACAGCAATTCAGGTTCCCTTCTTATGTTCCAGAAGAAGATTGGCAAGCAGAGGTCAGGTTTCAAGCTCTGTACTACGGAGGGTCTCATTATATGAATGATCAGATAACTGATCTTTATGAACATGGCTGGGGAGTGTCCATAGAGGAGGTGGAATATTATCTCAGAAATCTACATGTTGAGCAGTTAGAGCGCTACATAGTGTATGACATTTTGGTAGGCCAAGGATACCCTTCCAGGACCCGCGAAGCCATCATCAGTGAAGCACAAGCTGAATTCCCCCAGTTCAACGAAATGGATATCGATATCGCCCTCTCTGCAGGCATAAACTTTGACCAGATAGGCCAATATTATGACTCAACGACTGATGCAACATACTATTATAATACTAAATATGAATCGAGATTATCAGATCGCAGTATTTATCACATAGAAGGATACGGTGTCTTGGACAGATTAGTAAGAGTCGGACAACGCATAAACCATCATTTCGGCGGACGTCACGTACCCCCCGAACCCGGCAGATAAAGAAGATGAAAAATAGAATAAACATAGCGATTGTACTGATTCTGTTGTTAGTTCTCACCGCATGCCAGCTAAGAGGAGAAGCAACCGGAGTAGTCACAACACCGCAAAGCGGTGCAGGTGAGTCAGATGCCAGAGCCGCAACCCCTACACACGAACACTATATATACGGCGTTACACTAGAAGCGAAGTATAGCGAAGAAGGACTGCGTTATATTCATCAGGATGTACTCGGCAGCAGCAGAATAGTGACTGATACAACCGGCGTTCTTGTCGAGAAAAACACCTTCCTCCCTTATGGAGAATCATTAGGCGCAAGTGAAGAAAGGTTTGGCTTCACAGGGAAAGAAGCAGAAGGAGACTTATCTTATTATGGCGCAAGGTATTATGACAGTGATACAGGGAAGTTTACGCAAGCAGATCCAATAAAAGATGGGAGAAATTGGTACACTTACGCAGCAAATAACCCATTAAAATATGTGGATCCAAACGGTCTGGAAGAGCAGAAACCTATTGCCGTCATGATATACAACAGCGTATACCCAGACTTCGTAGAGGAGGTCAATGCTTATAAATCGAACTACAAGGGTAGATTCGAATTTATCACTTTGGATATCAATGGGGCTGATGAACTGCTCGAGACAGTCAACGCAGTGAACACACTTGTGGAAGAAGGACGTTTTATAGCTCGGGTGAATTATTTTGACCATAAGAGTGAAGACATCATGATGGGAGTGTCAAGAGAAACATGGGAATATTTCCCGGGGATGATTCCTCAACCGGGAAGGCAGACTTTGATGGGAACTTGCAGCGGAGGGCAGAATTGGGATATATTCAACAGCATGACCCGCGTGGCTGGTTCAGAGAGTTTTGTCGGGACTAAAGGATATTTCCGGGGCATAACCCGCTATCCTGTTGATAATGATCTTATCGGCCTTCTTGTTTATGGCGAAGTTGGTCTGGATATAATCGAAGGCATAGATTATGAAGAGATGGCTGAGTTTTTTGAAGGACGATCCGTTCTTTTTTCTTCTTTTGAAAGATCACGTCTTGAATCTCCTGGTTTCGAATTAGTAAACTTTGGAGGGCAATACCAAGATCAAATGGTCAACTTCAGGATACTGCCTTCAGAAGATTCTCCTGGATTGTTTGACCTTCACATCACTAACCCGTTTTCAGAACCAGTATTAGCGGACTCCACAAATATACAATGGAATTTTCTTGACTATGAAGACGACTGATGATTGGTTTTATAACTAACCCTTACTTCTTCATCCCCAAAGAATACCCACTGGCTCTCTCCAGTGTATGCGCAATCCCACGAGCCCATTTTTGAATCGCCATCAAACTCAACCGAATAATCGGTCCGGGTAGCCGGATAATAATATACATTCACCCCTCCGTTCCCATCAGGTATTCCTCTGGCAAAGACCCATGAGTTCGCGATAAAGACATCTGCATCAAGATATGCATGGATAAGTTCTCCCATGTTGGGTTTCGGAACCCTATCCGCGGCACCATGACACGTATAGGCCTTGAGAAGAAGGTCGTCTGTGAATTTATGGCTGTATTCTACAAGCCGTTCGAGAAAGCCCTCATCAAAAATGGGCTCGTCTGATCCATGTGTCAGGTCCATCCAGAAGCTTTGAGCATCTCCATGACCATACCAAATTATGTTTTTGAATGTCAGGTCTGTGTTTGCAATATAGTCTACTAAATCATCTGCAGAGTAAAAGGTCTTTATCTCGACATTACCAGTCACTTTTTCTGCTATTGTTTCTGCAGCCAAGTCTATCCTTCCTATATATAAGGACGTTCCCTCTGCAGGGTCGCCCAGAACTATCAGGGTTGATCCTTCCCTATCTTTATCATATTCTGCAAACCAATCCTGGAACTCAAGTTCCATCTGCAAACCGTTGTAATTAATTGGCAGCCCTTGTTCAATCGGCTTTTCAGATACTGGTCTGTCTTGAAGCATTGGAGAGATATCAACAATTGATGGCGCTTGAGAACCTGCAGGCCTAGCCGCCTCTAGCATCATCAAGAACAATGCTAATGTGGGAGATATTCTTGGCATTCTAATCCGCTCCATAAACTACCCAAGCAGGGTCTCCTCTGCAGTGTACATCAAAGATTTGAAGCTTTGAAGAAGCTATCCTGTCATCCAGAACTTCCAGGCGATAGACTCCTATAAGATTCCCTTCACGTTCTTCTTCTACATATATCAGATTGCTGCAGGGAGCCTGAGTTTCTACTCCGAACACTTCCGAGTATACGTCTGCAAAGCATCTTCGCTCGTCCGGTCCGGGGATATTGTCTGCTCCGGTGTTCCCGCCATAGAACCTCACGAATGCATCATCTGTGAAGCTGCCTGAGAAATCTGCTGTCAAGGCTGCAAGATCTTCTGTATCTAGATAGGTTCCTTCTAGAAGGTTTGAAGAGAACCAAATAGCATCTAGTCCTGCTGGGCCGAAGTATGCATGGTTCTGTATGGGTTCTGGTGGGTTGAGTATGAAATCAAGGTATTCTGCTGAACTGGCTACTGGCGCTACTACTGTTTCTCCAAAGAAGTTTCGGGCATAGGTCTCTGCGGCCAATTTGGGGTCTCCAGAGAATGTTTTGCTTCCATCCGATTCCCAGTAGAGTATGACTGTGTAGCCCCCCCTGTTCTGATCCCTTATTGCTTCTTGGAAATAGCCCTCCTGATTCTTGCTTCTTTCAGCAGCAGTCTTGGAAGGTGGTTTCTGTAGTTCAAAAGCATGTGTAAATCCATTTGAAGGCATTATGATATTGTCTGCGGGCAAGATCAATGGAGAATCTGCTTGCGTAGCTGAAGCTAGTAAGATTATCGCTGCAGCTGTTGCTAGGGCTGTTCTCGTCATATAAGCATATATCAATTTTCCCCTTTATAAATCTTTCGATTATTAACCACTAAAGAGTGGCAAAATAACAGCAAAAAGTTTTATATAGTTCAATTCCTCAGAATTAACCAGCATGAAGAAAGTTGCGGTGATTACTTTAGTAGTGACTATGACAGTCTTGTTCTTAGTTAGCGGCTGCCAGCTTAGAGGAGAGGCAAGCGCTCCATTCTCAGCACAAAGCGCTGCAAACGAACCATTAGCCAGAGCAGCAACCCCAACAGAAGAACACTATGTTTATGGTGTTGCTCTAGAAGCGAAGTATAGCGAAGACGGACTTCGATATATGCATCAGGACGTTCTTGGCAGCTCTAGAGCAATAACAGATACAGCAGGAGTTCTTGTCGAAGAGAACACATTTCTTCCTTATGGAGAAACCTTAGGAGCAAGCTCAGAAAGGTTCAGTTTTACTGGCAAAGAAGATGATGGAGAATTGCAATATTCTGGAGCAAGATACTACGACAGTGATACAGGAAGATTCACGCAGAAAGACCCGATTGAAGACAACAACAATTGGTACGCATATGTAAGCAACAACCCGCTAAAGTATGTTGATCCGACTGGCCTAGGAGATACAAACTGGGATTATGGGCAAATCTCTCAAGATTTCGCAGAATTCACTTCAACAAACATTGATAGTGTGTGTTTTGGAGAGACTGATTGTTCGGATGTATTGATTCATCTTATCGGCGCATTTGCAGAGCAAGAAGGATATGATGCAGTGCTTACAAGTAATAAGGTAACATATAGGCTTTCAGATTTTGAGACCCCGGATGATTTTGTCCAGGTTGCCAAAGCGATGTTTGGATCTCCTAACATACCAGATTTCACACGCCTCGTTTCTTATGATATGGAAGACGCACAAGTAGGAGACATATTATTCCATCAGCCAACATATGCTGCTGGAGGAATATCAACATATGGACATACAACTTTCGTGACAGGCATCTACTCGGATGCAGAAATACTGGATCAAATAGACTTCCTCTTTGGTCCTCATAAAGAATTTGCTATACACGCAAACGAAGAAACGCAAGAGCTCGAATTTGTATTTGAGCAGTATCATTATAGCGGATGGCAAGCCGACCAGTACGCTAGCTTGATGACTGATTTTTTTGAAGGTAAAAAAAACGGTGAAGCACCTGCTTATATGAGATTTAAAATCCAAGCTTCTACTTATCCTCCACGCGCAGGCGCTGGTGCGCCGTACGAAAGAGACATACTCACAAGGAGAGAATATATCCAAGATGGCAAGCTAACTGATGTTTTAAGAATCAATCCAGGAATATTTGTTCCTATGGAAGATTAATCTTATTCGTTCGGTTTGTAGTCTACAAGTGTTCCTTTGACTGCACGTCTAGCTATTTCTGTCATGCTGTCACCTTCTTTGACTGTGTAGACTACCCAAGTAAATTTATCTGGGCTGTAATTCGGAGGGATAAATATCTTGTCACCTATTTCCAGGTTGTTTGCGTCTGTTATTTCTGTCAGGCCCATACGTGCTGCTAGTTCAGAACTTCTTGCCATACCATTACTGTACGTAAGGATAGCATCAATGTGTCCTGCGAGGTCAAACACATCCCCTTCTTGTGCAGCTCTTTGGTCCTTTCTTTGCCGTCTGATTGTGAATTTAGGATTATAGTCTGTGATTGGCTGCAATCTGGGTTCTGCAAACAAGGTGTGGATGACTAAATCGTGTTCGTCAAGAACTCCGTTAGGTCTTCCATCCAATATTCCATAAGGGTCACTCCTATCTTCTGCTAGAAGCGCTGCGTGCCTGTGGTAAAGGACAAAATCTCCTATTTTAACTCCGTCTTCACCGATTGGTATAGAGTTTCCTTCTTCATCAACAAAGGTACCTTCAATATTACCTGAGGATCTTGGTCTTACTACAAAATCCGTGTAGCCGTCGAGCGTCATGGACCCCGCATAAGGAAGGCCTTCAAAGCCTGCCAATCTTGATGCAGCTACTGCAAAATCCGCGCAGTCTGCACCGACAAAGTGTTCTGCTTGGTTATCAAACTCGCTTCCTGTAGTTGTGTTGCTTGCCCAGATGTACGGATTGTTGCAGAGCGCATATGCATTATCTATGATATCATTTCCAGTATCTCCTTTCTTAGCTATCCTATGAACATCTTCTGAAACTCCTCCTTGGTGTCTGCTATTTGATCCTGGAGTTTCATAAAAGGTTTCTCCATCGCATAAAACGAGACTGAATCTCATGGTGCCTACTGCTTCTCCATCCTGATAGATTGGGTCAAGGATTGTCGGTGCGACATCTGCCTTTATCGATAAACCTTTACCTAGTGGTGTTTCAGCATAATCTAAGGGCTCCCAGTGATCCCACATCCAATCTCTAGAGGAATTATTGTACCATTTTCCTCTGCTGTCGCTCTCTACTCTGAACCATGCTGCTGAGAAGTTGTCTGGAAACGGGAATATCCTGTCTTGAGGTATGGCTTCTCCGTCTATCTTCAAGCTGTCTGTGTCACTGAGGTATAGATCTCCATCTGGGCCAGTTATGAGAGCTACAGCGTGTAGTATCGGATCCTCTCCATGCTCTATGATCTTGTTATCATTTGTAGCGTATCCCTTGCCAGTATCCGAGACTATAAGAACATTCTGGACATCAGGTCTCAGGCTAGCTTGAACTCGGGTATCTAGGTCAGCGGGGGTAGGTCCTTGTGCCAACGCTGGAGCCGCCGCTACTAGCCCTAGTGCTATTAGTGTATTTCTTAACCAAGTCATTATACCTCTATAATGACATTCTCCCTTTATAAATCTTTCGATTATTAACCACTAAAGAGTGGCAAAATAACAGCAAAAAGTTTTATATAGTTCAATTCCTCAGAATTAACCAGCATGAAGAAAGTTGC